>JBBSBZ010000007.1:0-33830 GCA_038250795.1 Burkholderiales bacterium | reverse complement strand
CTCGTTTTCCGCATCGAGCACGCTGCAGGTCGCGTAGACCAGCCGGCCGCCCGGCTTCACCAGCCGGGACGCGGCCGCGAGGATCGCGCGCTGCTGCGGCGCCAGCGCCGCGAGCGTCTCAGCCGACTGGCGCCACTTCAGGTCGGGATGGCGGCGCAAGGTTCCCGAGCCCGTGCACGGCGCATCGACGAGCACCCGATCGGCCTTGCCGGCCAGCCGCTTGACCCGCTCGTCGCGCTCGTGGGCGATCTGCGCCGGATGCACATTGCCCAGTCCGCTGCGCTCCAGGCGCGGCCTCAGCGCGGCAAGGCGATGGCCCGACACGTCGAAGGCGTAGAGACGGCCGGTGTTCCTCATCTGCGCGCCCAGGGCGAGGGTCTTGCCGCCGGCGCCGGCGCAGAAGTCGACGACCATCTCGCCGCGCCTGGCACCGAGGGCCAGCGCCAGCAACTGGCTGCCCTCGTCCTGGATCTCGACCAGTCCCTGCGCGAAAAGGTCGAGCTTCATCACGGCCGGCTTGCCCTCGACGCGGATGCCGAGCGGCGAGTGCGGCGTCGGCGCGGCCTCGAAGCCTTCGCTCGCCAGGCGGCCGAGCACTTCGTCGCGCCCCGCCTTCAGGGCGTTGACGCGCAGGTCGAGCGGCGCGGGACGATCGTTCGCCGCCACCCAGGCCCAGAACTCGCCGCCGAGACGCGCCTCGACCGGCTCGGCGAGCCAGTCGGGCAGGTTGTGGCGAAGGCGCGCCGGCAGCGCGTCCCGGTCGAAGGCCTGGCACCGGGCCGCCCACTCGCGCTCGCGCTCGTCGAGCGCGGCGCGCAGGACGCCGTCGTTGCCCTGCCAGGAAAGGATTGCCAGGCGCCGGTCGATCTCGCCTCGTCCGCCGTTGGCCGGACTTGCCAGGTGACGGTAGAGGGGCAGCCTTCGCATCAGCTCGAAGGCGCCGTCGGCCAGCGTCTTGCGGTCGCGCGCCCCGAGCATGCGCTGCTCGCGGAAGAGGTCGGCGACGACGCGGTCGGCGGGATGCTCGAAGCGCAGCACGCGGTGCACGAGCTCGGTGGCGACCTCGAGCAGTGCGTTGGGATGCATCGAGGCGATTATCCTTGTGCGTCTCGCCTCGGCTGCGCAGTGGGTCGAGGCGAGACCCTCCGTGACCCGCACCTCCACCGTTCAGTCCCGGCCTCCCGGACACATGCTGGCGCACCGGCGCCTGATCGTGTGCGCGGTGGCCGGCCTGCTGGTCGGCGCCGTTTGGCCGGTCGACCTGTCGCTGCTGACGCGCGCCCTGCTCGGCTGGAACGTGCTGTGCTGGCTCTACCTGGCGTGGGTCACCGTCGCCCTGCTCCACGCCGACACCGGCCACATCAAGCGGGTCGCGCTGGCACAGGCGGAGAGTGCGCCGATCGTCCTCGTCGTCGTCGTGCTGGCGTCGGTGATGAGCCTCGTCGCGATCGTCTTCGAGCTGATCGCGGCGAAGGCCGCAGGCCCGCATCACATGCTGGCGCCGCTGCTCTTCGCGTTCGTCACCGTCGTCGGCTCGTGGCTCCTGCTGCCGATGCTGTTCGGCCTGACGTACGCGGCTGCGTACTACCGCGAGGAGCCCGACAACGGGCTCTCGTTCCCGGGCTCGACCAAGGGCTTCGAGCCCGACCACACCGATTTCCTGTATTTCTCGTTCACGATCGCCGTCACGGCGCAGACGTCCGACGTCGGCATCACGACGCGCGCCATGCGTCGCCTGGTGCTGTTCCAGTCGATCCTGTCGTTCGTGTTCAACACGACGATCCTGGCGTTCTCGATCAACGCCGCCGCCGGTTTCTTCAGCGGCTGAGGCCGACGCCGATCGCCTGCGCCTCGCCGTCGAGGTGGCGAACCACCCCACCGACGCACTCGAGCGTTTCCTCGACGAGCCAGCGGATCGCGCGCGGATAGAGCACGTGCTCCTGCGCCAGGATCCGCGTGGCGAGCGAGCCTTCGGTGTCGTCGGCGAGCACGGGCACGACGGCCTGGCCGATGATCGGCCCGTGGTCGAGCTCGGTGGTGACGAAATGGACGCTCGCGCCCGCCACCTTGCAGCCCGCCTCGAGCGCGCGCCGATGCGTCTGGAGCCCGGGGAACGCCGGCAGCAGCGAGGGGTGGATGTTGACCAGCCGCCCCTCGAAGCGGCCGACGAAGCCCGCGCCGAGGACGCGCATGAATCCGGCGAGCGCGACGACGTCCGGCGCACTGGCCTCGACCCGGCGCGCGAGCTCGGCGTCGAACTCGTCGCGGCTGGCGAACGCGCGGTGATCGACGACGTCGGTCGCGATGCCGTGCGACTTCGCGAACGCGAGGCCGGCGGCGTCGGCGCGGTTGCTGATGACGGCGGCGATGCGCGCGTCCCAGCGCTCGCTCGCGCAGGCGCGCACGATCGCCTCCATGTTCGAGCCGCGGCCGGAGATGAGGATGACGATCTGCTTCATCGGCGCGCGAAGTGTATCGGCCCCCTCGAGGCGGCTACCTACAATCGACTGCTTTCGGCCGACCCGAGCCCATGAGCGATCAACCCGCGACGACCCGCGCCGCAGTGAACACCGAAGCGGCTGCGGCCGCGCCCGAGGCGGCGCGGCGCGTCCTCTCGGGCATGCGCCCGACCGGGGCGATGCATCTCGGCCACTGGCATGGCGCGCTCAAGAACTGGGTCCGCCTGCAGGACCTGTACGAGTGCTTCTTCTTCGTCGCCGACTGGCACGCGCTGACGACGCACTACGAAGAGCGCGACGTGATCGAGAAGTCGGTCTACGACATGGTCACCGACTGGCTCGCCGCCGGCCTCGACCCGGACAAGGCCACGATCTTCGTGCAGAGCCGCCTGCCCGAGCACGCCGAGCTGTTCACGCTTCTGGCGATGGGCACGCCGCTCGGCTGGCTCGAGCGCATGCCGACCTACAAGGACCAGATCGAGCGCCTGAAGGACCGCGACCTCGCGACCTACGGCTTTCTCGGCTACCCGCTGCTCCAGGCGGCCGACATCCTGATCTACAAGGCCGCGTTCGTGCCGGTCGGCGTCGACCAGGTGCCGCACGTCGAGATCACGCGCGAGGTCGCGCGGCGATTCAACCATCTCTACGGCCGCGAGGCCGACTTCGACTCGCTCGTCAAGGCGGCGCTGAAGAAGCTGGGCAAGGACCGCGCGAAGGCGTTCGAAGCGGCGCGCCACGCCTATCGCCAGGGCGGCGACGTCGCGGCGCTCGAGCGCGGGCGGGCCGTCATCGCGGCGAGCGGCTCGCTCTCGGCCGACGACCGGGAGCGGCTCGACGGCGAGCTGCGCGGCACCGGGCGGACGATCCTCGTGGAGCCGGACTCGCTGCTCACCGAGACCTCCAAGCTCGTCGGCCTCGACGGCACGAAGATGAGCAAGAGCTACGGCAACTCGATCGCGATGCGCGAGGAGCCGGCCGAGGTGACGAAGAAGATCCGCAAGATGCCGACCGATCCGGCGCGCGTTCACCGCAGCGATCCGGGCGATCCCGAGAAGTGCCCCGTGTGGCAGTTCCACCAGGTCTACTCGAACGACGAGACCAAGGCGTGGGTCGTCGAGGGCTGCACGACGGCGGGGATCGGCTGCCTCGAGTGCAAGCAGCCGGTGATCGATGCGATCGTGCGCGAGCAGGCGCCCTGGCGCGAGCGCGCCGAGACCTATCTCTCGAACCCGAAGCAGGTGCACTGGATCGTCGAGGTCGGCACCGAGCGGGCGCGCACCGTGGCGCGCGAGACCATGCGCGAGGTGCGCGACGCGATGGGGCTCAGCTACTGACGCGACACCGTCAGTGCCGCGCCGCGCGGCGCCGCTTGGCGGACGCCGGCCGCGCGGCCGGCGCTTGGTTGCCGAGCTTGCTCTCGGTGCCCGCGAGCAGTCGCCTGATGTTGGCGCTGTGCCGCCAAAGTAGCAGCAGTCCCATCACCGTGACCGCCGCGGCGATCGGATCGGGGCCCTGCGTCAGCAGTTGCCAGAACGGCGCGAACACGGCGGCCACGATCGACGCCAGCGACGAGTAGCGGAAGAAGGCGGCAATGATGATCCAGGTGAGCGTCGTCGCCGCGCCGAGCAGGGGATCGATGCCGAACAGCGCGCCGCCCGCGGTCGCCACGCCCTTGCCGCCCTTGAAGCGAAAGAACACCGGCCAGAGATGGCCGAGGAAGGCGGCGAGCGCGACCAGCGCGACGGTGCCGTCGCCGAGCCCGTACGCCGGCCCGAAATGGACGGCGAGCGCTGCCGGCAGGTAGCCCTTGAGGACGTCGAGGGCGAGCGTGACTGCAGCCGCAGCCTTGCTGCCCGAGCGCAGCACGTTGGTCGCGCCCGGATTGCCCGAGCCGTAGGTGCGCGGGTCGCTCAGGCCCATCGCCTTGCTGACGATGACCGCGAACGAGAGTGAACCGACGAGATACGCGGCGATCGCGGCGAGGACGGGCAGGAAGGGAGTGATCGTCATGGCGGCTCGAGGAGTCAGCGATTCTGCGCCGCGCCGCTCAGATCGCGCACGACACGGCGGTCGCGCCCAATTGCTCGACGACGACCTGCGGCGCGATGCCGATCAGGTAGCCACGCCGGCCGCCATTGATGTAGATGCGCTCGAGCCCGAGCACCGTCGCCTCGACGAACACCGGCAACGCCTTCCTGGTCGCGAACGGCGACGTGCCGCCGACCTGATAGCCGCTCGCCCGCTCGGCCGCCTCGGGCGTGCACGGCACGACCGACTTCGCGCCGATCGCGCGCGCCAGGTTCTTCGTGCTCACCTGCCTGTCGCCGTGCATCAGAACGATCAGCGGCTCGGCCCTCTCGTTGTGCATGACGAGCGTCTTGACGACGGCATGCTCGTCGACACCGAGCTGGCGCGCCGACTCGGTCGTGCCGCCGTGATCGACGTAGTCGTAGACGTGCTCGCTGAAGGCGATGCCTGCACGCCGCAGAAGCTGCGTCGCGGGTGTCTCGCTCACATGGGCCGATCTCTTTGCCATCGCCGAAAGGTTCCGGCGCGATTCTGCCGCGTCAGCGCGAGCGCCTGGAAAGGTCGTCGGGCGGTTCGGCGACCTCGGCGTCCGCATCGGCGGCGAGACCGAAGCGCGTCTGCCGCCCCCAGCGGCTCTCGCCGGTGAGGAACGACACCCAGCCGAGCATCGCGCCGGCATGGCGCAGGAGCTGGAACGTGAAGGGCTCGGCGATCGCCGCGAGCAGCGCCGCGCCGAAGCTGGCGCGCCGCGCATCGTCGACCCAGCGCCGATAGAGATGCACCGACCAGAGGTGGAAGGCAAGGTCGATCGCGATCTTGGCGCCGATCACGCCGGCGACCGGGAACAAAACGTCGAGCCGCCCGGCCGCGGCGTAGGCGACGATGAGGAAGAACGCGGTGAGCCCGTAGAGCGGTTGCAGCGTGTCGACCGCCTTCACCGGCAGCATCGCCAGGCCGAGCCAGCCGTGGCGACTGTCGCCGACCATCGCGCGGTACCACCACTGCGTCTGCAGGAAGCCACCGAACCAGCGCCGGCGCTGGCGCAGGAAGGCGCCGACGCTGCCCGGCGCCTCGGTGCGCGCCTGGGCGTCGCCGAGAACGCGAAAGCGCCAGTCGAGGCCGCGGTCGACGGCGTGGCGGCGCAGACGATGGATGAGCTCGTAGTCCTCCACCAGGCACGCCGGATCGAAGCCGCCGACCTCGACCACCGCCGCCCGGCGAAAGCCCGCGAACGCGCCCGAGACGAGAAGCAGGCTGTCGAGCCGCATCCACGCATAGCGCGAGAGGAAGTTGCGGATGTACTCGTAGGTCTGGAACCACTCGAGGCAGCGGCCCGAGAGCGTCGGCCGGCACACCGGCGTGATCACACCGGTGATGCCGGCCAGCGCCGGCTCGGCCGAGAACGCGCGGCGAACGGCCGCGACGGCTCGGGCGTCGAGCAGGGTGTCGCCGTCGACGGTGAGGACGATGTCGGTGCCCGTGCGCAGGATTGCGGCGTTGAGCGCGCGCGCCTTGCCGCCGTGCGGCAGGCGCAGCCAGACGATCGAAGTGGCGCCTTCGCGGACGGCGCTCTCGGCGCCGAGCGCGGGCGTGGCCAGGCCGTAGCGCTCGCCGAGCAGGAGCGACGTCGAGTCGGTCGAGCCGTCGTCGGCGATCACGATCTCGTCGGCGCCGTCGCTCTGCGCGATCAGAGCGGCCATCGTCGCCGGCAGCACCGCCGCCTCGTTGTGGGCTGCGACGATCACGCTCAGGCGGCACCGCGCGCCCACGATCGGCGGCGATGCGACGGGGCGAAGAAGTCGCCACGTCTGCCAGCCGACGAAGACCTGCAGCGCGGTGTCGTAGGCGATGTACACCAGGCCGACCGACCACGCGAAGATGCCGCCCTCGCGAAAGGCGAGGCCGAAAAGCGTCAGCCACGCCGCGAGCACGGCACTGTGAATGACGGCGCTGCGCGTGGGAGTGGGCGGCGGCGACAGGCGCGACGAGGCAAGCGCGAGGGCCGGCGCGAGAGGATCGGTCAAGGGCGGTCGGAAGTGAATGTCGATCCTACGCAGCACGAAGATCGTCGGACGCGGATCGACTCGTGGCGAAGCCCGAAGTTTCGCGCGGGTGTGAAATAGCGGCCATGCAACCTGCCCTCCGGACCGACCGCTACACCCGCACCGCCGTCGTGCTGCACTGGCTCATCGCGGTGCTCATCCTGGTCAACGTCACGCTCGGGCTGAGCGCCGACTTCCTGCCCGACGAGTGGGTGCGCCCGGTCATCGATACCCACAAGTCGACCGGCATCACGGTGCTCGGCCTGGTGCTGATGCGCATCCTCTGGCGAATCGTCCATCGGCCGCCGGCGCTGCCCCCCGGGTACGCCCGATGGGAGCGCTTCGCCGCCCACGCGGTGCATGGGGCGCTCTATGCGCTGATGCTGCTGCTGCCCTTGTCGGGCTGGCTCCACGACTCGGCATGGAAAGACGCGGCGACGCATCCGATGCGGTGGTTCGGCCTCGTGCCATGGCCCCGCATCGGCTTCGTCATGGGCATCGAGCCGGTCGCGAAGGAGCGGCTGCACGATCTCTTCGGCGCGTTCCATACCGCCTTCGGCTACGTCCTCTACCTGTTGCTCGCGCTGCACATCGGCGGTGCCTTGAAGCATCAGTGGCTCGATCGGGAGCGCGAGCTCCAGCGGATGTCGCTGTAGCCACTCATGACGCGAGCGCACTCGCGGCGAGCGTCTCGGGATGGGTCGGCCCGAGCGTCGGCGCGAGCTGGGTGCGCGCGGCGGCGCCGTCGCGGCGCGCCTCGTCGGCGCGGCCGGCGATCGCCAGCAGACGCGCGCGCAGGAGGAGCGCGCGCCCGACGTCGCTCGAGCGATCCGGCACGAGCGCCACGCGCCGCGCGGCGGCCAGGGCGCGATCGGCGACCGCCAGCGCGCCGGCATCGGCGCGACGATCGGCCAGAAGCGCTTCGCCGCGCGCCATGGCGATGGCGAAGGCCTGCGGATGCGACGGACCGCCTTCGGTGCCGACCTCGCGCTCGGCGGCGTCCAGCGAGCGACGGGCGGCGGCCGGATCTCCTTCGGCAATCGCGAGCAGCGCGGCGACGCGCCAGGATTCGATGCGCAACGGCGCTGCCGCAGCGTCACGCAGGGGAGCGAGCTCGCCGAACCGATCGTCGGCCGCTTCCACCTGCCCTTCGCGAAGCAATGCCTCCGTTTCGCCGAGTCCCGCGGGCAGGACGTGGATCAGGCCCTTGGACGCCAGGGCGGCACGCCGGCTCTCGGCGAACGCCTGCACCGCCTCCGGGAAGCGCGCGAGCTCGAGCAGGCCGCGGCCGCGCTCGAGGGCGATTGCCGCATCGACGCGGCCACCACCGAGAAGCCTGGCCGCGAGTGCGCTGTCCGCTTCGGCGAGCGCCGTGGCCGCGAGCGGATCGCCACCGGTCCGCGTCAGGCCGGTGACGACCGACGACCGGCGCAGCACGGCCATCGACTCTCGCCCCTGACCGGCCTCGCTCTCGGCGAGCAACGGCCGGGCGATCGCCATCGCCGCGGCGTTGTCGCCAGCCGCTGCCAGGGCCATCGAAAGAGCGCTGCGGATGACGCGCGGCTGCTCGCCCTCGCGCACGCCGGCGTCGGCCAGCTGTCGCAGCGTGTCCTTCAGGATGCCGACGGCGACCCGATGGTTGCCCAGCGTGGTCGCCACGTAGCTGCGCTGGATCCGACACGCCGCCCGGCTCGGCAGCTCGACCTGCGCACCCGCCGCGATCAGCCGGTCGGCGCGGTCGACCTCGGCGAGTGCGCCCTGCTGGTCGTTCATCTCGTGGAGCGTGCGCGCGAGGCTGCAGGCGAGGTTCACGGGCACGCCGCTGGTCGGCGCGGCGAGGTCCGTTCCCTGGATCGACGCGATCGCCTGGCGCAGCAGGCGCTCCGTCGCATCGATGTCGCCGAGCTCGGCATAGCGCGCGGCGGTCTGGCGCAGGAGCGCAACCTTGACGATCGGCTGCTCGAAGCGGGTCCGGGCGATAAGGACGGTCGCCCGATCGAGCTGCTTTCGGATCGCACCCGGATCGCCGCCGGCCGCGTCGCGCAGCACCAGCTGGAGGAACTCGTTGCTGCCGCGCTGAAGCAGCTGCTGCTGAAGCGACTCGTCGCGCTCGCGCCGCGCGATCGCCGCTTCGTGCAGCGCCAGATCGCTCTGCTGCTCGGCGCGACGGGCCTCGAAGATCGTGCCGACGAGGCCGGCCACGATCGCGGCGAGCGTCAATCCGCCGGCAGCGACCGAGCCGCGATGACGGCGCACGAAGCGCGTCGCGCGATAGGCGAACGAATCGGCGCGCGCGCTCACCGGCTCGTTCACGGCGTGGCGGCGCAGGTCGTCGGCAAAGGCGTCGACGGTCGGATAGCGCTCCGCCGGCGCCTTCTTCAGGGCCTTGGCGACGATGTTCTCGAGATCGCCGCGGAGCTCGCGCATCAGGCGCGGCGCCGAGGTGCCGCGCTCCTCGGCGATGCGCTCGACATCGTGTCCCGCCGAGTCGTAGCCGCCCGTCACCGCGCCCGGGAGCGGCGCAGGATCGGCGACGAGCGTCGCGCGCATCGTGTCGGCCGGCGTCGCGCCCGGCCGCGTCGTCGGATGGCGGCCGCTCAGGAGCTGGTAGAGCAGGATGCCGAGCGCATAGACGTCGGTCGCCGTCGTGATCGCCTCGCCACGCAGTTGCTCGGGCGCGGCGTAGTCGGGCGTCAGCAGGCCGCCACGCTCGACCGTCAGGTCGACCGCCTCGACCTCGTCTTCGCCGCGCAGCAGCTTGGCAATGCCGAAGTCGAGCAGCTTCACGCTGCCGTCGGCGGTGACCATGATGTTGCTCGGCTTGATGTCGCGATGGATGACGAGATGGCGATGGGCGTGGGCGACCGCGTCGAGCACGTCGCGAAAGACCCGGAGGCGCTCGTCGACGCCGAGCCTGGCCGCATCGCAGTAGCGGTCGATGCGCTCGCCCTCGACGAGCTCGAGGACGAGATAGGGCTGGCCGCCGGCGGCCACGCCCGCGTCGAGCAGGCGGGCGATGTGCGGATGCGAGAGACGCGCCAGGATCGCGCCTTCACGCTCGAAGCGCAGCGCGCCGGTGCGGCCGACGAGCGAGAGGTGAAGCAGCTTGACGGCGACCTGGCCCACGAAGCGGCCGTCGGCACGGCTCGCGCGCCAGACGGCGCCGGTGCCGCCCTGCCCGAGCGGCGTCTCGAGCACGTAAGCGCCGATGCGCGTGCCGGCCAGGCTCGGCGCCGCGCCGCCACGCAGGTCGGCGGGAAGGCCGGCGTGTCCGGCGAGGAACTGCTCGTCTTCGGCACGCGCCGCGTCGGCGATCAGCGAGGCGAGCTCGTCGGCCAGCGCCGGATCGTAGAGGTGCATCGCCGCGAGCCGCTCGGCACGAGCCTCGTCCGAAAGATCGAGCAGGCCGTCGAGCAGCGGACTGATCCGCTTCCAGCGCTCGGCGTCGGCGGCGATCATGCGCCGCGGCCGAGCGCCCGATACAAGAGAAGGCGCGCCTTCTCCCACTGGCGCTGCACCGTGCGCTCGGAGACGCCGTGCAGCGCCGCGATCTCGGCCACCGAGAAGCCGCAGAAGAACTTCAGGTCGACGACGTTGGCCAGGGCCGGCTCGAGGGCGGCGAGCTCGTCGAGCGCGGCGCCGATCTCGGCGAGCGTGCCGGGCTCGGCGACGCTCTCCGCGGTCTCGGTGTCGAGTGACGTGATGACGAGGGCACCACCGCGCTTTTGCGCGCTGCTGGCGCGGGCGCGATCGATGACGACCGCACGCATGGCCCGTGCCGCGTAAGCGAGAAAGCGGGCGCGGTCGGGAAACGCGAGCGAATCGCGCTGCGACATGTCGAGGTAGACCTCGTGGATGATGGTCGTCGCGCTGAGCACCGCGCCCGGGCCGGCGCGCGCTGCCTCGCGTCGGGCCAGGCGATGGAGTTCGTGATAGAGCGACGTGAACAGCGCATCACTCGGATTCGATCCGGGCACGGGAGGGCCCTCGGAGACGGCCTCCGTCACCAGCGTGGACTTGCTCACGACGGGCATGGGCAAATTGTGCCCCCGCTCGTTCCCGGCGCCGTGCGACGCGCGACGGGGCGCGCGGCTCGCGGCGTAACAACGGCATCAGAACGTCGGCGCCGGCTCGTCGGCAGAAGCCGGCACGAGACGCAGCGCCTCGGACGCCTCGGACAGCGACGGGTCGACGCCCGCGCCCGCGCCGGGCAGGACCGCGTCGACACCGACCGGAATGGCTCCGTGAAGACTTCGAGAGGTCTTGCATGGCAGGCTCCTCTCGCGCGCGGCGCTTCCTTCGCCGCGCGCTAAAGCGACCGCAGGAAGGCGACGAGGTCCTCGCGCTCCTGGTCGGTGAAGCCGATGTTGAACCGGTCGTTGTAGAACTTCACGACCTCGTCGAGGTCCTTGGCCGAGCCGTTGTGGAAGTACGGTGCGCGCGGCGCCAGGGCGCGAAGGGTCGGTCCCTTAAAGCGGCCGATGTCCTTCCATTGGCCCGTGATCAGCGCCCGGCCGGGATCGCTCGTGCGCACCGTTTCGCCGGTCGTCTTGTTGCGCAGCGTGTAGAGCGGCAGGTCGGGGGTGCGCCGGCTCGCGTCGGCGACGCCGATGTCGAGCGGCAGCGGCACCGAGTGGTCGCCGGCGTTGGGCGTGTTGTGGCAGGTCGAGCAGGTGCCGGGGAAGACGGGGACGCCGAGGTCGTCGTTCAGGCCCTTGACGCCGGCAATCGCGATCGGCTTGCCGTTGAAGAGCGCCTCGCCCCGCGCGACGGCGCGCCGCGCGACGGCGACACCGCGGTCGCGATCCTCGGCCTCGGGACGGCGCGCGTCCTCGATGTACGACTGCCAGCCCTTGTAGAGCGTCATCACTTCGGGCGAGAAGCTCACGTTCGTGAGGTAGTCGCCCATCAGCGTGTCGTTGATGCCGAAGTAGGACGGCACGGCCTGCAGGGCCCACGGGCCGCCTCGGGCGCCGTGGGCGTCCAGGCGGCCCGCGCGGTCGTCGCGCGTCTGCGCCGTGTGGAGCCCGAGCTCGAAATCGACGATCGCCTGGCGCTGCGCGGCCGTGAGCGGCGTCGCAGCCTGGGCATGACCCATGACGGCGTCGTTCGCCTGCGACGCGAGATCGACGCCAAGGGGCGCGAAGCAGGTCATCGTGCCGAACAGGCACAGCGTCGACGACGGGTCGCGCAGCGTCTCGCGGCCGTCCCACATCACCGTGCTCAGGAAGCGCAGGTTGGTCGCCGCGAGCGGGCGGCGAAAGAGCGACAGCTCCGCGGCGCTGGCGTGGCCATAGGGGTCGTCGACCGCGGCCAGCTCGAACTGCGCCGTCGCCGGAATCGGCAGGCCGATGCGGAAGAGCCCCTTCGAAAGAAGCATGCCGTAGGCCCGCTCGCGTGCCCGATAGGTCGAGACGTCGGCCTGGGGCGAATCAGCGCCGTCGACGAGGCGAAACACCGGGTCGTTGCCGCGGGTCTGCTCGAAGCGCTCGCGCAGGCTCTTCGGCGTGACCGACCAGCCGTCCTGCGGCTGGTGGCAGCTGAAGCAGCTGCGCCCGTTCGTGCCGAGCGGGCGGAAGAACGGATTGCGCGTGTCGATGAAGCCGTTGCTGCTGATCGTCGTGGCGACGCCGCTGGCGTTGCGCGAGCTGTGCAGCTGCGGCACCGACGGCCGGCGCCGGTCGTCGTCGTCGCGATCGGCCTGCGCGGACGCGATCCAGCCCGCGCAAAGCGCCAGCAGGACCAGGAGGGTTCGCAGTCGTCGATTCATCATGGCCGTTCTCCTTGGAAAGGTGGGGCGGCCCTTCTCGCGCGCCGCTGCTATCCGATAAAGCGGATTCGGGCGATGGGAACTGACAGCGCGATCCGATTCATCCCCTCGCGGGGGGACGAACCCCCCGAAATCGGGGTCAGCGCGGGGCGTCGGCCCGGACAGGCGCCAGTGCGTCTGCGGCCTTGCCGTCGACGGGCAGTGGCAGCGCCTGGCATTCCTCGAAGACGCGGATCGTGCAGTGCGCGCAGATCGAGCGGTCGAGGCGGTCGAAGATGGTCGCGATCGCGATCCGCTTGGCCGGGAAGATGTGGTCGCGGCCCAGCTCGGCCATGAAGCCGACGCGCTGCCAGAGCGAGAGCACCGGCGCGCGCGGGCGGTGGAAGTAGAGGTCGCCGCCGATCCGGCGTCGCACGACCATCTCGCCGCGCCACATTTCGGCAGCGGCGAGGTCGATGAAGTTCATGCTCTTGGCCATCACCAGCAGGTGCTTGGGCGAGGCGTCGGGCGCGCGCAGGTCGCGCAGCTGGTCGCCGACGTGCGAGACGGCGCCGAAGTAGACCTCGCCTTCCATCCGGATCATCTTCAGCTGCGGGCACTCGGGCAGCGGGTGCGCCGCGTCGGCGATGACGACGAAGGGCCGCGCCGTCGCCGTGCTGTCGAATCCCATCGTCCGGATCGCCGGCTTGGCGGTTCGCATCAGGTAGGTGACGAGCGACAGGATGGTGCCGAGCAGGATCGCCATTTCCAGCTTGATCGAGACCGTCGCGACGAAGGTCGCCGCGGCGACGCCGAAGTCCTTGCGACTGAATTTCCAGAGGCGCTGCCAGGCGGGAATGTCGAAGAGGGACCACGAGACGAGCAGCAGCAGCGCGGCGATCGCGGGGACGGGAATCAGCGCCAGCAGCGACGAGCTCACGGCGATGAGCAGGAGCAGCCAGAGCGAGGCGAACACCGCGGCGAGCGGCGTGCGCGCGCCCGACTCGTAGTTGGGCAGCGAGCGATTGAACGAGCCGCAGGAGACGTAGGACGAGAACAGTCCACCGACGATGTTCGAGAGACCCTGGCCGCGGAACTCGCGGTTGGCGTCGATGTACTGCCCGGATCGCTCGGCGACCGCCTTGGCGATCGAGATCGACTGTCCGAGAGCGACGATGGTGAGCGCGAAAGCGATGCCGACGAGGTCGGGCAGGCTGCGCAGCTCGACGTCGGGCACGACGAGATGCGGCCAGATCGACGGGACCGCGCCGACGACGTCGATGCGCCGCCAGCCGCCGAGCCAGCCGTGGTCGAACGCGAAGGCGAGCACGGTCGCGGCGACGAGCCCGATCAGCATGTGCGGCGAGCGCGGCCGCCAGCGCTTCATCGCCAGCGCGACGGCGATGGTCACGACACCCACCGCCATCGCCGCCGGCGAGACCTGGTGACGATGCATCCAGAGATCCTCGGCCAGGCTGCCCAGGCGGTGCGCGCTGGGCGCCGCCAGGCCCAGCAGGTCGGGCAAGGCGTAGAGCGCGATCAGCGCCGAGGCGCCGCTCATGAAGCCGCGCAGGGCCGCCGGCGAGATGAAGTTGGCGATCGTGCCGAGTCGCAGCACGCCGATCACGAGCTGCATCGCGCCGACGATGATGGTCACTGCCAGGGCGAGCGCGATGTATTGCGGCGAGCCGACGGCTGCCAGCGGCGCCAGCGTGGCGGACAGGGCGAGCGAGTTGGCGTTGGTCGGGCCGGAGACGACGTGCCAGCTCGATCCGAACAGCGCCGCGACGATGCACGGCACGACCGCCGTGTACAGGCCGTACTCCGGCGGCAGCCCGGCCAGCGTCGCGAAGGCGAGCGCCTGCGGCAGGACGAGGAAGGCGCCGAGGACGCCGGCGACCAGATCGGCGCGCAGCGACCGTCGGTCGACGCGCAGGATCCAGGGGCCGAAGACCCGCGCGGCGAGTTCGCTCACCGCCGGACTGCCGACTCGCTCAGCGCTTGCTGTGCAGGTTGCCGAGGGCGATCGCCAACGCCGAGGCGCCCAGGCTCTTCACGAGCGTCGGATGCTGGGCATAGAACGCCGCGGCCATGTCGACGATCGAAGTGTCCTGCTTCTCGGCGTGGGCGGCGATCGCGCCGGCGTCTGCGGGCGAGATCTGCGAGGCCTGCTCGGGGGTGATCGTGGGCGGCGTGGCGCCGCTCGCGGCGGCGGGGCCGAGGACGCGGCCGAGCACGCCGCCGGCGATCGACGCGAGGCCTCCGGTGCCGAGCGACTGCACGATCTGGTTCAGGATGCCGGCGCGCTGGTTCGGATCGGACTTGGCGAACAGGTCGCCGATCATCTGGCCGAAAGGCGGCGTGGCATCGGAGCGGAACGCCGCGGCGACGCTGTTGCCGAGGTCCTGCAGCGAGCTTTGCTGGGCGACCTGGTCGAAGTGTCCTGCAACGCTGCCGGTCGGCGCCGTGGCCGGGTCGGCGTACTGCTTGAGGATGTCGAGTATTCCCATGACGTGACCTGGAAGACGAAGCGGAGAAGCTGTTCACTGTACAGCGGCAATCGGCGCGCGCCGGAGCTTTGCAGGGCCTTCTGGCACCATCTGCCTGAAGTGGTGCACGGAGGATGCGATGCAGGATCTGTTCGACAACCCGATGGGGCTGGCGGGCTTCGAGTTCGTCGAGTTCGCGGCACCGGTCGCGGGCACGCTGGAGCCGGTGTTCGAGAAGCTCGGCTTCACCCTCGTCGCCAGGCACCGCTCGAAGGACGTCGTGCTCTTTCGCCAGGGCGGCATCAACTTCATCGTCAACCGCGAGCCGCGCAGCCTGGCGGCGTATTTCGCTGCCGAGCACGGGCCGTCGGCGTGCGGCCTGGCCTTTCGCGTGAAGGACGCGCACAAGGCATACCGGCTCGCGCTCGAGGCCGGGGCGCAGCCGCTCGAGATCCCGACCGGGCCGATGGAGCTGCGCCTGCCGGCGATCAAGGGCATCGGCGGCGCGCCGCTCTACCTGATCGACCGCTTCGAGGAAGGCCGCTCGATCTACGACATCGACTTCGAGTTCCTCGACGGCGTCGACCGCCATCCGGCCGGCCACGGACTGACAGTGGTCGACCATCTCACCCACAACGTCTACCGCGGCCGGATGACGTTCTGGGCCGACTTCTATGCGCGCCTGTTCAACTTCCGCGAGATCCGCTACTTCGACATCCAGGGCGAGTACACCGGTCTCACGTCGAAGGCGATGACGGCGCCGGACGGCCGGATCCGCATTCCGCTCAACGAGGAATCGTCGAAAGGCTCGGGCCAGATCGAGGAGTTCCTGATGCAGTTCCAGGGCGAGGGCATCCAGCACGTCGCCCTGCTTACCGACGATCTCGTCGGCACGATCGACAAGCTCGCGCTCGCCGGCGTGCCGCTGCTGGCGGCGCCCAACGACGTCTACTACGAGCAGCTCGAGCGGCGACTGCCCGGCCACGGCGAGCGGGTCGCCGAGCTGAAGACGCGCGGCATCCTGCTCGACGGCAACACCGACAAGGGCGCCCCGCGCCTGCTGCTGCAGATCTTCTCGCAGCCGATGCTCGGCCCGGTGTTCTTCGAGTTCATCCAGCGAAAGGGCGACGACGGCTTCGGCGAGGGCAACTTCAAGGCGCTCTTCCAGTCGATCGAGCAGGACCAGGTGCGGCGCGGCGTGCTCTCCGTCGAGTGACGAGCGGTCGGGCGCCTCACCGCTTGCCGAGCAGGCGCAGCGTCGCCTCGTCGCCCTGGCCGCTGTAGTACTTCGCGAGCGCGAGCTGGAACTCCGGCGCCGTCGGCTCGAGCGCGGCGAAGAGTGTCATCGACGAGCGGAACTTGAGGTCATCGGGCGAGCCGAGGACCTCGAGCGCGGTCTGGCCTTCGACGAACAGCATCAGCCGCGTGCATTCGATCAGGCGCGCACCGAGCAGCGGATGCGAGAGGTAGGCGCGGGCCTCGGCCGGCGACGCGATGCCGAAGCGCCGTGCCATGGCGCTTCGCCCGAGCGACTTCAGCTGAGGAAACACGAACCACATCCAGTGGCTCGCCTTGCGGCCGTGGCCGAGCTCCTGCTCGACCTGCGGGTAGACAAGCGCCTGCGCCGCGACGAAGCGCTCGAGGTCGTGAGGATCGTTGCGGCTCATCGCGTCGCGGTCGGCGACGGCTGGCGCGGCTCGGCGCCGGCCCGGTGCCGGGCGTCGTGTCTGTCGGGCATGGCGGCTCTCCGGGGAGATGATGGCGCGAGGATAGCGCCGTGACCACGGCCCTGGGCGCGGCGCGGGACCACCCGCCGGCGGCATCTCATCCGACGCGGCGCCCTCTGCGTATCCCCGCGCTGGCCCTATGATTCCCGGCCAGTCGAAGCGCTCCCCGGGCTTCGCCGCATTCCCGTTCAACCCAGCTGGAGACTTCAAAATGATCGCTCGCCGTTTCGCTCTTGGAACCCTCGCCGCCGCTGCGTTCGCCTTGTCGGGCTGCAGCATGATGGGCATGTCCAACCCCAAGATGATGGGCGGCGCGATGACGGTGCCGCTCAGCGCCGCCAACGAGGTTCCGCCGAACTCGAGCGGCGCCACCGGCACGGCCAAGGTCGACCTCGACGGCAACGTCCTCAAGTGGACCGTGACCTATTCCGGCACGAGCGGCCCGGTCACCGCCGGCCACTTCCACGGCCCGGCGATGCCCGGCGCGAACGCCGGCGTCGTCGTTCCGTTCTCCGGCTCGATGGCCAGCCCGATCACCGGCACGGCGACGCTCACCGCGGCGCAGGTCGCCGACCTGAAGGCCGGACTCTGGTACGTCAACCTGCACACCGCCGCTCACCCGGGCGGCGAGTTGCGCGGCCAGGTCAAGTAAGCCGCGCTCCCGTGCCGAAGGCGCCGACGGCCGTCAAGGCCGCGGCGCCTTCGCCTTTTCCTCTTCCAGCAGGCGCAGCACGCGCCGCTGCACCTTGCCCGTCGTGGTCATCGGCAGCGCCTCGATGAACTCGATCTCCTTCGGATACTCGTAGGGCGCGAGCTTGCCGCGCACATGCGCCTGCAGCTCGGCGACCAGTTCGCCCGAGGCGGCGAATCCCGGCGCGAGCACGACAAAGGCCTTGACCAGCGCCCCCCGCTCGGCGTCGGGCTTGGGCACCACGGCGGCATTGGCCACGGCCCCATGCTTGACGAGGCAGTTCTCGATCTCGCTCGGGCCGATGCGATAGCCCGCGGCCTTGAAGACGTCGTCGCTGCGGCCCTGGTACCAGAGGTAGCCGTCCTCGTCCATGACGGCCGTGTCGCCGGTGCGGCACCAGCTGTCGTCGACGTCGCCGGTGAACTTGGCACGCGTCGCGTCGTCGCGCTTCCAGTAGCCGAGGAAGAAGATCGGGTCGCGCTCGCCGTGCACGTCACGCCGGTGCAGCGCGACGTCGCCGGCCGTGCCGCGCGCGCATTCGCGGCCGTCGTCGTCGATCACCGTGACCCGATGCCCGGGATACGCGCGCCCCATGCTGCCCGGCCGCGCCGGCCAGCGCACGGCGCAGTTGCCGACGATGTAGTTGATCTCGGTCTGGCCGAACATCTCGTTGGGCACCACGCCGAGCGCATCGCGGCACCAGGCGAAGACCGCGTCGCCGACCGCCTCGCCCGCGCTCATGATCGCGCGCAGGTGCAGCGTGTGCCGTTGCCTCGGCTCGGGCACGGCCTTCATCATCGCCTTCAAGGCGGTCGGGAAGAGGAAGGTGTGGGTGACGCGATGGCGCTCCATCACCTCGAACGCGAACTCGGGCGAGAAGCGCCGCTGGCAGGCGACGATCTGGCGGCCGAAGTAGAGCGTCGGCAGCAGCGCGTCCATCAGGCCACCGGTCCACGCCCAGTCGGCGGGCGACCAGAACACGGCGTCGTTCGCTGGCTCGGGCGCCAGGCCGTGCGGAAACCAGTTCTGGCTGCACACGAATCCCGGCAGGTTGCCGACCAGCGTGCGGTGCGGGATCAGCGTGCCCTTCGGCGGGCCCGTCGTGCCGCTGGTGTAGATCAGCACGGCCGCGTCGTCGGCACGCGTCGTCTCGGCGGCGAACGGAAAGCGCTCGCCCTTCAGCGCATGCGACCAGTCGACATCGCCCTGCCCTTCGGCGGCGCCGACGGCGACGACGGTCGCGAGCTTCGGACAAAGCGGCCGCGCCTCGCGCACGTTGGCGATTCCGGTCTCGTCGACGATCGCCAGCCGCGCCTCGCTGTCGTTGAACCGGTACTCGAGCGCCTCGGGGCCGAACAGCATCGAGAGCGGCATCGCGACCGCGCCGAGCCGGTAGAGCGCGATGTGCGAGACCGCCGTCTCGAAGCGCTGCGGCAGGACGAGTGCGACCCGGTCGCCGCGCGCGACGCCGAGCCTTCGCAGCGCCGCGGCAAGCCGATCGGCGTCGCGGTCGAGCTCGCGGTAGCTGTAGTTGCGCAGAGTGCCGTCGCTTCGCTCGTAGCGGATCGCGACGGCGTCGGGCGTGTCCTTTGCCCAGCGCGCGCAGCAGACGTCGGCGATGTTGAATCGCCCGGGCACCACCCAGCGAAAGCCGGCATGCAGCGCCGCCCAGTCGTCTCTTGCTTGCATCGGTGTCTCCGTCGAAGGCCGCGTCATCCGGCGCGCGCCGGCACGCGCACGATCTCGCCGCGCGCGCGCGCAGTCGCCACGGTCGATCTTGCGAGTGCGCCGGCCGCGACGAACGCCGGAAAGAAGAAGAACGAATTCAGCAGCCCGTCGAGCGCTGCGAGGACGACGACCGTGGCAAGCATCAAGGGCAGCGCCTCGTCACGCCAGCCGCTCGCGTGCGGCGACCGCCAGGCGACGCGCAGGGCCGGCCAGACCAGCGAGCCCATCGCGAGGACGAGGCCGACCAGCCCGAACTGCCCCAGGAGCAGCATCGACAGCCCCCACGGACGGGTCGCCTTCGGCCGCCACCAGTCCCAGGTCGCGCTGCCGATGACGAGGTTCTCGCGCGCGTCGGCGAGGAACTTCTGATCCTGCGAGACGCGCCACGTGAAGGAGCCCCGGCCGACCGACCGGAAGGCATCGACGACATGGCGTCCGATCGCCGTGTCGCGACCGATGCGCATCACCGGGACGACGCCCGAGACGTAGATCAGGCCGCCGACGCACAGGCATGCCAGCAGCGCGATGGCCGTCGCGCGCGGGCGGAGGAAGCGGCAGGCCGACAGGAACGCCGCGCCGATCGCGAGCATCAGGAGCCCTCCGAGCGACTGCGCCGCGAGCGCCATGGCGACGACGACTCCCGCCGCCGCGCGCCGCCGCGCCTCGAAGCGGTCGCGGCGCGATGCGACGGCCAGCCACAGCGCGGCCAGCGCGCACAGCGAGATCCAGATGCCGAACTGGTTGCCGTCCTCGAAGAAGCCGAGCGGGCGAAAGCCGACGTAGCGATCGGCGCCGTCGGCGCGCAGCGGATGCGCTTCGTAGACGAGGTCGTAGACGGTCGGACCGATGGCCCCTTCGATCAGGCTGAACGGCAGGCAGACCAGCGCCGAGCCGGTCATCGCGACGGCGAGGAGGCGCTGGCCATCGGCGCCCGCGAAATAGAGTCGGCCGAGGAGCCACGGCAAGCCCCAGCAGCCTGCGAGGTAGAGGCTCGACAGCCATCCCGGCGGACGCGCGACGACCGCATCGGAGAAGGCATGCAGCGCGGCCTGCACCACGGGCCACGCGCACCAGGCGGCGATCGGCAGGTCGACCCAACTGGCATGAAAGCGTCTCACGGTCGCACCATCGAAGACCAGGGCACCGAGCAGTGCCGCGGCGGGGGCGACCCAGGCCTTGGTGAGCAGCATGTCGGACGGGACGACCAGGCCCGTGATCCAGAACGGGAACCCGGCGCCCACCGATCCCGGCGCGTAGTGGCCGACCGGCAGCAGCACCCAGCCGCCGAAAAATACAATCGCCACCGCAACGGCCGGCCGGCAGAAGCGAAACGGCAGCCACGACAGCAGCACGAAGGCGAGGAAGGCGATGTCGATGTTCACCGACGGGGCTCGACACCGAAGGCAGGGACGCGCCTGATGCCGCTCGTCGACATCGCCAACGCGAACCAGATGACGGGGATCGTCTGCTTCGCACTCGCCACGGCCGCCTGCACACATGCAGCGCGCAACGGCAGCCGCGCCTGGCGCGCCTTGGCGTGGACCCAGGCGGCCTTCTGCCTCGAGATCGTGCTCAACACCCGGCACCGCCTGCACAACCTCGTCGACGACGCACTGCAGGCCCACGGCTGGTACGCGGCTCGAACCCCTTGGCAGATCGGCCTGCTCGCCGCGGTCGCGCTGGTCGCCGTCGTGTGCGTGCCGGTCGCGTGGCGTTCAGCGCGCGGCGATCGGCTCGCGACCATCGCGCTCGTCGCCACGCTGGTCGTCGCCACGTCGACGGCGGTGCAGGCGGTGTCGCTCCACGCCGTCGATGCCTGGATGTACGCGTCGGGGCTGGGGCTGCTTCCGGTGGTGTACGGATGGATCGCCGCATCGACGGTCGTGATCGCGGCGGCGCTCGGCTCCACCCGACGCTGACGCGGCGGCCGGGTCATCGGCGCGGCGGGGGCTGCGTGAACGCCTGCAGCGTCTCGCCGGCGATGCGGCAGATGCGCCACTCGGGCATCACCGTCGCGCCCATGCGCTCGTAGAAGCGGATCGCGTCGGCGTTCCAGTCGAGCACGCTCCATTCGAATCGTCCGTAGCCACGCGTCGCCGCGAGCCGAGCGAGGTGCTCGAGCAGCGCCCGGCCGATGCCGAGGCCGCGCTGCTCGGGCTCGACGTACAGGTCTTCGAGATAGAGGCCGGGCAAGGCGAGGAAGGTCGAGAAATTGGTGAAGAAGAGCGCGAAGGCGACGACCCGCCCGTCGCGCTCGGCGACCACCGACTCGACCACCGGGCGCGGCCCGAACAGATGCGGCGCGAGCGTCTCCGGGGTTGCGCGCACGAGGTGCGAGAGGTGCTCGTACTCGGCGAGGCCGCGGATCAGGCCGACGATCGCTTCGACGTCGCGCGGCTCGGCGGGGCGCAGGATGAAGCCGGCCTCGGCTCGGGTCGACGTCGTGGATTCGCTCGACATGGCGTCGATTCTGGCACCGAGGCGACGCCACGGACCTGTCGCTTCGCCGACAGGCCGGGCACGAGCCGCCGCTTACAGTTCGATCCGCGCCGAGCGTGTCGCGCGCTTGTGCCGAGAGTCCGATGTCCGCTGAACCCTATCGCCCGAAACGCGCGCCGCGCAGCCGCTTCGTCGAGGTGCGCGGCCTCGGCCTGCACCTGCTCGAATGGGGCGATGCCGGTCTCGCCGGCAGCGCGCGACCGTCGCTCGTCATGCTCCACGGCTGGATGGACGTGGCCGCATCGTTCCAATTCGTCGTCGACGCGCTCGAGGAGGAGCGCCACGTGCTCGCGCTCGACTGGCGCGGCTTCGGCGCGAGCGACACGCCGGCCGCCGACACCTATTACTTCGCCGAGTACCTCGGCGACCTCGAGCTCGTCCTCGACGCCGTCTTCGGCACCGAGCGCGCGCCGATCGACCTGCTCGGCCACAGCATGGGCGGCAACGTCGCGATGCTGTACTCGGGCGTGCGGCCGGAGAAGGTGCGCCGGCTCGTCAACCTCGAAGGCTTCGGCATGCCGCGCTCGAAGCCGTCGCACGCGCCAGGCCGCATGGCGAAGTGGCTCGACGAGCTCAAGGCGCCGATGCAGCTGCGGCCCTATGCCGACCTCGACGCCGTTGCCGCGCGCCTGACGAAGACCAACCCGCTGCTGCGGCCCGACCGGGCAGCATGGCTCGCGCAGCACTGGTCGGGCCCGAGCGGGCAAGGCGGTGAACGCGCGCTTCTTGCCGACGCGAACCACAAGCGGATGAGCCCGATCCTGGCGCAGGTCGACGACTGGATCGAGTGCTACCGCCGGATCACGGCGCCCGTCCTCTGGGTCGAGGGCGACCGCAGCGACGTGAGCGTCTGGTGGGGAGACCGCTACACCAAGGCCGAGTTTCACGAGCGGCTGTCGGTCGTCGCCGACGTCGATCGCCACATCGTCGGACCGGCGGGCCACATGCTCCACCACGACCGGCCCGAGGACATCGCCCGTCTGGTCGAGGCGTTCCTGTCAGAATCGCGCCCTTCGCCGGCCACGCCGCCGCGCCCCTGACCCGGGGTCGCGCCCGGGCCCGGCGCCACCGCCAGAAACGAGTGACCCCCATGGACGTCGAACACATCAATGCCATCGGCAACCGCCTTGCCGACCTGTCCCGCCGGACGGACGACCTTCGGGGGTATCTTTGACTACGACCGCAAAGCGCTGCGGCTGAACGAGGTCAACGCCGCCCTCGAGAACCCCAAGGTCTGGGACGAGCCCAAGCGGGCCCAGGAGCTCGGCCGCGAGAAGCGCACGCTCGAGGTCGTGGTCGAGACGATCGACCATCTGACGTCGAACCTCTCCGACAACACCGAGCTCTACGAGATGTCGAAGGAGGAATCCGACTTCGACGGGCTCGTCGCCATCGACGCCGATGCGTCCAAGCTCGAGACCTCGATCGCCGAGCTCGAGTTCCGGCGGATGTTCGACAACCCGCTCGATCCGAGCAACTGCTTCATCGACATCCAGGCGGGCGCCGGCGGCACCGAGGCCTGCGACTGGGCGGCGATGCTGCTGCGCCAGTACCTCAAGTACTGCGAGAAAAAGGGGTTCAAGACCGAGGTCATGGAAGAGACCGCCGGCGACGTCGCCGGCATCCGCAGTGCGACGATCAAGGTCGAGGGCGAGTACGCGTTCGGCCTGCTGCGCACCGAGACCGGCGTGCATCGGCTCGTCAGGAAAAGCCCGTTCGACTCGGCCGGCGGCCGACACACGAGCTTTGCGAGCCTCTTCGTCTACCCGGAGGTCGACGACTCGATCGAGATCGACATCAACCCGGCCGACGTGCGCACCGACACCTTCCGCGCCTCGGGCGCGGGCGGCCAGCACATCAACAAGACCGACTCGGCGGTGCGCCTCACGCACATCCCGACCGGCATCGTCGTCCAGTGCCAGAACGACCGATCGCAGCACCGGAACCGGGACGAGGCCTGGCAGATGCTTCGCTCGCGCCTTTACGAGCACGAGCTGCGCATCCGCATGGCGGCGCAGCAAAAGCTCGAGGACACCAAGACCGACGTCGGCTGGGGCCACCAGATCAGGAGCTACGTGCTCGACCAGAGCCGGATCAAGGACCTGCGCACCAACCTCGAGATCAGCAACACGCAGAAGGTGCTCGACGGCGACCTCGACCCGTTCATCGAGGCGAGCCTGAAGCAGGGCGTATGAGCCGCGGCGCATCACAGAATCAAGAGACCAAAGAGGAGTCCTCCATGCGTGAAGGCAGCGCCCCGACCATCCGCCGCGAAGACTACGCCGCGCCGCCCTTCTGGATCAGGAAGGTCGACCTGACGTTCGACCTCGACCCGGCCAAGACGCTGGTCATCAACCGGATGCAGGTCCAGCGCAACGGCGGCGTCCCGGCCGGCCCGCTCCGGCTCCACGGCGAGGACCTGACGCTGACGCGCTGCCTCGCCAACGGCGAGTCGGTGTCGTTTCGCCACGAGGACGGCCTGCTGGTGATCGACCACCTGCCCGAAGGCGACTTCACGCTCGAGATCCGCAGCACCTGCTCGCCCGAGAAGAACACGAGGCTGTCGGGCCTCTACACCTCGAGCGGTGGCTTTTTCACCCAGTGCGAGGCCGAGGGCTTTCGCCGCATCACCTACTTCCTCGACCGCCCCGACGTGATGGCCGAGTACACCGTGCTCCTGCGCGCGAACAAGGCGGCGTATCCGGTGCTGCTGTCGAACGGCAACCTCCTCGAGCAGGGCGATCTCGACAACGGCCGCCACTTCGCGAAGTGGCACGACCCCTTCCCCAAGCCGAGCTACCTGTTCGCGCTCGTCGCCGCCGATCTGGTGGCGCGCGAGCAGCACATCCGCTCGCGCTCCGGCAAGGACCACCTGCTCCAGGTCTACGTGCGCCGCGGCGACCTCGACAAGACCGAGCACGCGATGAACTCGCTCGTCGCCTCGGTCGTGTGGGACGAGGCGCGCTTCGGCCTGGCGCTCGACCTCGAGCGCTTCATGATCGTCGCGGTCGGCGACTTCAACATGGGGGCGATGGAGAACAAGGGCCTCAACATCTTCAACACCAAGTACGTCCTGGCCAACGCCGCGACGGCGACCGACGCTGACTTCGAGGCGATCGAGTCGGTCGTCGGCCACGAGTACTTCCACAACTGGACGGGCAACCGCATCACCTGCCGCGACTGGTTCCAGCTGAGCCTGAAGGAAGGCCTCACGGTCTTTCGCGACCAGGAGTTCAGCATGGACATGGTGGCGAGCGCCACGGCACGCGCGGTCCGGCGGATCGGCGACGTGCGCACGCTGCGCCAGATGCAGTTCCCCGAGGACGCCGGGCCGATGGCGCATCCGGTGCGGCCCGACAGCTACGTCGAGATCAACAACTTCTACACCGCCACCGTCTACGAGAAGGGCGCCGAGGTCGTGCGGATGATGCAGACGCTGGTCGGCCGCGAAGGCTTCGGCCGCGGCATGACGCTCTACTTCGAGCGCTTCGACGGCCAGGCCGTCACCTGCGACGACTTCGCGCAGTCGATCGCAGACGCCAACCCGGGCAGCGAGCTCGCGAAGCGCCTGGCGCAGTTCAAGCGCTGGTATTCGCAGGCGGGGACGCCGAAGGTGACGGCACGCGGCCGCTACGACGCCCCCTCGCGCACCTACACGCTCGGCCTCGAGCAGGCGTCGACGCTGCCGGGCGGCACCGCCCAGGAGCCGCTCGTGATTCCGCTCGCGATCGGCCTCGTCGGCCGCGACGGCCGGGCGATGCCGCTCCGCCTGGAGGACGAGCCGGCCAGCGCCGCATCGCCGTCGCGCGTTCTCGTGCTCGACGAGACGCGTTCGTTCTTCACCTTCGTCGACGTCGATCAGCCACCCGTGCTCTCGCTGCTGCGCGGCTTCTCCGCGCCGGTGACGCTCGTCGACGGACTCTCGGACGCGGACCTGCTCGTCCTGCTGCGCCACGACAGCGACCCCTTCAACCGCTGGGAGGCCGGCCAGCGCCTGGCGCTGAACCGACTTCTTCCGGCGATCCGCAGCGACGCGGCGATGCCGCCGCTCGACGACGATTTCGTCGCCGTGATGCGCGAGGTGCTGCGCCACCCGTCGCTCGCCCCGGCGTTTAAGGAACTCGTCCTCACCCTGCCGACCGAGAGCTATCTGTCGGAGCAACTCGACCAGGTCGACCCTCAGCGGGTCCACGCTGCACGGGAGGCCATGAAGCGCGCCCTCGCTACGGCCCTGAAAGAAGACTGGGAACAGGCCTTCGAGGCCAATCAGGTCCGCGGCGGCTATGTGCCCGACTCGGTCTCGTCGGGCAAGCGCAGGCTCGCCAACCTGAGCCTGGCGATGCTTTGCCTCGACGCCGTCGAGCGCGGCGACGGCGGCTGGCCGGGACGCGCCTGGCAGCGCTTCAAGGACGCGACCAACATGACCGATCGACTCGGCGCGCTCGATGCCCTCGCCTCGGCCGGCTCGCCACTGGCCGACGCCGCGCTCGAGCGATTGCACGGGCTCTTCGCCGTCGACCCGCTGGTTGTCGACAAGTGGTTCGCCCTGCAGGCGACGGCGCCCGAGCGCGAGGGACGCGTCTTCGAGCGGGTGAAGAAATTGCTGCGCCACCCCGATTTCGTGCTCGCCAATCCGAACCGCGCGCGCAGCCTGATCGGCTCGTTCTGCATGGGCAATGCGGCGGCGTTTCACCGCATCGACGGGGCCGGCTACGCGTTCTGGGCCGATCGCGTCCTCGAGGTCGATGCACTCAACCCGCAGCTGGCCTCGCGGATCGCGCGCTCGCTCGATCGCTGGAGCCGGCTCGCCGAGCCGCAGCGCAGCCTCGCCCGGGCGGCCATCGCCCGCGTCGCCGCGGCCCCGAAACTCTCGAGCGACACGAGCGAGATCGTCTCGCGCGCGCTCGCCACCGCCTAGGAAGACACGCATGGCCAAGGCCGCAGGAAAGAAGAATGCGTTCTACGCGCAGTCCGGCGGGGTGACCGCCGTCATCAACGCCTCGGCGTGCGGCGTGATCGAGACGGCGCGCGCCCACCGGGACGTGATCGGCAACGTCTACGCCGGCCGCAACGGCATCATCGGCGCCCTTACCGAGGACCTGATCGACACCGGCAAGGAATCGGCCGCGATGATCAAGGCGCTGCGCACGACGCCCGCCGGCGCGTTCGGCTCGTGTCGCTACAAGCTCAAGTCGCTCGAGAAGAACCGGCGCGAGTACGAGCGGCTGATCGAGGTCTTCAAGGCCCACGACATCGCCTGGTTCTTCTACAACGGCGGCGGCGATTCGGCCGACACCTGCTTCAAGATGAGCCAGCTGTCGCAGTCGATGGGCTATCCACTGCAGGCGATCCACGTGCCGAAGACGGTCGACAACGACCTGCCGATCACCGACTGCTGCCCGGGCTTCGGCTCGGTCGCCAAGTACGTGGCCGTCTCGGCGCTCGAGGCCTCGCTCGACGTGCGCTCGATGGCGCGCAACTCGACCAAGGTGTTCGTGCTCGAGGTCATGGGGCGGCACGCCGGCTGGATCGCCGCCGGGGGCGGCCTGATCGAGGAGCACGGCATCCCGGTCGTCATCCTCTTTCCGGAGATCGTGTTCGACGAGAAGAGGTTCATCGCCCGCGTCGACGCGCTGGTGAAGGAGCACGGCTACTGCACGGTGGTCGTGTCGGAAGGCGCGCACCACGCCGACGGCACCTTCCTTGCCGAGCAAGGCAGCAAGGACGCCTTCGGCCACGCCCAGCTCGGCGGCGCGGCGCCGGTCGTCGCCAACATGGTCAAGGCTGCCCTCGGCCACAAGTTCCACTGGGCCGTCGCCGACTACCTGCAGCGCGCCGCCCGCCACATCGCCTCGAAGACCGACGTTCGCCAGGCCTACGAGCTCGGCAAGCGCGCGGTCGAGCTGGCACTCAAGGGCAGGAACGCCGTGATGCCGACGATAGAGCGCACCTCCGATCACCCGTACCGCTACCGGATCGGTGTCGCCGATCTGGCTGACGTCGCCAACGTCGAGAAGTTCATGCCGCGCGACTTCATCAGCGAGGACGGCTTCTCGATCACCGAGAAATGCCGGCGCTACCTGCGCCCCCTGATCGCGGGCGAGGACTATCCGGCCTATCGCAACGGCCTGCCGATCTACGCCACGCTGAAGAACGCTGCCGTCGCGAAGCGCCTGGAGCCCTTCGAGCTCCAGTGATTGGCCTCCGTTAGAATCCAATGCTCGCCCGGCGTTCGACTTGCCGGCCGCGAACGCCGGCGTAGCTCAGTTGGTAGAGCAGCGCATTCGTAATGCGAAGGTCGGGAGTTCGACTCTTCTCGCCGGCACCAATCTCCCCTCAATTGCGAATCAATTCCGTCAGTCGATGCCGGGGTCGGCAGCCGATCGGCGTGCCGCGTGACATTGTTGGCAGGCAGGCTTCACATCTCCTCCCGACAGGGGAGAAGAAGTCGCGCCCGTCCTACATCCGCGGTCATCGAGTCGTTCCATACTGCACTGCACAACACTCAATGCACCGATGGACCTCGAGCAACTGACAGGGCGTTATCGCCGTTTGAAGGCTGAGCTGGCCGTCGCCTATGGCGAGGAGCCGTGGCCCGCGGGCCGGATCGACCGCCTGGCTCAGGAAATCGCCGCGGCCGAGAAGGCTCTCGTCGCCGCGAAGGTGAAGCCGGCACGGGCCTCGCGCGGGGTCGGCCGGCCTGCGCAGGTCGAGCGCAACCGCATCACTCCCTTCGGTCCGCGCAGCGCCGAGCCAGCCGCCGAGTGAGGCGGCGCTGCCGCGTCAGGCGCGCCGCCGCCTGACCCAGCCGACGACCCCCAGTCCGGCGATCGTCAGCATCCAGGTCGACGGCTCGGGCACCGGCGTCACCGTCAAGGTGGCGTCGAGACGGCCACGCAGCGTGTCGCCCGAGCTCGAGAGAGCGCCCAGGTCGTTCAGCGCGAGCGTGACCGAGCGGCCGTCGGCGAAATCGAAGCGGACGGGGGCGGTCGACGCGAAGGTGAGCGAGTCGATCGGGCCCGTCGAGCTCCACGTGTAGGCAAGGTCGAGCTGACGCGTGAGGCCGTCGAGGGTGACGTCGATCAGCGCGTCGAACGAAGGCCTCAGGCTGCAGGCGTAGCAGTTCGGGCCGACCTCGAAGGCATAGTCCGCGAGCGTCAGCGGTACCGACCCGCCGCTCATCGCGACGTCGAGCGAGCGGCCGGTGATGTAGAGGTTGTCGAACGGCGAGTCGAACTCGGCGCCGATGCCGGTCTTCGCGTAGCTGCCGGTGGCAAGGGGGACGGCGTGGGTCGAGGCGGCCCCCAGGGCGGCGATTGCGACGATCGCCGCGGAGCGCGCGAGAAAAATGGTCTTCGACATGGCGTTCATTCGTTCGTGAGTGGGTGCTCGTGCAAGGACCGGTGGCCATTTCGTGGCCCCTCATCCGTCCATATCGGCACGCGCGCGCGTGCCGCCAGGGCCGTCCGATCGATCGCGTGCCAACGTTCACGGTGAGAATTCACCTTCCCGCAACGCGTGCCCACAAACGCCAGTGCCTGCCCTCTTTCACCGACGAACCGTCTGGTGGCCGACCCCTGTGGGCGCCCTCGTCTTCCTGGTCGTCGCGACAGCGACGCTCCTGCTCTGCGCCCGTGCGGCGGGCTTCTTCCTCTTCGTCGACGAGCCGGCGCGCGGATCCGACGGCCACGGCGCCCGTCTGCTCGTCGTCGAAGGCTGGCTCGACGAGGACGCGCTCGACGCCGCCGCGGCCGCCTTCCGTGCGGGGCGCTACGAGCGCGTCGTCACCTCGGGCGGCCCGATCGACAGCTGGCACGAAGGGCAGACGGCGACCAATTTCGCCGACCGCGCCGCCGGCTACCTGAAGCTCCACGCCCTGGCCGACGTCGCAGTCGCTGCAGCGCCCGCGCCTGCGTCGGCGCAGGACCGAAGCTTCCTGAGCGCGGTCGTCGTGCGCGACTGGATCCGGCGCGAAGGCCTCGCTCCCGCCGCGATCGACGTCTACTCGGCAGGCGTGCACGCACGCCGCTCGCGCATGGTCTACCGCCTCGCATTCGGCCCCTCGGTGGAGGTCGGAATGCGGGCCGCGCTGCCGAAGAACTACGACCTCGAGCACTGGTGGCGCACCAGCCAGGGCGCCAAGGCCGTGCTCGACGAGGCCTTGAGCCTGGCCTGGACGACCTGCTGCTTCTGGCCACCGGCCCCGGGCTCGCACGAGGAGCGCTGGGCGCAGCCGCCGCCATCGCCCTGAAAGGACTTTCACCCCGTTCAGGCGCGCTGGCCGTTCAAGAGCAGGTCTGCCACCCTGCCTGGAGCCCGCCATGTCGACCCGCCGTCTCTTCCTCACCGCCCTTGCCACCGCGGCCCTTTCGGCCTGCGCCGCGCCGCCGGCACAGGCCGTCGGCTCCCTCGTCGATCTGCAGATCGTCGACCGCAGTCGCGGCGAGACCCTGCCGACCTGGCGCCATCGCGGTGCCTCGTGGGTCGCCGGCCGGCCGGGTGACCGCTATGCCGTGCGCCTCACCAACCGCTCGCCGAGCCGGGTGCTGGTCGTCCTCTCGGTGGATGGCGTCAACGCCGTGAGCGGCGACACCGCCGCAGTGGGCCAGACCGGCTACGTCCTCGGGCCGTACCAGTCGGCCGAGATCACCGGCTGGCGCAAGAGCTTCACCGAAGCGGCCGCCTTCTACTTCACCGCCCTGCCCGATTCGTACGCCGCCCGAACCGGTCGTCCCGACAATGTCGGCGTGATCGGCGCGGCGGTCTTTCGCGAGCGCGTGGCCCTGCCGGCGCAGCGACCGTTCGAGCCACAGCCGCCCGTGGCCAGCCGCAGCTACGACGACAAGGCTCAGCCCCAGCCCGAGCGGCGCGCCCAGGGTGAGGCGAGTGGCCGTGTCGACGCTGCCGCCGACGCGGCGGCGAGCGAGCGCTCGAACGCCGCCCCGGCCGCGTCGCCGCCGTCGATGCGCGAGCGCGACGTCGCCAAGGCCGACAAGCTCGGCACCGGCCACGGCGAGCGCGAGTATTCGCCGACGACGCAGACCGCGTTTGAGCGCGCCAGCACGACCCCGGCCGAGATCGTCCAGGTGCGCTACGACAGCTACGCCAACCTCGTCGCGAGCGGCGTGATCGGACGTGCGCCGGTCTACGCCATGCCCGATCCGTTCCCGAGGTTCGCACCCGATCCGCGCTGAATCCAAGCGATGACGCCGGGATCGCTGGCGCCCGGTCGGCGCGCACGCTCGGCGACACCCGGGTCCTCGTCGGCAGGGCCCTTCGTCCACCGTTTTCCGCGCTTCGTCCCGTTGGCCGGACTGATGCGTTGACTGCGGCGGCGGCGGCGATAACCTGTCGGTGATGGACGCTGCCGCACCCGACACGCCCGCGCTGGAGACATGGAACCGCGCCCGTCTGATCCCGACCCGCCGCCAGCTCGGGTGGGTGGTGATGCTGGCGGTCGTCGCCGCGCTGGTGCTGCTGCCGGTCACGAAGAACCCCTACATCGAGCTGCTGGGCGAGACGCTGTTCGTCAGCCTGGTCCTGCTGTTCGCCTTCGTGCTGGCAGGCGCGTGGCGGCAGACGCTCATGCCGCGCTGGGTGGCGCAGGTGCTGGCGATCGCGCTCGGCGCGATCGTGTCGCCGCTGGTCGTGCAGCTGTTCTCCACCGGCGGCGACTTGTCTGCCTTCCTGGGCTCCGGCCCGCACGTGCGCGGCTACGTCCTGGTCACGCTCAGCGCCGCCGTGATCGGCACGCTGCTCGCGCTCGGCGCGCTCTACCGCGAGCGGGACGCCCAGTTCCGGGCCCAGGCACTGCAGTTCGCGCTGGAACGCGAGACGCTGCAGCGACAGGCAGCCGACGCCCGGCTCCAGCTGCTGACGGCCCAGATCGAGCCGCACTTCCTGATGAACACGATGGCCAACGTGCAGCATTTGCTGGACAGCGGCTCGCCGCGTGCCGCGCCGGTCTTCCGCAGCCTGATCGCCTATCTGCGCGCGGCGCTCCCGCAGCTGCACGACGCCGCGCCGGCGACGCTCGGCGACGAGGACAGGCTGGTGCGCGCCTACCTCGAGCTGATGCTCATGCGCATGCCCGACCGGCTGGCGTTCACGGTCGACGTCGAGCCGGCGCTGCATGCGATGCCATTCCCGCAGATGGGGCTGCTGACGCTGGTCGAGAACGCCGTGCGGCACGGCATCGACCCCGGCTGCGACCCCGGCCGCATCGACGTCGGCGCGCGACGCGCGGCCGACGGCGCCGGCGTCGAGCTGTGGGTGGTCGACACCGGCGTCGGCCTGCGGGCCGAAGGCACGGGCACCGGCACCGGGCTGAGCAACCTGCGCGAGCGCCTGAAGGCCTTCTTCGGCCCCGCCGCGCGGCTCGAGATGTCTGAGCAGTCGCCGCACGGCGTGCGCGTCGAGCTGCACCTCCCGCCGGCCCCGGCATGACGACCGTCACGGCGCTGATCGCCGACGACGAGCCGCTGCTGCGCGAGCAGCTCGCCGCGGCCCTGGCGCGGCTGTGGCCCGAACTGCAGGTCGTCGCCGAGGCGCGCAACGGCCACGAAGCTCTGGAGCTGTTCGACGAGCACCGGCCGCAGGTCGCCTTCCTGGACGTCCAGATGCCGGGCCTGAACGGGGTCGAGGTGGCTCTCGGCATCGACCGGCGCGCCGAGGTCGTGTTCGTGACCGCCTTCGACCGCTACGCCGTCGAGGCCTTCCGCCAGGGTGCGGCCGACTATCTCGTCAAGCCGGTCGACGAGGAACGTCTGCGCGACACGGTGCAGCGTCTCCGCATGCGCCTGCGCACGCCTCCATCAGTGGCGCAATCGGGCGCCAGCGCCGCAGCGCCGGAGCTGACCGGCCTGCTGGAGCAGCTGGCGAAACACCTGGGCGAGGAGCGCCGGCAGGAGCGCGGAGGGCCCGCGTACCTGCAGTGGATCAAGGCCTCGGTCGGCCACTCGGTGCGGCTGATCCCGGTCGCGCAGGTGGTGTACCTGCGCGCCGACTCCAAGTACACAGCGGTGGCCTGGGAAGGTGGCGAGGTCCTGATACGCACCCCCATCCGCGAGCTGGCCGGGACGCTCGACCCGGCGACGTTCGTGCAGGTTCACCGCTCGGCGATCGTCAACCTGGCCCATGTCGAGCGCTTCTCGCCCGGGCATGGCGACTCCGGCGAGGTGCATCTGAAGGGGCGCGTCGAGCGGCTCGTCGTCAGCCGCAGCTACGTGCACCTGTTCGCACGCATGTAGCGCCGGGCAGGTCCGCGCGACGCCACTTGCCGGCGCTGCGACGCGAGCTGCTGCTAGCGTGTGCCGACGGCGCCGCGTTGCAGCGCCTGCCAGACCCGCTCGGGCGTCGCCGGCATCGTGAGCTGCTCGGCGCGTCGACCGAGACCGGCGTGATCGAGCGCGTCGATGACCGCGTTCATCGTCGCCGGCGTCGCGCCGATCGTGCCCAGCTCGCCGACGCCCTTGACGCCGAGCGGGTTGAGCCCGCACGGGATCGAGGTGTCGAACTCGGTCCGAAAGCCGCTGCTGCCGTCGGCGCGCGGCACCGCATAGTCCATGAAGCTGCCGGTGACGAGTTGCGAGCTGGCGGCGTCGTAGACGACCTGCTCGGACAGCGCCTGGCCGATCCCCTGCACGGCGCCGCCCTCGACCTGGCCACGCGCGATCGTCGGGCTGACGACGCGGCCGATGTCGTTCACCGACGCATACGAGACGACCTTCACGTCGCCGGTGTCGGGCTCGATCTCGACCTCGCACACGTGGCAGCCGTTCGGCCATGTCGGGCCGCCCGCCGTCGTCGAAGACTCGAGGTGGATGCGACGGTCGGGCTGCTTGCCGGCGAGCGCGAACAGGTCGATTCCAACGTCGGTGCCGACGACGGAGAAGCGACCGGCCCGGTATTCGATGTCGGCCGGCGCAACTTCGAGCGCCTCGCCGGCAAGCGTGCGGCCGCGATCGACCGTCTGCTCGGAGGCGACCTTCACGGCCGAGCCGCCGGTGAAGAGCGAGCGCGAGCCGGCGCTGCCGAAGCCGTTGCCGCGGTCGGTGTCGCCCTGGACGATGCGGATCCTGTCGATCGGCACGCCGAAGACGTCGACCGCGAGCTGCGCGTAGCTGGTCGCGATGCCCTGGCCCATCGCCTGGGTCGCCGAGAAGATCTCGATCATGCCGTCGGGCGTGACGTCGACGCTCACCTTCTCCTCGAAGGCGTTGCCGCTCGTCCACTCGAGGAAGGTCGCGAGGCCGCGGCCGCGCAGCTTGCCGCGCGCTTCGCTCTCGGCGCGCCGCGCCGCGAAGCCGTTCCAGTCGGCCAGCGCGAGTCCCTGGTCGAGGATCTTCTCGAACGCCCCGCTGTCGTAGGTCTGGCCGATCGCGTTCTGGTACGGCATCTGGTCGGGCCGGATCATGTT
>JBBSBZ010000006.1:0-34570 GCA_038250795.1 Burkholderiales bacterium | reverse complement strand
TTGGCTCCCCGACCTGGGCTCGAACCAGGGACCTACGGATTAACAGTCCGGCGCTCTACCAACTGAGCTATCGAGGAACAGCCTCGAATTATAGCCGGCGGCCCTCTCGGGCTGCCCGCTCAGAGGTCGGCCTGCAGCGAGACGCGCAGCGTTCGCGGCTCGAGGGGGAAGAGGTAGGCGTGGCTGAACTGGTAGGGACTTTCGCGCCAGGCGCGCCGGTCGAAGACGTTGTCGATGCCGGCGCGCAGCGTCCAGAGGGTGCCGGTGCTCGACTTCGTCTGGTAGCGCGCGCCAAGGTCGAACTTCGTCACGCTCGGGATCCGGATGCTGTTGTCGGGCAGCACCTCGCGCGAGCTCTCGTAAGTGCTGGCGGCGAGCAGGCGCAGGCCTCCCGACGAAATCGACGCGCGCCCCGGCACTTGCCAGTCGGCCTGCAGGCGCGCCGTGACGGCGGGCACATTGGTCGGTCGCTTGCCGTCCTGCGTCGGATCGCCCGGGTTCTCGACGCGCGCGTGCAGCCATTGCGCTCCCGCCCGCACGCCCCAGGCGCCGTCGCGCCACGAGAGGTTGCCCTCGACGCCCCGGTGGCGCTGGCCGCCGACGAGGCCGCGCGTGCATTGCACGATGCCGCACGGGCCGCCGATGGCGATGTCGCCGAAGAGCGGCCGGCGGATGTCGAACGCCGCGGCGCTCCATTCGGCGTGATCGGCGATGCCCTTGACGCCGACCTCGATCTGCCGGCTCTCGGCGGCGGGCAAGGCCTGACCGGCGTTGAGGTAGCGCGGCACCGGCGGCGTCGCCAGGGGATCGAGCGGCTCGTTCGGCGCCACGTCGCTCTCGACGCCCTTGCCCCAGCTCGCGTAGACGAGCTGGCCGCGCCCGAGCGTCTGACTCAGCGCGACGAACGGCATGGTGAACGATTGCCGGAAGGCGGTGCCGGGCGAGCCGTCGGTGGGAGCTGCGCTGCGCGCGAGCTGCGTGTGACGCGCGCCAAGCCAGGCCGTCGCGCCGCTCTTGCCGAGGGCGACGGCGTCGCGCAGCGAGAGCTCGCTCGAGCGCTCATCGCGATTCGTCTGGGGCAGGACCGCATCGGGCGCCGGCGGCACGACGAGCGTGCCGTCGATGTTGCCGGTGCCGGCGAAGTTGTACGCGTCGGCCTGGAAGCGGTTCTTCACGATCGTTCGCCGAACGCCGACGCTGACTTCGTGCGCGAGCGCACCGGTGGCGGCGGCGCCGTGCAGGGTGACGTCGAGCGTGCTGCTCCGGCGCGACTCGTCGTCGCTGCGGAAATCGTAGAGGTCGAAGGTGCCGTTCGGGCAGAAGCGGTCGGGGTAGTAGGTGCCGACGGGCGGCGGGTTCGGGTCGCTGCAGCCGAAGGGGAAGGCGATGCGGTCGTCGGTGCGCAGGCGCTGCGTGAGGCCGTGCACGACGAGACTCCAGCGGTCGCCGAACTTCTGCGTGACGCGCAGCGATGCGGTCGTCGCGTCGAACACCACCGGCAGCGACCACGGCTGGTTGTTCAGATTGAGCTTCGGGTCGGGCGCCGCGGGCACGCGGTCGCCGAGCAGGCTGAACCCGGCCACGCTCGGCTGCGATCGGTGGCTGTTCTCGACCTCGGCCTCCACCAGCGTCGCCGCGCCCGCGCGCCAGTCGCCGGCGAGCGCGAGCACGTTGCGGTTGCCGCGCGCGTTGCGCACGATCGGGTCGATGCGCTCGGCACCGGCGTTGAGGCGCAGGCCGAACGCCTCGCCGGGGCCGAAGCGCTGGCTGATGTCGACCGAGCCGAGCACGCTGCCGCGCTCGCGCCACTCGACGAACGCCGAGCGCAACGGCGCGTCGAGCGGGCGCTTGACGACCAGGTCGACCAGGCCGCCCGGCGCGCTCGTTCCCGCCTGCAGGCCCGAGAGGCCCTTGAGGATGTCGACGCGCGCCTTGTTCTCGAGCGGGATCGAGGTCTCGGCGTTGACGGGCAAGCCGTCGCGGCGGAAATTGAATCGGTTGTCGACGACGAAACCGCGAATGGTGAAGTAGTCGATGTAGCCCTCGGTGTCGTAGGCGGTCGTCACCGAGGGGTCGAAGCGCGTCAGGTCCGACAGGCGGCGCGCGCCGGCGTCGCGGATCTGCGCCGCGTCGACGGTCGTCGCGGAAAGCGGCGCGGCGTCGAGCGCCGTGTCGCCCCAGCCGGCGACGCTCGCCGGCGTCGGCGCCTTGCCGGTGACCGTCACCGGAGCGAGCGTGCTCTGGGCCTGCACGCCGAACGAGGCGAGGAGGAGGGCGCCGGCCGAAGCCAGGGCGCGTGTCGTGCGACGCGAAGCGAAAGTCATGTGAGCCATCGTCTTTCGATGGCAAGGCTCTGGGCCGGTGCGGCTTGCTTCCCTGCGCGAGGATTACCTCAGTCAGGTTCAAAGGGTCTTTTCTCAGTCGAAGCGCGCAATGACCGCGCCCCAACACCCCTAGCGATGTGCGCCCGGCCTTCAAGCCGAGCGCGTGCAAATTTTAGGACATCACGGCGCGACGCCGAGCAGCTTGTGCAGCTTCGTGCTCGTGGTCGTGTACTGCAGCGGCTGCGCGCGCTCGGGATGGACGAGCTCGCCGATCGCGAACGCGGCGAGCGTCGCCTCGTGGAAGCCGCAGACGATCAGCTTCTGCTTGCCCGGATAGGTGTTGACGTCGCCGACCGCGAAGATGCCCGGCGTCGAGGTCTCGAAGCTGGCCGGGTTGACGACGACCTGCTTCTTCTCGATCGCGATGCCCCAGTCGGCGATCGGCCCGAGCTTGGGGCTCCAGCCGAGCAGCACGAAGAGCACGTCGAGCGGCAATTCATGCGACTCGCCGTCGCTCCCGTGCACCACGAGCGCGGCGAGCCGGCCGTCGCGCTCGACGACGCGCTCCGGCTGGCCGGCGACGAACTCGACGCGACCCGCGGCACGCAGGCCGTTGAGCTTCGCGCGCGTCGCCTCGTCGGCGTCGAAATCGTCGCGACGATGGACGAGCGTGACGCCCGCCGCGGCCGCGGCGCCGCCTTCGCCGGCCGCGATCGCCGCCGCCACGGCCGCCGCGGTGCCGCCGACGATGACGATGCGCTTGCCCGCATGCTCGTGCAGGGTGGCGTCGTGCTCGAAGAGCTGGCTGCCGCGGAAGGGGTCGAGCCCGTCGATCCTGAGGCGCCGCGGCAGGAACGCGCCGACGCCGCCGGCGACGACGACGGCCCTGGCGACGAAGCGTGTGCCGATCGAGGTGGCGACGTCGAAGCGGCCGTCGTCGCGACGGCCGACCGCGCTCACCTGCTGGTCGAGATGGAATCCGGCGCCGAACGGCTCGATCTGCTGCAGCAGCCGCTCCGTGAGTTCGCGGCCGGTGCCGTAGGGCAGGGCGGGGATGTCGTAGATCGGCTTGTCGGCGTAGAGCTCGACGCACTGGCCGCCGGCGAAGGGCAGCGAGTCGACGACGTGCGAGCGCACCTCCTGCAGGCCGAGCTCGAACACCTGGAAGAGGCCGACCGGACCGGCGCCGACGATCAGCGCGTCGGTCTCGATCGGGCCGGCGTCGGCGAGCGCACGCGTGGCCACGGCGGCCTCGCGCCTAGCGGGCGAGCTCGTCCAGCTTGCCCGTCCTGTCCTTCCACTCGTCGGCGTCGGGCAGCGCGGGCTTCCTGCGGGTGATCGCGGGCCAGCCCTTGGCGAGCTCGGCGTTGAGCTTGACCATGTGCTGCTGGTCGCCGGGCACGTCTTCCTCGGGCACGATGGCGTTGACCGGGCACTCGGGAATGCACACGGCGCAGTCGATGCACTCGTCGGGATCGATGGTGAGGAAATTCGGGCCTTCACGGAAGCAGTCGACCGGACAGACGTCGACGCAGTCGGTGTACTTGCAGCGGATGCACGATTCGAGGACGACGTGGGTCATGGCGGAAACGAGGTGCGGGCGCCGGCCTGGTGGCGCGCGAGAGAGTCGGAGCAGAGGCAAAGTTTAAGGCGTCGACGCGGCGCCGCCGGAAGACGCAGCGGATGTCTATGCGGATGGCGATGCCAATGCCGAGGCCGACGAGGCCTCGCGCTCGTGGCCGCGCCTGGGCGCGCTCGCAATGCCCTCGATCGCCGCGGCGCCGATGCCGACCGTGACGAGGGTCGGCCGGCCCGCGTGCAGCACGGTCGCATCGCCGAGCGTCGCGACGCGGTGATCGGTCGCGATCTCGTCGGGCCAGCCGGCGCGCGAGACGACCACGGCAGGCGTCTGCGCTGGCCAGCCGGCCTCGATCAGCCGGCGCGCCAGGGCGGCGAGCTGCCGCCCGGCCATGTAGAACGACTCGGTGTCGGCGTGGCGGTCGGCGCCGAGGCCGCCGTCGTGCGTCATCGCCGTCGTCAGGGCGACACTGCGGCCGCTGCCGCGCCGGGTCAGCGGGCGCCGGGTCGATGCGGCGGCAGCCAGCGCCGCCGTGATGCCCGGAACGACCTCGCTCTCGATGCCCGCGCGCGCCAGCGCTTCCAGCTCTTCCTCGAGGCGACCGAACACGCTCGGGTCGCCGCCCTTCAGGCGAACGACACGAGCGCCGCTCGCTGCGTGCTTGACGAGCAGGGCGTTGATGGTGTCCTGCCCGGTGTTCTCTCGGCCGCCGCGCGGCGCGTGCGGCACGCCCGAGAAGCCGCGCTTGCCGACATCGATCCAGCGTGCGTTCGGTGCGAGCGCGCGCAGCGCCGGGTCGGCGAGCGCATCGAAGAGCACGACATCGGCCTCGCGCAGCCGCTGCGCGCCGCGCATCGTGATGAGATCGGCGGCGCCGGGGCCGGCGCCGACGAAGACGACTCGCGAAAGCGAAGGCAGCGTCATTGCCCGAGGGCGCCGCATGATTCGCGCGCGAAGCGCAGACGTGGCTCGCCGGCGTCGCCTTGATAGAAAGCGGGGATCAGCCCCAGCATGCGCTGCGCCACCTCGACGCTCTCGCCGGGGCGCAGGACCGCGGCGTCGAAGCCGGTGCGATGCAGCTGCGCCGCCATGTCGGGAATCACGTCGCCGATGGCGCGAAGCTCGCCGGCGAAGCGATGGCGCACGCGCAGCAGGCGGGCCTGGCTGTAGGCGCGGCCATCGGTCCACTTCGGGAATTGCAGCGCGATGCGAGCCAGCCTCGGCAGATGGGGCAGCAGCTCGCTCACGTCGACGTCGTTGGCCAGCGCGATGCCGCCGACGTCCGCCGGGAGTTGCCCTTCGGCCTCGATCCAGCGCGGCCACGGCACGAGCCGGCCCGCCGCGAGCTGCAACGGCTCGTCGTCGCCGAGCACCTTGTGGCGCTCGTCGCCGGCGCGCACGAACTCCATCGACCGTGCGCTCACGCCGCGAGAGCCGGCTCGGCGGCCTGGCGACGCGCCGCCTGGGCAGCCTGCCTGAACGGCTCGGCGCCGACGCGGCGCAGCGTGTCGATGAAGCGCTCGCCGCTGTCGCGGCGCTTGCCGAGGTAGGTGTCGATCAGCAACTCGATGACGTCGGGCACTTCGTCGTCGCGAAACGCCGGCCCGAGGACGCGGCCGGGCACGGCCGGGCCGTTGCCGGCGGCGCCGTCGGAACCACCGAGGGTGATCTGGTACCACTCCTCGCCGTCCTTGTCGACGCCGAGCACGCCGATGTGGCCGCTGTGGTGGTGGCCGCACGAGTTGATGCAGCCGCTGATGTTGACGACGATGTCGCCGATGTCGTTGAGCTCGTCGAGGTCGTCGAAGCGCTCGGCGATGTGCGCCGAGACCGGGATCGAGCGGGCGTTGGCGAGCGAGCAGACGTCGCCGCCGGGGCAGCAGATCATGTCGGTGAGCAGGCCGATGTTGGGCGTCGCGAAGCCGGCGGCGCGGGCGCCGAGCCAGAGCGCGTGCAGGTCGGCCTCGCGCACCCAAGGCAGCATCAGGTTCTGCTGGTGGGTGACGCGCAGCTCGCCGGCGCTGAAGCGGTCGGCGAGGTCGGCGGCTGCGTCCATCTGCGTGTCGGTGGCGTCGCCCGGCGCCTGGCCGGCGCGCTTGAGCGACAGCGTCACCGTGCGATAGCCGGCGAGTCGGTGCGGATGAACGTTGCGCTCGAGCCAGCGGGCGAAGGCCGGGACCGTCGCGGAGGCCGGCAGTGGCGCCGGCGCGCCTGAAGAGAGCTGCGCCTGCACCCGGGCCGGCGTGCCGAACTGCGCCGTCACGCGGTCGAGCTCGGCCTCGGTGATGATCGGTGCGACGCCGTCGCCGTCGTTGTCGAGGATCTGCGCGAGCTCGACCTCGACGTCTTCGGCAAACTTCGCGCCCAGCGCCTTGACGAGCACCTTGATGCGCGCCTTCCAGATGTTGTCGCGCCGGCCGTACTCGTTGTACACGCGCAGCACGGCCTCGAGGTAGGCGAGCAGCTGCGGCCAGGGCAGGAACTCGCGCGTCACGGTGCCGATGATCGGCGTGCGCCCCATGCCGCCGCCGACCCGCACCTGGAAGCCGAGCTCGTCGGCTTCGTTGCGGACGAGCTGCAGGCCGACGTCGTACCAGGCGGTCGCCGCGCGGTCCTCGCGGCTGCCGTTGACGGCGATCTTGAACTTGCGCGGCAGGGCCGCGAACTCCGGGTGCAGGCTCGACCACTGGCGCATGATTTCGCAGAAGGGGCGCGGATCGGCGATCTCGTCGGCGGCGACACCGGCGAAGCCGTCGGCGGTGATGTTGCGGATGCAGTTGCCGCAGGTCTGGATGCCGTGCATGCCGACCTCGGCGAGCTCGTCCATCACGTCGGCGGCGCGCTCGAGAGGAATCCAGTTGAACTGGATGTTGGTGCGCGTCGTGAAGTGGCCGTAGCCGCGGTCGTGGCTGCGCGCGATCTGCGCCAGCGTGCGCAGCTGCGGTGCGGAGAGCGTGCCGTACGGGATGGCGATGCGCGCCATCGGCGCGTGCCGCTGCACGTACCAGCCGTTCTGGCGCCGCATGTGGCCGAAGTCGTCGGCGCTGAGCGTGCCGCCCAGGTGGCGCTCGAGCTGGTCGCGGAACTGGCGAGCGCGCGCGCGCACGAAGTCGCGGTCGAAGTCGTTGTACTGGTACATGGGTCGGCAGGCTCGGAGCCGCGAATGTACGGACGCCGGGCCGATGCGGGAATGACTTGTTTGTTGGTTGGATATCCCGCTGCGGAATATGCCGAGCACCGGGGTCGGCCTTAGCATCGTCGGATGCCTGCCGAGAACGCCGAGCGCGACCTTCCGGGCAGCCTGAGGCGCCGCGGCGTGCTTGCGGCGGTCGCCGCGCTCATCGCCGGCTGCCAGACGACGCCCAAGCCGATTGCGCCGCCTCCGCTGCCCACCGGACCGTCACCCGAGGCCTCGCCGGGAGCGCCTTCGCCACCGCCTGCGCCGCCGCGTCGGCTGCGCGTCGGCCTGGCGCTCGGCGGCGGCGCGGCACGCGGCTTCGCCCACATCGGCGTGATCCAGGCGCTCGAGGAGAACGGCCTCATGCCCGACCTGGTGGCCGGCACGTCGGCCGGCAGCCTCGTCGCGGCGCTCTGGGCCTCGGGCAAGGGAGGGCGCGAGCTCGCCGCGATCGCCGACGCCATGGACGAGACCGCGTTCGCCGACTGGTCGTATCCCGGCCGCGGGCTGATCCGCGGCGAGGCGCTTGCCAGATTCGTCCGCGCCAAGACCAACAACCGGCCGATCGAGCAGATGCGCATCCCGCTCGGCATCGCCGCCACCGATCTCGACAGCGGCGTCGGCATCCTTTTTCAGCGCGGCGACACGGGCACGGCGGTGCGCGCGTCGAGCGCGGTGCCTGCGGTCTTCCAGCCGGTGCGGATCGGCAGCCACGAATACGTCGACGGCGGCCTCTCGGCGCCGATCCCGGTGCATCACGCGATCAGGATGGGCGCCGAGTTCGTCATCGCCGTCGACATCTCGGCGATTCCCGAAGGCGCGCCCACCGGCGATGCTGCCCGCATGCTCCTGCAGACCTTCGCGATCATGGGCAAGACGCTGAAGAACTACGAGCTGAAGGACGCCGACCTGGTTCTGCAGCCGCCGTTGTCAGGCGTCTCGGGCGCCGACTTCACGACCCGGCGCCAGTCGATCAAGGCCGGCCGCGACGTGACGATCGCGCATCTCGGTGAGCTGCGCGCGCGTCTGGCGGCGAAGACCCGGCTGTAGCGAGCGCTCGGCGCAGGCAAAAAAAAGGCCCGGACGAATCCGGGCCTTCGGGTCGAACGCCGCCGGAGCGGCGTGTCGTCCAGTCTCGCTCAGGCGGCCTTCTTGGCCTTCGTCGCGCGGACGGCGGTCGAGGACATCGCCTGGAAGTTCGCGTCGGCGACTTCGACGGCCTGCTTGGAAGCCTTCTGCACGGTCTCGATCGCGTTGTTCGCGGCGGCGACGGCCGACTTCACCAGGGCGACGGCGTTCTCGGTGCCGGCCGGCGCGTTCTTGACGGCCGTGTCGATCATCGACATGAACCGCGCTTGCGCGTCGGCGCCCGTCGCTTCGGCGACGCGCTGGACTTCGGCGCCAGTCGACTGGGCGATCTCGTACAGATAGCGGCTGTAGGCGGCGGCCTTCTCGGCAGCCGGCTGGAGCAGGCTGGCCTGGAGGGCCATCAGCTCTTGCGCGTCCTTGGCGGACAGGGCGGCCTGGCTGGTCTGGGCGGCTTCGCTCATCGCGCTCTTGGCGACTTGCAGGTTCAGCTCGATCAGCTTCTCAACGCCTTCGAACGCCTTGCCGGTCAGGCCGAACAGGGTTTCGACATTGGACTTCTGGGCGTTCACGATTTGTTCAACGGTGGTCATGGCGGGTCTCCTTGGGGTGGATCGATCGGACCCTTCGGATCCGAGGAATGCTGCACTGCAACATAAGACGAAGTATAGAGGTAATCCCGAGGTTTGCAAGCCAAAGTGCCTGCCGCGGCGACGTCTAGAGGCGCCGCCCTAGGTCCCGCCGCGCCTCGCCGCCGCGACCGTCGGCGGGCAGCGCGTGCGCGGTCTTTGCACAATCGCCGCCATGCGCGCGTTTCATTCCGACCGGTTCGTCCTCCCGCTGCCGCCCGGTCATCGCTTCCCGCGCTCCAAGTACCGGCTGCTGCGCGAGCGCGTCGAGGGCCTCGCGGACCTCGACGTCCGCGAGGCCGACGCGGCCAGCGAGGTCGACCTCGAACGTGTCCATGCTCCGGCCTATGTCGCCGCCGTGCTCGACGGCACCTTGTCGGCGCTCGAGCAGCGCGCGATCGGCTTTCCGTGGAGCGCCGAGATGGTCGACCGCTCGCGGCGCTCGGTCGGCGCGACGATGGCCGCCGCGCGCGCCGCGCTCGCCGAAGGCGTCGCCGCCAACCTCGCCGGCGGCACCCATCACGCGGGAGCGGCGCGGGGCAGCGGCTACTGCGTCTTCAACGACGTCGCCACGGCGGCGCGACGGTTGCAGTCGGAGACGCCCCTGCGGGTCGCTGTCGTCGACCTCGACGTCCACCAGGGCGACGGCACGGCGGCGATCTTCGCCGGCGACGACAGCGTGTTCACGCTGTCGCTCCACGGCGCGAAGAACTTTCCCTTCCGCAAGGTCGCGAGCGATCTCGACGTCGCCCTGCCGGACGGCTGTGCCGACGCGGAGTACCTCGCGGCGCTCGACCATGCGCTCGCCGCGCTCTGGCACGAGCATGCGGCACGGCCGTTCGATCTGGCCTTTTACCTCGCCGGCGCCGATCCGCACGAGGGCGACCGCCTCGGCCGGCTGAAGCTGAGCGCGGCGGGACTGCTGGCGCGGGATCGCCGCGTCCTCGACGGGCTGCGTGCGCGCCGGATCCCGGTGGCGCTGGCGATGGCCGGCGGCTACGGCCATGACCTCGACGTCACCGTCGCGATCCAGGCCGCGACGATCGTCGCGGCGATCGAGTCGTGGCGCGCCTGGCGCGACGACGTCGCCGACGTGCCGATCCGCTCGCTCGAGGTCGCGGCCGTCGACAATCCGTGACGATGACGTCGATCGATCCCGCCGAAGCGTTGCGGCCGACCGCCTGGGCGCGCTCGCGCTTTCGCCGCTTCGTCCCGTTGACGACACGCTGGATGGACAACGACGCCTACGGGCACCTCAACAACGTGGTGTACCTGAGCCTCTTCGACACGGCGGTGAACTCGGTACTCGTCGACGCGGGCCTGCTCGACATCGGCGGCGGCGCCGTGATCGGCCTGGTCGTCGAGACGCACTGCAACTTCTTCGCCTCGCTCGCCTTTCCGGAGCGGCTCGAGGCGGGCCTGACCGTCTCGCACATCGGCTCGTCGAGCCTGCGCTTCGAGATCGGGATCTTCGCCGCCGGTGCTGCCGATACGGCGGTGCGCGGCCATTTCGTCCACGTCTATGTCGATCGACAGTCGCGCCGCCCGGTGCCGCTGCCCGAAGGCCTCATGGCCCTGGCCAAGGAACTCCATTGAACGTCGACCCCCAAGCGACCGCCGCCGTCGAGGCCGCCATCACGACGCGCCGCTCGGTTCGCGCCTACCTGCCGACGCCGATCGCGCCGCAGGAAATCGCGCGCATCCTCGAGGTCGCGTCGCGCGCGCCTTCGGGCACCAACACCCAGCCGTGGAAGGTCTACGTCCTCACCGGCGCGAGGCTCCGGTCGCTCTCGGATCGGCTCGTCGCCGCCTACGACGACCCGGCGGAGCGTGCGAGCCATGTCGAGGAATACGCCTACTACCCGGTCGAGTGGCGCTCGCCCTTCATCGAGCGCCGGCGCAAAGTCGGCTGGGACCTGTACGCGCTGCTCGGCATCGCCAAGACCGACAAGGAGCGCATGCATGCCCAGCATCGCCGCAACTACCGCTTCTTCGGCGCGCCGGTGGGCCTGATGTTCACCATCGACCGCGCCATGCGCCAGGGCAGCTGGCTCGACTTCGGCATGTTCCTGCAGAGCGTGATGGTCGCGGCGCGCGGCCACGGGCTCGACACCTGTCCGCAGGCGGCCTTCACGCAGTTCCACCGCATCATCGCCGACGAGCTCGCCTTGCCGGCGAACGAGCAGCTCGTCTGCGGCATGTCGCTCGGCATCGCCGATCCGCAGGCGGTCGAGAACACCCTGGTCACCGAGCGCGAGCCGGTGCCGTCCTTCGCCACTTTCCTGTCCTGACGGGCCTTGCCATGAAGCCCTCGATCCTCGTCTGCCGCCGCGTCTTTCCCGACATCCTCGAGCGACTCGGGGAACACTTCGAGGTCGAGGCCAACCAGGCCGACGACGAGTGGAGCCGCGACGAGGCGATCGAGCGCCTCCAAGGCAAGGACGGCGCCTTCATCACGAGCACGAATCCGATCGACCGGACCCTGCTCGAGCGCTGCCCGCGCCTGCGTGCGATCGCGACGATGTCGGTGGGCTACAACAACGTCGACGTCGCTGCCTGCACGGCGCGCGGCGTCACGTTCTCGAACGCGCCCGGCGTCCTCACCGAGACCACCGCCGACTTCGGCTTCGCGCTGCTGCTGGCCGCGGCGCGCCGGGTCACCGAGAGCGAGCATTACCTGCGCCGCGGCGAGTGGACCAAGTGGACCATCGATCTCTTCGCCGGCAGCGACGTCCACGGCGCGACCCTCGGCATCCTCGGCATGGGCCGGATCGGCCAGGGCATCGCGCGCCGCGGCGCGCTCGGCTTCGGCATGAAGGTGATCTATCACAACCGCTCGCGCCTCGACGCCGCGGTCGAGGCCGGGCTCGGCGCGCGCTACGTCGATCGCGAGACCCTGCTGCGCGAGGCCGACCACCTGGTGATCGTCGTGCCCTACAGCGCCGCGTCGCACCACCTCGTCGGCGCGAAGGAACTGGCGCTGATGAAGCCGACGGCGACGCTCGTCAACATCGCCCGTGGCGGCATCGTCGACGACGTCGCGCTTGCCGCGGCGCTGCGCGAAGGGCGGATCGCCGCGGCCGGACTCGACGTGTTCGAGGACGAGCCGGGCGTGCATCCGGACCTGCTCGCGCTGAAGAACGTCGTCCTCACGCCGCACATCGCGAGCGCGAGCCTGCCGACGCGCCGGGCGATGGCCGAGCTCGCCGTGCTGAACCTCGTCTGCATGCTCGATCCGTTCGCGGGACGGGCGCCGCCGACGCTGCTCAATCCCGAAGCGCTCGCGGACCGCCTGTAGGAGCGAGCCCACAGGGCCCGCCGGCCCGGGCCGATGGAGTCCAGTTGACGAGTCCCGACAATGGCGCGATGAGGAATCCTCTCGCGGCCTGGCGTGCAGGTGTCCGCTGGCCGCTGTTCGCGATCGGGACGCTGGCCGTCGTCGTTGTCGCGATCGCGATCTGCGAAGCCATCGGCTGGCCGTTTCTCGTCGGCCCGATCCAGAGGCAGCTTTCGAAGGCGCTCGACCGGCCGGTGGTGTTCGGCAGCGATCCTTCCAGCTCGACGGGCGTGCGCATCGGCCTGATCGGCGGCTTGCGAGTGACGGCCAAATCGCTCGAGATCGGCGCGCCTTCGTGGAGCAAGGCGCCGCACATGCTTCTCGCCCACGACGTTCGCCTGGCGCTCGGCTATCTCGATCTCTGGCGTGCGTGGCGCGGCGGACCGCTCCACGTGGCCTCGCTCGAGGCGGGCGATCTCGACGGCGTGCTGGAGCGAGAGGCCGACGGTCGCGCCTCCTGGCAGTTCGGTCCGAAGAAGACGAGCGACGACAGCGAGAACCCGAGCGCGCTGCCGACCTTCGGTTCGCTGCGCGTCGGCGACGGCCATGTCGTCTACGACGACCAGGTCCTGCCCGCCGACATCGACGCCCGCTTCGCGCTCGACGACGGCAGCGGGCCGGCGCCGGCATCGGTCGCCGCCGCGAACCCGTCGTCCTCGGATGCCGCGGCGAGCGCCCCTGCGAGCGCGGCGTCGGACGCCGGCATCGCCATCCGCGCCGGCGGGTCGGCGGGCGCATCCGGGCCGGCGGAGCGGGTCAGCCTGGCCGACGGGGAGAGCGGTCTGCGCCTGAAGGCGACCGGTCAATACCGCAAGTTCCCGGTCCGGGTCGACCTGCGGACTGCCGGCGTGCTCGGCTTTCTCGCCGAAGGCGCCGACGCCAAGGCGCAGCCGCTCTCGCTGCGGGCCTCGATCGGGCACGCCGACCTGAGCTTCGACGGCAGCACCACCGACCCTCTCCATTTCGCCGCGCTGAAGGGGCGCTTCACGCTGGCGGGCCTCTCGCTCGCTGCCGCCGGCGATCCGCTCGGCATCACGCTGCCGAGCACGCCGCCGTTCAAGACTTCCGGCTTCCTGGCCAAGGAGGCCGGCCTCTGGAAAGCGGTGTTCGATTCCGCGACCATCGGCACCAGCCGTCTCGACGGCGCCTTCACCTACGACACGCGGCGCAAGGTGCCCCTCCTGTCGGGCCGGATCGGCGGTTCGCGTCTGGTCCTGGCCGACCTCGGGCCGGCCGTCGGCGCTCCCACCGGAGGCAGCACCGAGCCGAGCCACACCGCCGCGCCGGGGCGCGTGATTCCCGACAAGAAGTTCGATCTTCCGTCGCTGCGCGCGATGGACGCCAACGTGGTTGCCGACATCGCGATGTTCGACCCCGGTACCGACGTCATCCAGCCCCTGCGCCCGGCGCGCGTCCACGTGCTGCTCGCCGACGGCGTTCTCACCCTTGCCGACGTCGAGGGCGTGACGGCGCAGGGTCGCCTCGCCGGCTACCTGCAGCTCGACGGCCGCGGCAAGGAGGCCCTGTGGACGGCCGACCTGCGCTTTCTGGGCGTCAATCTCGCCCAGTGGCTGCGCTTGAAGCGGGCGGCGAGCGAGCCTCCCTATCTCTCCGGCAGGATGGATGCGCTCGTCAAGGTGAAGGGGCAGGGACGCTCGACCGCCGAGATCCTCGCGAGCCTGAACGGAGACGTCCGCGTCCACCTGCGCGATGCGGCCATCTCGCATCTGGCCATCGAGGCGGCCGGTCTCGACGTCGCCCAGGCGCTGGGCGTCGTCATCCAGGGAGACCAGCCGCTCGCGATCGCCTGCAACGTCGCCGATCTCGACGTCGTGAAGGGCGTGGCCAAGCCGAAGGTCTTCGTCATCAACACCGACGTCACGACCCTCTGGGTCGACGGCACGGTGTCGCTGCGCGACGAGAGCCTCGACCTGCGCGCCGTCGTCTCGCCGAAGAACTTCAGCCCGCTGACGCTGCGCACTCCGGTCCACGTCAAGGGCACGCTCGGCGATCCCAAGGTGTCGCTCGAGCTCGGCAAGCTCGCCGGCAAGGCCGGAGCGGCGGCGCTGCTGGCGCTCCTCAATCCGCTCGCCGCCATCATCCCGTTCATCGATCCCGGCTCGAGCGACAGGGCTCAGAAGGCCGATCGCGACTGCGCCGCACTCGCGCGTACGGCCGGTGCGATTCCGCCCGCCGTGAAGAACCCGTCGACCACCAAGGTGCCACCGCGTCTTCCCGTCGCGGGCCCGGCGAGCGCCGGACGCTAGGCCGCCCCCGGCGTTGCCGGCCGCCCGGTCGCGCCCTCAGGCCTTGCGCTTCTTGCTGTCGAGCGGGCCTTCGCCCTTCGAATGCGACTTGCCCTCGGCTTCGGCGCGCTCGAGGTCCTTGGCCTCGCCGGCGCTGCCGGGGGCAGCGTCGCGTGCCGCGGGCTCGACCTTGCCCGACTCGGTGAACTCACGAGCGGCCTTGTCGTAGCGCCGCGCGGCGTCGTAGTCGCCTTCGCCCTGGACCGAGCTGGTGCCGGGCTTCTTGTTGTCGTCGGTGCTCATCGAGGTCTCCTTGGGAAAGTGGCAGGGCCGCTCATGCCGCGGCGGCGAGCGCGGCCGGATCGACGACCTCGTCGGTGACGACGTCGAAGCGAAGCAGGGTGCTCGGGCCGAAGCACATCGTGAGCGGCACGTCGCCGGCATCGCGCCCGCGCGCCATGACGATGCGGCCGATCCGGCGCGTGTTGTGGCGCGCATCCGAGGTGTACCAGCGATCGCCCAGGAACACCTCGAACCAGGCGCTGAAGTCCATCGGTCCGGAGTTCGGGACGCCGATGTCGCCGAGGTAGCCGGTCGTGTAGCGGGCCGGGATGTTCATGCAGCGGCACAGCGTGATCGCGAGGTGGGTGAAGTCGCGACACACGCCTTCCTGCTCGCGGTAGGCGTCGAGCGCGGTACGCGTCGGCCGGGCGGTCTTGTAGTTGAACTTGAGATGCTGGTGGACGAAGTCGCAGATGGCGCGCACCCGCGGCCAGCCGAGCGGCGTTCCGCCGAACCGGTCCCAGGCGAACGAGAGCAGTTCGCTGTCGACCTCGCAGTAGCGACTCGGCAGGAGAAACTGCAGGGTCGAGACCGGCAGCTCGGTGGGATCGCGCTGGCGCGCGTCGGGATCGAGGACGTCGAGCACGCCCGGATCCCGGATCAGGGCGTCGTTCGTGATCCGCACCGTCGGCATGCCGACCGGCACGTTGACGCGACCGCAGAGGTTGCCGAAGCCATCGGTGTATTCCTCGGCGACGAGGCCGCCGCTCAGCTGGACGTTCTCCGGCGCCACCAGATCGTCGCGACGCGACGGATGCACGCGCAGGAGGTAGATGAGGGCCATGGGGGTGGCCACGGCCAGCTCGATGTCGTAGCCGATACGGATCAGCATGTGGAAGCTCCCGGGTTCCCAGCGAACCGCGCCGGCATGGTCGCACGATGCGTGCCTGCGCCGTGTCCGACCAGGCAGTCGTCGCGCGTAGGAAAGCGGCGTGTCGGCGTGGCGTAGGCGGCGTCCGACGCCGGGAGCGGCGATCGCCCGGCTGCGGCCGTGCATCGCCGACGCTATCTTGGCGCCATGGAATCCGCGCCACGCCACTCTCCCCTCGATCGCTTGAATCGATTTCTGCGCTGGTTCTTCAACTCGTCGCCGACGGCCGGGATCGAGTCGATGTCGATTTCCATGGATTCCCGTCACGGCGCTTGGCCGAAGGACCGTCGATGAGCGAACGACAAGGCTTTCTCGTCCGCAACGGTCTTCTGGCCACCGGCGGCCTGGTGATCGTCGCGTTGCTGGTGATCTTCTATGCCACGGTCAGCGGCGCCGTCGACCGTGCCGCGCAGCACCATGCCGAGGCGCTGGCGAACAGCCGCATCTCGACGACCGCGAGCAGCACCACGATTGCTCCGAAGCGGCTCGCCTCGCTGAGCACCGGCTCGAACTGAATCGACGGGCGACCGAGCCGTCGCGTAACGTCCGTGATAATCGCCGCGGGCTTCGGCCCCGAGGGCGCGTTCCCGCGCCTCGCACCTTGCCCTGGAAGAGGATGAGTCGGGACGAAGACTCCCTGGTGGTCTGCGAGGAGTGCGGCCTGGCCCACCGCTGGCGCACGGTCGCACGCGGCGAAACCGCTCGTTGCAGGCGCTGCGAAGCGGTCATCGGCCGTCCGCACCGGCTGTCGGTCGATGCGGTTCTCGCGCTCACGGTGGCTGCGGCCGCGCTCTGGTTGCTGGCGATCAACGCGCCCCTCCTGACGCTCAGCCTGCGTGGCGGCTCGGACACGACGACCTTGCCGGGGGCGATCGTCTCCGCCTGGCAGGAGGGCTCGCGAATCGTCGCCGTCGTGGCCGGAACGACGGCCCTGCTCGCGCCTGCGGCCTTCATCGCGCTGCGGCTCTATGTTCTCTTTCCGCTGTCGGTCGGCAAGCGGGCGCCCGGCTTCTCCTGGTGCGTGCGGGCGCTGCACCAGGCCGGACGCTGGAACATGGTCGAGGTCTTCACCGTCGGCGTGCTGCTGTCGCTCGTTCGCCTCGCCGGCCTCGCCGACGCATCGCCCGGGCCCGGCCTGTTTGCGCTCGGTGCGGTGACCGTCCTCTTCGCGGCGATCGAGTCCGCCGGGCTCAAGCACCTGTGGTGGAAGATCCGGTGAGCACGGTCGAGGCTGCCGGCGGGCCGCCGGCCATGCTCGGCTGCGAGAGCTGCGGCCTCGTCTCGCGCAATGCGCTGCCCGCAGAGCCCGCAGGGGTGATCCAGCGCTGCTCTCGTTGCGGCCATGCGCTGCACGCGAACAAGCCGTTCGCCCTGCAGCGGACCTGGGCTTGCGTGATCGCCGCGGCGGTGCTCTACATCCCTGCCAATGCGTTGCCGGTGATGGTGACGACCTCGGCGCTGCAGCACGAGGAGCACACCCTGCTGGGCGGCATCCATGAGCTCTGGCTCGACGGCTCCTGGGGTCTCGCGGCCATCGTCTTCATCGCCAGCATCGCCGTGCCGGTGCTCAAGATCGGCACCCTCGGCGGGCTGGCCTGGACCGTCCAGCATGCGCCGCGCTGGCGGCAGCTGGAGCGGGCCAGGCTCTATCGCCTCGTCGAGGCGGTCGGCCACTGGTCGATGCTCGACGTCTACGTCGTCGTGCTCCTGGCGGCGGCCGTGCGCTTCGGGCCACTGGCCAGCGTCGGCGTCGGGCCGGGGCTGCTTTCCTTCGCCGCCGTCGTCGTGCTCACGCTGCTCGCGACCTGGTCGTTCGATCCCAAGCTGATCTGGCAGGAGCCCCGCAGCGATGGCTGAGCCCGTGCCGCCCGAGTCGCCCGCGCCCGACGTCGCCCCGCCGCTGCCGAGGATCGAAAGGGCACGGCGCTGGAACGTCTCCCTCGTCTGGCTGGTTCCGCTCGTCGCGATCGCGATCGCCGGCTCGCTGCTGGTGCGCTCGGTGTTCCTCACCGGTCCCCGCGTCGAGATCGAGTTCAAGTCGGCAGACGGCGTCGAGCCCGGCAAGACCGAGGTCCGCTACAAGGAAGTCGTGATCGGCAAGGTCGTCTCGGTGAGCCTGCGCGACGACAGGAAGCGCGTCGTCGTCGTCGCCCAGCTCGATCGCTCGGCCGCCAAGTTCGCGGTCGAGGACACCTCGTTCTGGGTCGTGCGGCCGCGCATCGGGACGGCGGGAATCACCGGCCTCGGCACGTTGCTCTCGGGCGCCTACATCGGCACCGATGCCGGCGTGTCCGAAGTCAGCCGAAAGAACTTCATCGGTCTCGAGGCGCCGCCGCTGGTGCTGCGCGGCGAGCCGGGCACGGTGTACGTCCTCAAGGTCGACGACCTCGGCTCGCTCGACGTCGGCTCGCCGGTCTTCCACAAGCGCACGCCGGTCGGCCGCGTCGTCGGCTACACGCTCGACGCCGAGCGCGACGAGCTGTCGATGAAGATCTTCATCGAGGCGCCCTACCAGAAGCTCGTGACGCGCGACTCGCGCTTCTGGAACGCGAGCGGCATCGACCTGACGCTGAATTCAAGTGGCCTCAGCGTCAACACCCAGACGCTCGCGTCGATCCTGGCCGGCGGCATCGCCTTCGATTCGCCGCCCGACGCGCCGCGCGCCGCGGCGGCGCCGGAGAACACCGTGTTCCGCCTGTTCGCCGACCGTCGCCAGGCGCTCGCGCCGGCCGACGGCGAATCGGTGACCGTGCGGATGGTCTTCGACCAGTCGGCGCGCGGGCTCGCGCCGGGCGCGACCGTCGATCTGCTCGGCATCGACATCGGCCGAGTCCGCTCGATCACGCTCCAGTACGACGCCTCGCGCAAGCGCTTCCCGGTCGAGGTGGTGGCCGACATCTATCCGATGCGCCTCGGCCCGGTGCGCACGGCGCTGATCCGCGACGCCGGCGGCGGCGACGTGGTGGTGCTGCAGCGTCTGGTCGCCAACGGCCTGCGCGCCCAGCTGCGCACCGGCAACCTGCTCACCGGCCAGCTCTTCGTCGCCCTCGACTTCCTGCCGGGTCCGGCGTCGAAGGCCACGCTTGCCGACGACGGCACCCTGCGCCTGCCGACGGCGCCGGGGACGCTGAGCGAGATCCAGCCGCAGATCGCCGAGATCGTCCACAAGATCAGCAAGATTCCGTTCGACGACATCGGCCGCGACCTGCGCGCCACGCTGTCGAGCGCGAGCGGCGCGATCCGCAGCCTCACGCCGCAGGCGCAGCAGGCGCTGGCCGAGGTCCAGAAGACCTTGCAGCGGGCGCAGTCGTCACTCGACAGCCTCGACCGCAACCTCATCGACTCCAACGCGCCGGTGCAGCGCAGCGTCGAGGACACGCTGCAGGAGCTGCAGCGCACCTCGCGCGCCCTGCGCGTCCTGTCCGACTACCTGCAGCAGCATCCCGAAGCATTGCTGCGCGGCAAGCCCGCCGACCCACCGGTTCCGCAACGATGAGGCCGCGCATGTGCCGAGGTGAATCCGTCTTTCGCAGCCCGCTCGCTGCCTGGCGCTCGGGCGCGGGCGCCGTCCTGCTCCTGGCCCTGGCGGCCTGCGGGTCGGTGCCGGTCGTGCACCTGCACTCGCTGATGCCGAGCGAGGTGCGGCCAGCCGGCGCCCCGTCCACGCGGCCGAGCGACAGCGCGACGTCGCCGGTGATCGTTCTCGACCCGATCCGGATGCCGGCGCAGGTCGACCAGCCGCAGTGGCTCGTGCAGCTACCCGACGGCACGCTCGCGTCGCTGGAGCAGGAGCGCTGGGCAAGCCCCTTGCGCGACGAGTTCCAGCAGGCCGTGCTCGAGTCGCTGATCGTGCGCTACGGCGTGGTCGAGCTGCGCCACACGGCGAATCCGGTCTCGAAATCCGCGCGCGCGCTGCGCGTCGGCATCGACGTTCGACGATTCGATTCGGTGCCCGGACAGGAAGCTCGAATCGAGGGCTCGTGGACCCTCACCGGCGCCTCGGCGACGGGGCCCACGGGAGCCTCGTCGCTGCATTGCGAGTGGCTCATTCGGGAGCGCGCGTCCGGCCCGCTGTCGTCGCTGGCCGATGCCCATCGCCGGGCAGTCGCCCGGCTCGCCGACGGCATCGGTGCGGCCGTCGTCGCCATCGATCGGGGCCGGTCGCCGGTGTGCCCGTCCGGAGACGCCGCCGGCTGATCCTCGCTGTCGTCAGGGCCCGACGACGATGTCGTTGCGCACCGACTTCACGCCTCTGGCCTTGATGGCGATGCTCTCTGCCGTGCTCTTCTCGACGCTCGTCCTCGCCACGCCCGACAGCACCACATTGCCGTTCGAGGTCTCGACCGAGATCGCCTGCGCGTTCACCGCGCCGTCTTCCGAGAGGCGCGATCTGAGCGTGCTCGTGATGGTCGAATCGTCGACGTGGGCCGAGATGGCGTCGAGATCTCGCGTCGGCGTCGCGCAGCCCGCGACGAGGGCAACTGCGACCGGCGCCAGGCAGGCGACCACGACGCGGTCGATGCGCATGCCTAGTCGGTGAGCCAGTCGCTCAGCTCGTCGGCGTGCTCCTGCTCCTGGGCAAGGATGGACTCGAGGATCCGGCGGGTCGACGAGTCCTTGTCGCCGATCAGCGAGATCATCTGCGAGTACGCCTCGATCGCGACGCGCTCGGCGACGAGGTTGGCGCGGATCATCGCCTGCAGGTCGGACGAGTCGTCGTAGTCCGCATGGCTGCGCGCGGTGAGCGTGTCAGGTGCGAAGTCAGGCTCGCCGCCGAGCTGGACGATGCGCTCGGCGAGCAGGTCGGCGTGCGCCGTCTCCTCGTTCGCATGGACCAGGAACTCCTCGGCGATCTTCGGCGAGGCGACGCCCTTGGCGGTGAAGTAGTGCCGCTTGTAGCGCAAGGTGCAGACGATCTCCGTGGCGAGCGCGCCGTTGAGCAGCTTGATGATGTCCTCGCGCCACGGGCCGTAGCTCGGCGTGACCGCGCCCTTCTCGAGGCTGCGCTTGGCCGCCTCGAGAGCGCCCTCGTCCAGCTCGAGACGCTGGTTCTGCCCCGGAGTGTTCTGGAGCTTGGTGATGTTGTTCATGTGTTTCTCCAATGGCTAGCGGTCGGCGATGGCCTTGGCGCCGAACAGCGCGAAGAGCAGAACGGCGACGAAGAGGACGAGGAAGACGACGAACAGGATCTTGGCGATCCCGGCCGCGCCGGCGGCGATGCCCGTGAATCCGAACAGCCCGGCGACCAAGGCGATGACGGCGAAGATGAGGGCCCACTTCAACATGTCGATGCTCCTTCGGCGCGACCCGGTCCCGGCAGGGCCGCGGTCTCGCTCATGATGGAGTTCAATGTATCCAACGGTCGTGCCCGAGGGCATCGGAGTGGCACGGGGGGAGGTGTAGGACAGCTGCGTGACACGGCTCATTGCCGTGGCAGATCGATCGCAAGCGGCGCCGGCTCCGCCGAGTCCGCGGTCGTCGAACGGGCGGCGAGCGTGCCGATCACGATCAGCCATGTCGAGCTCTCCTCGAGCGACGACCAGTGCAGCGTCTCGCCGGCACGCAGCAGGCGCGCCGAGGCCGCCGCGGCATGCTGCTCGGGCGGTGTCTGGCCGACGCGCGTGAAGAGGATGCGGGCAGTCTTGCCGTCCTGGGTCAGGCGCAGCTCGGCCTGGCCCCAGCTCGCCGGCAGGCACGGATTCAGCTCGAACGCGTCGCCGCGCTGGGCGAGGCCGAACATCGACTCGATGGCCGCGCGCTGCATCCATGCGGCCGAGCCCGTGTACCAGCTCCAGCCGCCGCGGCCGACGTAGGGTGGCGCGGTGTAGACGTCGCCAGCCATCACGTAGGGCTCGATTTCGTAGCGCGGGCCGTGCGTCGGATGACGCGCCCGGTGCGCAGGGCTCAGGCAGGTGAAGTAGCGGTACGCGGCGTCGCCGTCGCCCAGCCGCGCCTGCGCCATCAGCGCCCACACGCCGGCGTGCGAATACTGGCCGCCGTTCTCGCGCACGCCCTTCGGATAGGCCTGGATGTAGCCGGCGCTGGGCTCGGCGTCGGCCAGCGGCGGGTCGAGGAGGCGGATCAACCCTGCGCCCTTGTCGACGAGATCGCGCTCGAGCGAGGCCATCGCCTGGCGCGCACGGGCCGCAGGCGCGGCGCCCGAGAGCACGGCCCACGACTGGGCGATGAGGTCGATGCGGCACTCGGCGTTGCTTGCCGCGCCGAGCGGCGAGCCGTCGTCGAAGAAGGCACGGCGATACCACTCGCCGTCCCAGCCGGCCGTCTCGAGCGCGGCACGCCAGCCACGCCCGGCCTCGCGCCAGCGCGAGGCGCGATCGCTTTCGCCGCGGCGCTCGGCGACCGGCGCGAAGCGCTCGACGACGTCGCACAGGAACCACGCCAGCCACACGGATTCGCCCCTGCCTTCGTGGCCGACGCGGTTCATGCCGTCGTTCCAGTCGCCGGTGCCCATCAGCGGCAGGCCGTGAGCGCCGACCGGCAGGCTGCGGTCGATGGTGCGGGCACAGTGCTCGAAGACGCTCGCCGTTTCCTCGCTCGTGGTCGGCGCGTAGTAGGCGTCCTCGGCGCCTGCGGCGATCCCGGGGCCTTCGAGAAAGGGCACCTGCTCGTCCAGGACCGAGTCGTCGCCGGTCGCCGTCAGGTAGTAGGCGCAGGAATACGGCAACCAGAGCAGGTCGTCGGAGAAATGGGTGCGAACGCCGGCGCCGGTGGGTGCGTGCCACCAATGCTGCACGTCGCCGGCGGCGAACTGGCGCGAGGCCGCGAGCACGATCTGCGCGCGCAGCAGCGCCGGCGCCGGTCCGGCGAGCGCGAGCGAATCCTGGAGCTGGTCGCGGTAGCCGTAGGCGCCGCCGGCCTGGTAGAACCCGGCGCGGGCCCAGAGCCGGCACGCGATCGTCTGATAGAGCAGCCAGCGATTGACCATGACATCGAAGAGCGGATCGGGCGTGCGCACGATGGCCGTGCCGAGCAGCTCGTCCCACTTCGCCCGCACCCGGTGCAGTCGGCGCAGCGGCGCGACCTTCGCGGCGCGCGCGGCCAGCGCGCGCGCGGCGTCGGCACTGGCGGCATAGCCGAGGAGAAAGACGCGATCGATCGACTCGCCGGCGCGCAGGGTGACCCGGGTCGAGAGCGCGGCGCAGGGATCGAGCGCGCAGCCGCTGGCCTGGCCCCAGTGGTCGGGGACGACGACGCGGCCGCGCGCATCGAACATCTCGCGGCGGTCGCAGGTCCAGTCGGCCAGGTCGTCCGCGTCGCCGGCGAGCGCGAAGAAGGCGGTGCCGCCGCCGAACCCGGCGGACCGGTCGCGCTGGGTGCAGAAGAGGACGGTCGCCCGGCCGACCGTCCCGGGCTCGGCCGAACCCGGCGCCACGTCGCCCTCGCTGCCGTTCGCGGCGTCGACGGTGGCCATCGAGGTGAAGGTGCTGGCCCGGTCGCTGCGCTGCGCGCCGAGGATCCATTCGGCGATCCCGATCAGGCGCAGCTGCAGCGTCCGGTGGCCGCGGTTGACGAGGCGCACGCGCATCTGCTTGACCGCCGTCTCGTTGTCCACGCACCAGGTGACGTCGGCCTCCAGCGCCCCGTGGCGGTGGCCGATGACGGTATAGCCCTGGCCATGGGCGACGCGGTAGTGCGCCTCGGCGTCTCCGGCGGCCGAAGGGGTCATGCTCCAGGCCTGGTGGGTGCGCATGTCCTGCAGCAGCAGCCATTCGCCGCAGCCATCGGCGACGGCGTCGTTCGACCACGGCGTGAGCTGGTTGAGCCGGCTGTTCTCGCCCCAGCTGTACCCGCCGCCCGCTTCGCTGATCTGGGCGCCGAAGCCGGGGTTGGCGAGGACGTTGACCCAGGGTCGCGCCGGCCGCTGCAGGGCGGTGACGTCGAACCGGAACTCGCCGCCGGCGGCCGCGAACTCGCCCGTCGACTGGCGCGGGAGCATCTCGGCGCCCATCTCGTCCGCGAGGTTGGCGCCGGAGACCGCCTGGCGCTCCTGCATGGCGTGCTCGTGCAGCTCGGCGAGGTCCTGCACGTGATGTGCGAGCGGCCGTCCGTCGGCGCTCAGGCGCACGCGGGCCAGGGCGCGCAGGGTCGAGATCTCGTCGCTGTGCAGGTCGCTCGCCTGGAGCAGATGAAAGCCGGTGTCGGCACCCCCCGGCTGGGCGCCGATCGCGGCGGCATGCGCCTCCTTCAGCGCCGCGATCGCGCGCTGCAGCTCCATCAGGTAGGACGCCGGCTCGAAGTTGATGACGATCAGGTCGCAGGCGAGCCCGCCCCACGACCAAAGCCGCAGTGCCTGCGCCAGCGAGCGCAGCAGGCCGAGACCCTGCGCGATTCCGGCCGAGACGAGGACGATCGGCCGGTCGCCCGAGATGCCGAAGCGCCAGAGCAGGCGCCGGTCGCAGACGTCCTGGCATTCGCTCGGCTTCAGGTGCGTCCGGGTGAGCGAGAGCGAGAGCGCGGTCGAGAGCGTCTGGATCGCCGCGAAGTTCTCGGCGTTGATTCGCATCTCGCGCAGGCGGATGCCGGTGAGGGTGGCCGACATCAGCGACGCGCGCTCGATGTTGCCGAGCTGGCGATACTTGTCGATCACCGCGTGCAGCGTCGTCGCGTTGTCGGCGACGGCGGTGCAGAAGGTGAGCTGCACCTGTGCCTTGGCCGAAATCTGCAGCCGCACCGAGAACGCCGCGACCGGGTCGAGGCCGGTGTCGAGCGTCGCCGCGGCGTCGTTCTCCGGCGCGGGTGGCTCGTCGAAGGACGCCAGCGGGTGGCTCGGCCCGCGGTTGCGTCCGAGCCAGTGGCGGCGGTCGACCTGGATCCTGAGTGTCGATCCCGCGGGTTCGACCCCGGCGAGGAAGTTGGCCGCCAGCACGGTCCGGTCGGTGGCCAGGCGCGGCTTCCTGATGAAGGCGAGCGCCTGATGCTGGGCCTGCCACTCGGCGCCGATGAAGAGATTCGAGAACGCCGGATGCGACTCGTCGGCGCGCTGGTCGGCGAGCGTCACCTCGAACGACGACATGAGCTCGACGTCGAGCGTGCGCTCGCCGGTGTTCTGGAGCACGACACGGCGGAACTCGATGTCGTCCTCGGGGCTCACCCAGACCGTCGTCGTCGCCTCGAGCTCGGACCAGGTCGCCTGGAAGGCGACGCGGTCGGCGAGGAAGCTGCACTGATAGTCGGCCGCCGGGTCGGGCGCCGGATGCTGGGTGAGCGAGACCGGTTGCGGCTGTCGGTCCCAGCGCAGGTGGAAGAACCAGCCGAAAGCGTCGCGCAGGGCGTCGTCGCGCGACCGCGTGACCGCGACGTCGCCCCACCGGCTCTGGCCTGCGCCGCTGGCGCGCAGGGCGACCGCGTAGCGGCCGTTCGAGAGCAGGTGGGTCGGCTCGATGGCGCCGCTGCCCGGGGTGACCTCGCGAAACATCCCCGGTACGCGGCGCTCCGGATTCGGGCTTGCGCTCGCCGGCGGTTCGCGCAGCGGTGGCACTTCGCGCGGGGCACGCTCGTGCAGGAGCGACGCAACGGCCTCGATCCGGGCGTCGCCCATGCCCCAATGGCGCGGCGCCCCGCCGAGCAGCAGATTGGCCAGCGAGACGATGGTCATGCCCTGGTGATGGGCCATGAAGGTGCCGACGCGGACCACGCCCTCGGCGCCCGATTGACGCGAAGGCGAATAGTCCATCGCCTCGATGAAGCCGTAGCGGCCGCGCGCGCGCGCCAGCTCGAGCCGGCGCAGGTTGGCCGCCGCACGGTGCGGCGCGACCTGCGCGGCGAGCGCAGTCGCGTAGGGCGCGATCACCAGCTCGTCGGTGGGCGTGCGCCGCAGCGCCAGCCGCGGCACGCCTTGTGGTGCGTACTGGTAGGCCAGGGTGTGGTCGCTCGCCGCATAGGCCGACTCCGAGATGCCCCACGGCACGTCATGCTCTCGGGCGAAGGCAATGTGCTCGTGCACGGCCGCGTGCGCGGCGCTGTTGAGCACGCTGCCCCAGGGCTCCTCGAGGATTAGCGTCGGCATCAGGTACTCGAACATCGAGCCCGACCACGAGCGCAGGCCGGCAAGCTCGCCCACGGCATAGAACGGGCGGCCCAGCGCTGCCCAGTGCGCCGCCGGCACGTCGCCCTTGGCGATCGACCAGAGGCCCGTGGCGCGCGCTTCGGAGGCCAGCAGGTCGTAGAAGCCGCTGTCGAGCTGGTGCTCGGCGACGCGATAGCCGATGTGGAAGAGGCGGCGCTTGCGATCGAAGAGAAAGGCGAAGTCCGGCGCCTCGGCGAGCGCGCGGCAATGGGCGGCGATCACGCGCAGGCGCGTCGCGAGCGACGCGACGTTGCCGGCGGCGCCCGCGTCGCGCAGGGCAGAGCGCAGCGTCGCGAGGTGATCGCCGAGCGCCCAGGCGAGCTGCTGCGAGGGCGTCGGCACGAGGTCGTCGGTGCTCGCAGGCACCGAGGTTGCGATCTCGGTGCCTGCGGCCTCGACCAGCGCGCCGACTCGGCGCGCGTCGTTGGCGATCTCGTCGAGCGGGTCGCGCATCGCCAGCAGGCCGCCGGTCGCGCTGCCGCCGATCGACGAACCGGCCGCGACGCTCAGGGCCGCGATCCGGGCCGCCGAGGCGCGCAGCGAGCCGCGCATGGCCTCGGCGTCGCGCGGCGCGGCGCAGTGCGCCAGGCAGGCCTGCGCGACGGCGAGGAAATGGGTGCACAGGTTGCCGCTGTCGACGGTCGAGACGTAGTGCGGATTGAGCGCCTCGCCGGTGCGCGTGTCGTACCAGTTGAGGAAGTGTCCGCGGTGCCGTGGCAGCGTCGCGAGCGTGGCGAGCGTCGCTTCCATGCGCTCCACCGTCTCAGCGGCGCCGATCCAGCCGAAGCGGTTCGCGCAGGCCGTCGAGAGCAGGTACAGGCCGATGTTGGTGGGCGAGGTGCGGTGGGCGACGATGTCGTTGGGCGTCACCTGCAGGTTGTCGGGGGGCAGATGGCGGTCCTCGGCGCCGACGCAGCGCTCGAAGAGGCGCCAGGTGTCGCGCGCGACGTCGTGCATGTAGCTCCGGTCGGCGGGAGAGAGCGCATCGACACGACGGCGCGGGCGCGGCCGGCTGACCCACCAGGTCCATACCGGCGCCAGTGCCCACGTGACGCACAGGACCGTTGCCAGCAACGGGAAGGTGGTGCCGCCGGCGAGCAGCCCGATCCAGAGAATCGCCGCCGCCAGCGGCGCGCCCCAGTGCTTGCGCAGCAGCTCGCGCAGGTCGGTCGAGGCGGACCGCTGCGCCGCGGCGGCGGTCTTCCACTCGAGCAGGCCGCGCCGGCTGACGACGACCCGATAGAGAGCGCGGGCGATCGCGTCGGCGGCCATGAGTGCGAGCTGCAGCAGTTGCGCGAGCAGCCAGGCGCCGCTCGCGCACGCGCGCCCGAGGTCGGCGAAGGCCTGGCGGAAGAAGTGGCCAAGGGCGATGTCGTCGCGGCTCGGCGCGAGCCCGGCCAGGGCGCCCATCAGCGGCCCGCCCGAGAACGCGAACGCGACCAGCGCGAGCGCAGCCCAGGGCGAGACGAAGCCGCCGCCGAGCGCCAGGACGAGGAGGAGGAGCGACATCGGCGCGACCAGCGAACGGCGCAGGTTGTCGAGCATCTTCCAGCGGTTGATGGCGCGCAGGCGCCAGCGGCCGGCGTGGATCAGGAACGGCAGGAGCTGCCAGTCGCCGCGCGTCCAGCGATGCACGCGCGAGGCGGCGACGTCGGCGTGGAACGGGGCGTCCTCGATCACCGTGACGTCGGTGACGGCGGCGCAGCGAGCCACCGAGCCCTCGAGCAGGTCGTGGCTCAGCACCGCGCCTTGCGGCAGGCGGCCTCCCAGCACGGCGTGCATCGCCTGCACGTGGATCAGCCCCTTGCCGACGAAGGTGCCCTCGCCGAAGACGTCCTGGTAGACCTCCGAGCTTGCCGTGCTGTAAGGGTCGATGCCCGGCTGGCCCGCGAACAGCCAGTGGTACAGCGTGACCTGCTCCGGATCGGGCAGCGGCGTCGCGACGTGCGGCTGGAGGATGCCGTAGCCGCGCTCGACGCGCCGGCCGTCCGCCGAGAGGCGCGGCTGGTTGTGCGGATGCGCAGCGACGCCGACGAGGTCTCGCAGCCGGCCCGGGGGCAGGCGCGTGTCGCTGTCGAGCGTGACGACATAGCACGTGCCCGGCGCCACCGTCGATGCTCGGCCGAAATCGAGGAACGGACTCTCACCGCCTTCGGCCAGCAGGCCGATCAGCTGCTCGAGCTTGCCGCGCTTTCGCTCCCAGCCGATCCAGCGCCGCTCGCTCGGCGCGAAGCGGCGCTCGCGATGCAGGACGATGAAGCGCGCCGGCCCGTCGTCTGGCGTGGGGTAGAGCTCGTTGAGGCGCGCGATGGCGGCGACGGCGCTGTCGAGCACCGGCCCGTCCGCGTCGGTCCGCGCGGAGTCCGCGTCGAGCCAATCGGTGAGGAGCGCGAATTGCGCGTGGCGCTCGGGGTTGGCGAGGTAGTGGAGCTGCAGGTCGTGCGCGAGCTGCGGTCCGGACGACGTGGAGGTCAGCATCGCCGGGATGGCCACCATCGGCCGATGTTCGCGCGTGATGCCGCTCGCGAACGCGAGCCGCGGCATCCGCACCGGGCGCGACGACTCGCTGATGAGCCGGTTGACGACGGCGACGACCGCTTCGGAGGCGGGGAAGAACAGCAGCGCTGCGGCCAGCGCCGCCAGCCACGGCGTCTGTTCAGGAGCGATGAACGCCTGGCTGTGACGCATCAGCACCCAGGCGACGAGGAACGCGGTGGCGGCAGCGAGCGAGCACAGATAGACCGGCAACGCCGCCCGCTGGAGCGCGTGGCGTCGGCCGGCGCCGTCGTTTCGGACGCCGAGCGCCCGGCACAACTCGCCGCGTCCGGGGCCGCGCAGCCAGTGGTTGGCGACGGTCCGCGCGTCGTCCTCGCCGTGGTCGTCGCCCCCGCCGTCCCCTCCGTCGCGGGCGGGCGCAGCCTGCCGGCCGTGCATCAGCCCGAGGAGCGTCGCCGCGACCTCACTCTCGCTGCGGGCGGTCTTTCGCGACAGGAGCTCGATCGCATGAAGCGTCTGGCTGCGCGTGTCGTCGCGCTCGGCCTCGAAGGCGCGCGACGTCAGCATCAGGCGAATGAGCACACTGGTCGATGCGACGATCTCGGGCCAGTCGGCGTCGCCGATCGAGCGCAGAGACCGGATCGCGCTGCTCACGCTCAGGTTGTCGGCGGCTTGAGCCGCGGGCAGCCCGGTCTGGATCTCCGCCAAGTGAGGCGCGACGCGCTGCAGCCATTCGAAGAAGCGTGCATTCACGGGCGAGCGGTGGTCCTGGAGCTGCTGCGCCATCTGCGCCAGAAAGGCGTTGCCGACGCCGCGCCGGTTGAGCAGGGCGAGCACCGCGTCGAGCTGCTCCGGGCTGCTCGACTCGATGCGATCGCAGCACAGGTTGGCGACCTCGCGGGCGGCCATGTTCGCGGCGGCGCGCTCGGCGAGCCGGCGCAGGTTCTCGATCAGCACCACGCGCAGCGTCGTCGGCAGCGCCCACAGCTCGCCGAGCGTCAGTTCACGGGTCTCCTCGTAGGCGAGCAGGAAGTGGACGAGAAGGTCCTCGTCGAAGGCGCTGTCGGTGTGGGCGACGAACGCCCAGGCCACTCCGTAGACGCGCGGCAGGCCGACGAGAGGCTCGTCGAGCAGCACGGGCAGGTCGCGGAAATACTGGCGTGGCAGGCCTTCCCGAATCTCGCGAAGCTGCGCCTCGATGAGATGGAAGTTGTCGAGCAGCCACTCGGCTGCAGGGCTGACCTCGTGGCCGGCCGTCGCCTGTCGGCCGATGTAGCGCTGCGCTTCGCGCAGGATGCGGATGTTGTCGCGCAGGCGAGGGAAGAACGCGCCCGAACGCGCCTTGGCGTAGGCCGCCGCGTGGGTCTCGCCGAGGCTTCGTCCGTGCTGGGCGAATCGCTCCGGGCCGAAGATCTCCGAGCGATTGGGGCGCTCGAGCGCACCTCGGGCGGGATCGAGAATCTCGCCCAGCTCCGGTGGCGCGTCGGGCACGAGCCGGAGCAGTGCCGGCGGCGCCATCCTCAGGTGACCAGCGAGACCACCCCGAGGACGAAGGCAACGACGACCGCGGTGGTCACGAACCGCGGCGCGATGAAGGCGATCAGCGAGTCAGCGGCGCAGCGCAGACGGAACATCCGACCGCGAGAGCCGTTGCAGCGGTCGACATGGGCACCGAGCGCGGAAAGCTCCATCGGAGAAGTGTCGGCGGCCCTGTCGAACGACGAAGTCGCCCAGGGCCGAATAGGCGTTCGGCGGGAGGCGGAGGCAACGGCTTGAGGGTTCATCGAGGGAGCACGAAGGTGTGAAAGGACTGTAGAAGTTGCCGGTTGCACCGTCTGTCGGCCCGGCGCGGCGGCCCTTGTAGGAAACGTCTGATCCAGCGGACCGGTCCGCTGGCGCAAAAAAAACGCGCCGAAGCGCGTTTTGAAAGGCCCCACGGAGGGAGACCGGCCGATTTCCGCGCGGGCGGGTCGGCAAGGGGCCATTGGGAGGTAATCGATGCTTCGGTACGGGGGCTCCGGAGCTTCGCGAAAGAGCTACGGCAATTCGGATGCCCGCGCGGCCGCGCGCGCCCGGGCACGGGCTCCGGCCTGGGAAGCCGCAGGCTTGCGCAGGAGGCTTGCACTCATGTTCAGCCACGTCTCGATGGGCAGCCGGCGGATGACGTGGGTCGCGAGCTGGGGCAGGAGGCCGATGAAAAGCGCCGGGCGCAGGGCCCATCGCCACGGCTTCACGAGAACGAGCAAGGCGCCGACGCCGAACGATCCCACGAGCAACGCGAGCGGACTGCGTTCGGCCGCCGGCTCGACCAGAGTGCGCGAGGCTTCCTCGGCCACGAGCCCGGCAGTGCGCAGCGGATGCTCGTGCCACCAGCTCTGAAGCGTCTCGAGAAAGATCCCAGCACCCGGGATGTGCCGCGCACCGTCGAGCAGCTTTCCACCGAGGTCGGACAGTCCGCCGGCCAGAAGAGAGGGACTCGGCGGGGGGTGAACGATGGTCATCATTGCGCTGCGGAGCCGCAGACGCGATGCCTGCAACTCCTCGGTCGCCGAAAGCTCCTTCGTGGCCACGACCACGGGCAGCGTGGTCGTCACGACGCGCTCACCTCGCGTAGCATCGCCATGTCGGCCTGCATCTGCTTGCGAACCTCGTCGAACGGCTCGCCGACGCTCGTCATGCGGGCCGCGATGACGCACGCAACGGCGATCACGAAGGGCGTCAGCGGGATCACGAACATCGCCCAGGTGGCGGGATATTCGGAGGCCGGCACCGCTGCGCAAAGAAGCAGCGCCACCCCCACCAGCACCAGGCCGACGCCCACCATGCACAGGCAGACCATGTAGAGCCCGATCCGCACCATCCACGAGGTCGAGTACCGCGAGACCTCTTCGCCCACCAGCGAGGCGTAGGCCTCGACGTGGTCGCCGAGGAGGTGCGGCTGGCTGACGGCCAGTCGCAGCAGGGGATGGATCATGGGCCTAGTCGCGCGAACGGCTCATCAGGCTGACGATTCCCATGAGCAAGGCGCCGGTCGCCGCCGCGATCAGCATCGCCTTGATCGGCTCGTCCTTGACATAGGCCACGGTCATGTCGGAAGCCTGCGTCGCCTTTTCGCGCAATTGCTGCGAGGTGTCTCGAACGGCCTCCATGCCACGTCGCGCGGCGGCTTCGGCCTGCGAAGTCACCTTGTTCAGGATCGGACTCGCCTGGCTGCGCACCTCGTCGACCTTCTCCGACATCCGGTCGAGCGCCGAATCAGCGGCCCGCTGCGTCGAACGGATGGCGTTCTGCGCACCCGCTGCCGCGTTGTCGGCCACGTCCTGACCTTGTTGCGACAGGGGCTTCGAAGTGGTGCTGCCGATAGTGTTCATGGAATGTCCTTTTGCTGAGAGAGAAACGGTTTCGCAGCGGCAGCAATCACCGCAGCCGCGACGACCCAAGTATGAGTCGGTGCGGGTTCGATGGCGATAGGTACGTCGCGCAGGGCCCTGTCGGGTGAGCCACCCCGACCTTGTAGGACTCGACCCACACGGCCGAGGCGGGAGCGACTCAGGCCGCCTGCGGCACAGAGTCGACCGGCGCGTCCGACGACGGCACCGGCGTGGCGCGCAAGGTCGCCGGCGGCAACTCGGCATCGATCTGAGTGCCGGCGCCCGGCGAAGTCACCAGGACCATCGTCCCGCCCTCGGCCTCCACGCGGTAGCGCATGCCGATCAGGCCATGACGCGCGAGGCGCGGCACGGAAAGGTCGAAGCCGAGGCCGTTGTCCTTGACCGAGACCCGGGCGCCGCCGCCCGGGGCAGGCTGCAGCGAGACGACGACTTCGCTCGCCTTGGCGTACTTGACGATGTTGGTCAGGGCCTCCTGGACGAGACGGTAGACGGTGAGCTGGGCGGAAGCCTCGAGCGTGACCGGCTCCAGGTCGTGGTCGACGGCGATGTCCGTGCGCGCGCCGAACTCGCGCAAAAGGATCTCCAGCGCCGCGACGAGGCCCAGATTGCTGAGAGACGACGGACGCAGGTCCTCGATGATCCGCCGCTTCAGCGCAATGCCGCCGTTGAGCGCCTCGTTGAGGTGGGCGATCCGCTCGGTGGCATCGGCGGTCGCGCTGCTGCCGAGGCGGGACTTGAGGCGCGCCACGTCGAGCTTGGCGGCGGTGAGCAGCGAGCCCAGCTCGTCGTGCAGCTCGCGGGCGAGATGGCTGCGCTCGTCCTCGCGGATCGTCTGCAGGTGCTGGGCGAGCTCCTTCAGCTGCGTGGTGCGCGCAGCGACCTCGGATTCCAGACGCTCACGCTCGCCTTTCGTCCGCTCGGCCTCGGCGGTCAGGGCTCGATCGAGCGTGGCGGTCTGGCGCAGGTACATGAAGAGCGCCAGCAAACTCACCGCCGCCATCGCAGAGACGCCGATGCGGTTGAGCCAGAGCGTCTGGTAGATGCTGCGACGACCGAGCGCGACCTGCGCGGTCTCGTAGCTGAGCAACTGCTCGCCGAGAGCCCGGACGTGCTCCATCTTCTCCCGTCCGATGTCGGACAGCAGAAGCTCGCGCCAGCCGTTCTCGACGCCGCGATCGTGCATGTCGATCGTCGTCGAGAGCTCGCTCAGCTTGGCCTCGGTCTCCTTCATGACATCGCCCATCAGGGCAGAGGTCTGCGGGTCCTTGCCGTAGTAGTCATTCAGCCAGGCGAGCGTCTTGCGGGCCTGGCCCTGAGCCTGCTCGTAGGGCTTCAGGTATTCGCGCCGGTTGGTGAGCAGATAACCGCGCTCGCCGGTCTCCGCGTCGAGCAGCGACTTGACGAGATCGTTCAGCCGGGTGCGCGCGTCGCCGCGCTCGCCGAGCGTGTCCATCGACCCGGTCGCGTCCTGGTACGACGCCTCGCTGATCGCGAGCATCGCCAGCGCGGCAAGCGCCGCGAGCGGGAAGGCGACCACGTTTCGCCGGAAGCGGGAAAGAAAGCTCATCGCCTGCCGTGCCCCTAAACTTGCCCCACCGAGCTATTCACGCGCCGAACGCCGGCGCTGCTGCCATGATCCGAATCGCCATCATCGACGACCACGCCATCGTTCGCGCCGGTCTGCGCCAGTTCTTCTCCGAGCAGGTCGACCTGACGGTGGTGGCCGAGGCCGCCAACGGCCGCGAAGCTGTCGACATCGTCAGGAAGGGGCAGGTCGACGTGCTGGTGATGGACCTGTCGATGCCCGACCAGAGCGGGGTCGACGCGCTGGCGGCGATCAAGGCTCGCGCGCCGGATCTGCCGGTGCTGATTCTCTCGGGTTTTCCCGAGGAGCACTACGCGACGACCCTCCTGCGCCAGGGGGCGAGCGGCTACCTCAACAAGGACTGCGATCCCGAGGAGATCGTCAAGGCGATCCGCACGGTGTACCGCGGCCGCAAGTACATCACGGCCGGCGTCGCCGAACTGCTGGCCGACGGCCTGGGCGGTGCCGGTGACAAGCCGGCTCACGAGCAGTTGTCCGAGCGCGAGTTCCAGGTGTTCCTCCGGCTGGCCAAGGGCGAGACCATCGGCCACATGGCCGACAGCATGTCGCTGAGCGTGAAGACGGTGAGCACGTATCGCACCCGGGTGATGGAGAAGATGAAGCTCGCCTCGAACAGCGACCTCACCTACTACGCGCTGAAGAACGGGCTCATCCAGTGAATCGCGCTTGTCCGTGACGCGGGCAGCCTATCCAAGGGTGCTGTTGTATTCGCTGCCGGTGCTGCCATCGGCCAGCCGGCAGCAATACAGGATCAGCGCATCGATCTCGTTCGACTTGTCGAAGACGCGGTCGGCGCCAAGCTCCATGCACTTGCGCCGCATGTCGGGCGTCGCGTAGTTGCTGAGCACGACGAGCTTGACCGGCAGGCCCGAGCTGGAAGCCGCCTTCAGCACGCCGAGGCCGGAGCCGCTCTTCAGGAAGATGTCGACGACGACGAGATCGCAGCGATTCTCCGACCGCACGAGCCATGCAACGGCACCTGATTCATCCTCGGCCGTGCCGACGACATCGATCGGTGCCATCTCCTCGAGGGCGGCGACCAGGTTCTCGCGAATGACCGGGCTGTCTTCGACGATGAACGCTTTGAGGTGGCTCATGGACGAGTCGGCCGAATCGAACAGCGTCGCCCGTGGGTGGACCGAGCCATCGAAAGGCATCGATCTGGCGGCGGAGGGAGACAAGGGGAGGGCACGCGAAGGCAACACCGGACGTCGAAGTGTCGGCGATGAGGCCGGACGAAACCGACCGAGAAGGGCCCTTCGTCCAGTAGGAGCCATCCTACGTTCGGTGCTGATCGTGTACTTCGTCACGCTCGCGCCCGTCGAAGCCGCACCGTCGTCGGCATTGCCCGGGAGCGCGCCGGCTCCTCTCGTCGTCGGCTCCAAGCGCTTCACCGA
>JBBSBZ010000005.1:0-35073 GCA_038250795.1 Burkholderiales bacterium | reverse complement strand
GCATGAACATCGGACTTCTCATCGTCGGCGACGAGATCCTCTCGGGCAAGCGCGCTGACAAGCACCTGCCCAAGGTCGTCGAGCTGCTCGCCGCGCGCGGCCTGGCGCTTTCCTGGGCACGCTACGTGGGCGACGATCCAGGCCGGATCACCGCCGACCTGAAGGATGCGTTCGCCAGCGGCGACCTCGTCTTTTCCTGCGGCGGCATCGGCGCAACGCCGGACGACCACACGCGCCAGTCCGCGGCGGCGGCGCTGGGCCGCCCGCTCGTGCTCCAGCCCGAGGCGCGCGATCTGGTCCTGGAGCGCATGCGAGACCAGGCGCGCGAGCGCGGCGTCGCCTACGAGCCCGAGCGCAAGGACAACCTGCACCGGCTCAACATGGCCATGTTTCCGGAAGGTGCGGAAATCATCCCGAACCCGTTCAACAAGATCGCCGGCTTCGCCGTGAGATCGGGCGATGGCGGCGTGTTCTTCGTGCCCGGCTTTCCGGTGATGGCCTGGCCGATGATCGAATGGGTGCTCGACGAGCGGTTTCGCCACCTGCACGCGCCGGTCGCGACCCGGGAACTCTCGGTCATCGTCTTCGGCGCGATGGAGGCTTCGCTCACGCCGCTGATGGAATCGATCGAGCGCGACTTTCCGGGCATCAAGGTGTTCAGCCTGCCGAGCGTCGACCATCCGCAATGGGGGCATCACATCGAGCTTGGCGTCAAGGGCGAGCCGACGCAGCTGGCGGGCTCGTATGCCCGCCTGGTGGAGCGCTTGAAAGACGCTGGTGCAGCCCTGGGCCCTGAGTTGGTGCGCTAGCATCCCCGGGGGCCCCAACGCGGTGCCTGACAGTGCACCGCAACGGAGTCATGCTACGCGCCGTCACTGGCATGCTTTCTGCTAAAACCAGTGCGCAATTTTGGGGCTGTCAGGCCACGCCGCGGCGCCCATCCTTTTCAAAACGAGTTTTCCTGGGAGATCGATCGAATGGCCAAGACCGTCGCCGACGTGATGAGCATGGTGAAGGACAACGAAGTCAAGTTCGTCGACTTCCGGTTCACCGACACCCGCGGCAAGGAGCAGCATGTCACCGTGCCGATCTCGGCCTTCGGCGAAGAGAAGTTCACGGGCGGCCACGCCTTCGACGGCTCGTCGATCGCCGGCTGGAAGGGCATCGAGGCCTCGGACATGCAGCTCATGCCCGATCCGAACACGGCCAACATCGATCCGTTCTTCGAGGAGCCGACGCTCATCCTCACCTGCGACGTCGTCGAGCCGGGCGACGGAAAGCCCTACGAGCGCGATCCGCGCTCGCTCGCCAAGCGTGCCGAGGCCTACATGAAGGCGTCGGGCCTCGGCGACGCGGCCTATTTCGGCCCCGAGCCGGAGTTCTTCATCTTCGACAGCGTCCGCTGGCAGGTCGACATGTCGGGGTGCTTCGTCAAGATCGAGTCGGAGGAAGCCTCCTGGAACACGGGCAAGGAATACGAGCACGGCAACTCCGGCTACCGGCCGACCGTCAAGGGCGGCTATTTCCCGACGCCGCCGATCGACTCGTTCCAGGACATGCGCTCGGAGATGTGCCTGATCCTCGAATCGCTCGGCATCCCGGTCGAGGTCCATCACCACGAAGTCGCGCAGGCGCAGATGGAGATCGGCACCAAGTTCTCGACGCTGGTCCAGCGCGCCGACTGGCTGCAGCTGCAGAAGTACGTGATCCAGAACGTCGCGCACTCCTACGGCAAGACGGTCACCTTCATGCCGAAGCCGATCGTCGGCGACAACGGCTCGGGCATGCACGTGCACCAGTCGGTGTGGAAGGGCGGCCAGAACCTGTTCGCGGGCGACGGCTATGCGGGCCTGTCGGAGTTCGCGCTGTTCTACATCGGCGGGATCATCAAGCACGCGCGGGCGCTCAACGCGATCACCAATCCCGGAACCAACAGCTACAAGCGCCTGGTCCCCGGCTTCGAGGCGCCGGTCAAGCTCGCCTACAGCGCCAAGAACCGCTCGGCATCGATCCGGATCCCCTACGTCGCCAGCCCGAAGGGGCGCCGCGTGGAGGCGCGCTTCCCGGACCCGCTCGCCAATCCGTACCTCGCCTTCACGGCGCTGCTGATGGCCGGGCTCGACGGTGTCGAGAACAAGATCCATCCCGGCGAGGCCGCGACCAAGGACCTCTACCACCTGCCGCCCGAGGAAGATGCGAAGATCCCCACGGTCTGCTCGAGCCTCGAGCAGGCGCTCGACTATCTCGACAAGGGTCGCGCCTTCCTCACCAAGGGCGGCGTCTTCACCGACACCTACCTGGATGCCTACATCGAGCTGAAGATGCAGGAGGTCACCCGCTTCCGGATGACCACGCACCCGGTCGAGTTCGACATGTACTACAGCCTCTGATCCCGGCGCGAGCCGGTCGGCGAAAAGGGGGCGGCGCTGCCGTCCCCTTTTTTTGGGCGCGAGGCCGGCATGCGAGAAGCGGTCGAAGCACCCGTTTCATGGTCTTTTGCCAGGCTCGAGGCCTGCGAGACAATAGGCGGCCTGTCGACCCGACCGCGCCGCCCGGCGTTGTGTCGTCAGGAGACGAAAGCATGACGCAGCGCCACCGCATCCATTTCCTCTTTGCCGCCGCCCTCGGCCTCGCTGCCGCGTCGCCCCGCGCTGCCGAAACGGCCGACGCCAGCGTGATGTACCGCTGCCCCGGCAACGACTACAAGAACACCATCACGGCCAAGGAGGCGGAGCGGCTCGGCTGCCGCAAGATCGAGGGCGCTCCGGTGACCATCATGCAGATGGCCCGGCCGCGCACCGGCAACCCGGTACCGGCGACCTCTGCCGGGTCGGGCGCGAAGATCGATCCGATCGCCCAGCGGGCCCGCGACAGCGACGCCCGCAAGATCCTCGAGGACGAGCTGAAGACGGAGGAAGATCGCCTTGGGGCCTTGCAGAAGGACTTCAACAACGGTCAACCCGAGCGTCAAGGCGACGAAAAGAACTATCAGAAGTACCTCGACCGGGTGAACGAGATGCGCGCCTCGATCACGCGCAAGCAGTCCGACATCGCCGCGCTGCGCCGCGAACTTCAGAAGCTGCCGCCCGCGCAGTGATCGCTCCGGCCGCTCCCGATTCGGCGGCCCTCGGCCGGACGGAGGCGGCGCACGGCGCTCTCGACCTGCTCGCGACCCTGGTCGCGATCGTCACGCCCGAAGGTGAATGCGAGTTCGCGAACTCGTCGTTCGAGGCGGTGCTGGGCCTGTCGCGTCGGAGCCTGTCGCGCGGCATCTTCTTCGACTGGTTCGTCGACGCGCAGACGCTGCGCGACACGGTCGCGGCGGTGACCGACAACGTGTTCTCGACCAGCCGGGTCGAGGCGCTGCTGAAGCGACCTTCGGCGAGCCACGGCGAGGCCCTGCCCGTGCACCTCACGGTCAACCAGATCGACGGCTCGCGTAATGTCGTCGTCGAGCTGATCGAGATCGAGCAGCAGAACCGGCAGGAGCGCGAGGAGCGTGCGCTCGAGCAGGCCGAGGCGACCAAGGAGCTCATCAGGAACCTCGCCCACGAGATCAAGAACCCGCTCGGCGGCATCCGGGGCGCGGCGCAGCTGCTCGAGATGGAGATCGAGTCGCGCGCGCTCACCGAATACACGCAGGTGATCATCAAGGAGGCCGACCGCCTTCAGTCGCTCGTCGACCGGTTGCTCGCGCCGCACCGCAAGCCTCACGTCGTCGGCAACGTCAACATCCACGAGGTGTGCGAGCGGGTGCGGGCGCTGATCCTGGCGGAGTTCCCGCGCGGCCTGGTCACCGTGCGCGACTACGACATCTCGATCCCCGAGTTCAGCGGCGATCGCGAGCAGCTCATCCAGGCCGTCCTCAACATCACCCAGAACGCCGCCCAGGCGCTCGGCGAATCGATCGAGCACGGCACGGCGCGCATCACGCTGCGCACGCGCATTGCCCGATCGGCGACCCTCGGCAAGCATCGCTACCGTCTGGCACTGGAATTGCATATCGAGGACAACGGGCCGGGCGTTCCGGAGTCGCTGCGCGAGCGGATCTTCTTTCCGCTCGTGTCGGGCCGCGATGGCGGCTCGGGACTCGGCCTCACCCTCGCACGCACCTTCATCCAGCAGCACCATGGCACCGTCGAGTTCGAGAGCGAGCCGGGTCGAACGATCTTCAAGGTCGTGATTCCCCTGGCCTGATGCGATGAAGCCCATCTGGATCGTCGACGACGACCAATCGATCCGCTTCGTGCTCGAGAAGGCGCTGGCGCGCGAGCAGCTGGCCGTGCGCAGCTTCACGAATGCGCGCGACGTGCTCGCGGCACTCGAGAGCGACCAGCCGCAGGTGCTCGTCTCCGACATACGGATGCCGGGCGGCTCGGGCATCGAGCTGCTCCAGAAGATCAAGGAAAGGCATGGCGAGCTGCCGGTCATCATCATGACCGCCTACTCCGACCTCGACAGTGCCGTCAGTGCGTTCCAGGGCGGTGCATTCGACTACCTGCCCAAGCCGTTCGACGTGCCCAAGGCCGTCGAGCTGATCCGCCGCGCCGTCGAGGAGAGCCTGCACGTCGGCGCCGACGATGCGCCGGTCGCGCAGGTGCCCGAGATGCTCGGCCAGGCACCCGCGATGCAGGACGTCTTTCGCGCCATCGGCCGGCTCTCGCAGAGCATCGTCACCGTCCTCATCACCGGCGAGTCGGGCTCCGGCAAGGAGCTCGTCGCCAATGCGCTGCACAAGCACAGCCCGCGTGCCAGCGGCCCGTTCGTCGCGATCAACACGGCGGCCATCCCGAAGGACCTTCTCGAATCGGAGCTCTTCGGCCACGAGCGCGGCGCCTTCACCGGCGCGCAGACGACGCGGCGCGGCCGCTTCGAGCAGGCCGACGGCGGCACGCTCTTCCTCGACGAGATCGGCGACATGCCGTTCGAGCTGCAGACGCGCCTGCTGCGCGTGCTCGCCGACGGCCAGTTCTACCGCGTCGGCGGCCACAGCCCGATGCGCAGCAACGTCCGCGTGATCGCAGCGACGCACCAGGACCTCGAGGAGCGCGTCAAGGCCGGCGCGTTTCGCGAAGACCTGTTCCACCGACTCAACGTCATCCGCCTGCGCCTGCCGGCGCTGCGCGAGCGCACCGAGGACATCGCGCCGCTGGCCCGCTTCTTCCTGCAGAAGAGCGCGCGCGAGCTCGGTGTCGAAGGCAAGCGCCTGACCGAAGCGGCAGTCGCGCGCCTGACCCAGTTCGACTACCCGGGCAATGTCCGCCAGCTCGAGAACGTGTGCCACTGGCTGACGGTGATGGCGCCGGCGCAGCAGGTCGACGCCAAGGATCTGCCGCCGGAGCTGCAGATGGCGCGCGCGTCGTCGGCGGTGCGGGCGAGCCCCGCCCCGGTCGAGGCCGACCCATCGACCGAGGAGGGCCGGAGGTCGCCCGAGAAGTCGACGGCCATCCTCGGGCCAGGCGATGCACCGGCCGCGGCGCACGCGATCGCAGGCGCGGCCGACGGCGGCGGCGCCAGCTGGGTCGCCGCACTCGAGCGCCAGGCGCGCGAGCTCCTGCGCTCGGGTCAGCCCAAGGTGTGGGACACGCTGACGCGCGAATTCGAGGCGCAGCTCATCCGCTCCGCGCTCGAGCTCACGCGCGGTCGCCGCATCGAGGCGGCGCAAAAGCTCGGCATCGGCCGCAACACGATCACGCGCAAGATCCAGGAGCTCGACCTGGACGATTGAGGGTCGATGGCTCGCCCAGTTGCAGCGAGCCGGCCTTCAGAGGTGCAGCCAGGCGAGCACGCCGACCGCGACGCCGAGCCCGGCCAGGCCATAGACGCCGTACTGCAGCCGGCGGCTCCTCGTCAGCAGCGCGATCGCCGCCAGCGCGATCGAGATCTGCAGCGCGGTCGTCGCCTGCGCCCAGCGGTGATGCTGGTGGATCTGTTCGTCGCTCTTCACGTTGAACGCGTCCGACTCCTTCTCGAAGCGCTCGGCGGTCTTCTTGATGTCGTCCTTTTCCGCCTTGTAGCGCTTGATCTCCTCGGCGTAGAACGACTTGCGCGCGTCCGGCGCGAGCTCCACGGCGAGCTCGGCGAGGTTCTGCTTGCCGCTCTTGCCCTGGTAGTAGTTCCACTGGTTCGACGCCTCGGTCTTCTTGATCGCGGCATCGTTCTTGTAGAGGCCGGCATTGGCCTGCGTCAGGCCGGCCATGTAGGCGAAGAGCGCGCCGACGGTCGCGATGAGCGCAGTGGCGACGGCGAGCCGGCCGGCCAGGCCGTGCGGCTCGGCATGGGACTCGTGCTCGAGCGCGTGGTCGTGCGGTCCGTGGACATGGAATCCGGCACCAGACATGGTCGTTCTCCCTAGGGGTTTTTCTTGTAGGTCGTGAAAGCGTAGCGGACGCCCTCGGCGCTCTCGTGCGCTTCGCGCCGTGTCTCGGTGAAGTCGGCGCGATCCCAGCGCGGAAAGAATGCGTCGGCGGGAAACTCGGCGTCGACTTCGGTGAGCTCGAGCTCGTCGGCGACCGGCAACGCGAGCGCATAGAGCTCACCGCCGCCGATCACGAACACACGCGGCGCCGGCGCCACGAGCGCGAGTCCCGCGTCGAGCGATGTCACGGTCTCCGCACCCTCGGCGCGAAGGTGCCGGTCGCGCGTGACGACGATGTTGCGCCGGCCGGGCAACGCGCGGCCGATCGACTCCCAGGTCTTTCGCCCCATGACGACGGGCGCGCCCATCGTCAGCCGCTTGAAGCGCGCAAGGTCGCCGGGCAGGCGCACGAGCAGCTCGCCGGCGCGGCCGATGCCGCCGTCCCGCGCGACGGCGGCGATCAGGGTGACGGCGGGGTTCGGCATGGCGGCGATTGTCGCGGAGCCGCCGCCGCGATAATCGACCCGAACGACCTCCGGACTGCATCGCCTTGAAACCGCCTTCTTCCGCCGATCCCGCAGCGCTCGCCGCCTGGCACGCCGCGGCCGCCCGCTCCGCGCCCGGCGGCGATGTCGAGGCGCTCGGCTGGAAGACACCCGAAGGCATCGTCGTCAAGCCGCTCTACACGGCCGCCGACGTTCAGGGGCTGCCCGCGACCGACACGCTGCCCGGCCAGCCGCCCTACATCCGCGGCCCGCAGGCGACGATGTATGCGGTGCGGCCGTGGACGATCCGCCAGTACGCAGGCTTCTCGACAGCCGAGGCGTCGAACGACTTCTATCGCAAGGCGCTCGCCGCCGGCGGGCAGGGCGTGAGCGTCGCCTTCGATCTCGCCACCCATCGCGGCTACGACAGCGACCATCCGCGCGTCGTCGGCGACGTCGGCAAGGCGGGCGTCGCGATCGACTCGGTCGAGGACATGAAGATCCTCTTCGACCGCATTCCGCTCGACAAGGTGAGCGTTTCGATGACGATGAACGGCGCCGTGCTGCCCGTGCTCGCCGGCTATGTCGTCGCGGCCGAGGAGCAGGGCGTCGGAAAGGAGAAGCTTTCAGGAACGATCCAGAACGACATCCTGAAAGAGTTCATGGTGAGGAACACCTACATCTATCCGCCGGGCCCCAGCATGCGGATCGTGGGCGACATCATCGCGTACACGGCTTCGCACATGCCGAAGTTCAACTCGATCTCGATCTCGGGCTATCACATCCAGGAAGCGGGCGCGAACCAGGCGCTCGAGCTGGCGCTGACGCTCGCCGACGGCCGCGAGTACGTGCGCACCGCGATCGCCAAGGGGCTCGACGTCGACGCCTTCGCGGGCCGGCTCAGCTTCTTCTGGGCGATCGGCATGAACTTCTACCTCGAGATCGCCAAGATGCGCGCGGCCCGGGGCCTGTGGTTCAGGATCATGGAGGAGTTCAAGCCGAAGCAGGCGAAGAGCTCGATGCTGCGCACCCACTGCCAGACCTCGGGCTGGACGCTCACCGCGCAGGACCCCTACAACAACGTCGTGCGCACGACCATCGAGGCGATGGCGGCGGTGTTCGGCGGCACGCAGAGCCTGCACACCAACGCGCTCGACGAGGCGATCGCGCTGCCCACCGAATTCAGCGCGCGCATTGCCCGCAACACCCAGCTCGTGATCCAGGAAGAGACCCACATCACCTCGATCGTCGACCCGTGGGCCGGCAGCTACGCGATGGAGTCTTTGACGCAGGAGATGGCCGACGCCGCCTGGAAGATCATCCAGGAGATCGAGGCGATGGGCGGCATGACCCAGGCCGTGCAGAGCGGCTGGGCGAAGCTGAAGATCGAGGCGAGCGCCGCCGAGAAGCAGGCCCGCATCGATTCCGGGAAGGACGTGATCGTCGGCATCAACAAGTACCGGCTCGACGAGGAAGCGCCGATCGACACGCTCGACATCGACAACCACGCCGTGCGCGAGAACCAGGTCGCGCGGCTGGAGGCGGTGCGCGCGAAGCGTGACGGCGCGGCGGTGCGAACGGCGCTGGCCGCGCTCACCGCCTGCGCCGAGAGCGGCGAGGGCAACCTGCTCGATCTCTCGATCAAGGCCGTGCGCCTGCGGGCGACGGTGGGCGAGGTGAGCGACGCGCTCGAGTCGGCCTGGGGCCGACACCGCGCCGACACGCAGAAGGTCTCGGGCGTCTACGCGGCGGCTTACGACAGCGCCGAAGGGTGGGAACAATTGAAGGCAGAGATCGAGGCGTTCGCCGAGAGCGAAGGGCGCCGGCCGCGCGTGATGATCGCCAAGCTCGGCCAGGACGGGCACGACCGCGGCGCCAAGGTCGTGGCGAGCGCGTTCGCCGACCTCGGCTTCGACGTCGACATCGGCCCGCTCTTCCAGACCGCCGAGGAGTGTGCGCGCCAGGCGATCGAGAACGACGTCCACGCGGTCGGCGTGTCGACCCTGGCCGCCGGCCACAAGACGCTCGTGCCGGCGATCATCCAGGCACTCAAGGCGCAGGGCGCCGACGACATCGTCGTCTTCGTCGGCGGCGTCATCCCGCGCCAGGACTACGAGTTCCTGTACGACGCCGGCGTGAAAGGCATTTACGGCCCGGGCACGCCGATCCCGGCGAGCGCGAAGGACGTGCTCGAGCAGATCAGGCTCTCGCTCGCCGCGCACGGGGCCGAGCCGCCGCGCCGAGTCGACGGCGCCTGAGCCCGGCCCGCGCGTCGCAATGCTGCCGCCCGCCGACCAGGCCCTGCTCGACGCCGTCCTGGCCGGGCCGGGCGAGCCGCAGCGGCGCGCGGTCGCCAAGGCGATCACGCTGCTCGAATCGAGCCGCCCCGACCATCGGGAGCGCGCCGACGCGTTCCTCACGGCGTTGCCCGAGCCCGCGCAGCCGTCGTTCCGACTCGGCGTCTCGGGCGTTCCCGGCGTCGGCAAGTCGACTTTCATCGAGTGCCTCGGTGTCCAGCTCATCGCCGCGGGCCACCGCGTCGCCGTTCTTGCCGTCGACCCGAGCTCGAGCGTGTCGGGCGGATCGATCCTGGGCGACAAGACGCGGATGGACCGGCTCTCGGTGGACGCTGCCGCATTCGTCAGGCCGAGCCCGAGCGGCGGCACGCTCGGCGGCGTCACGGCGGCGACGCGCGAGGCGATCCGCGTGGTCGAGGCGGCGGGCTACGACATCGTCGTCGTCGAGACCGTCGGCGTCGGCCAGAGCGAGTCGGCGGTCGCCGGCATGACCGACATGTTCCTGCTGCTCCAGCTGCCGAACGCGGGCGACGACCTGCAGGCGATCAAGAAGGGCGTGATGGAACTCGCCGACCTGGTCGTCGTCAACAAGGCCGATCTCGATGCGGCCGCGGCAAAGCGCGCGGTCGGCCAGATCGACCTCGCCCTGCATCTCGTCGCGAGAAAAGCCGGCTCCGCCTGGACGCCGCGCGTGATGACCGCGAGCGCGCTCGCGGCCGATCAGGTCGCGGCGGTCTGGACGGCGATCGAGTCGTTCCGGGCCGCGCAGGCGGCCTCGGGCGCCGTGGCCGAGCGGCGACGCGGGCAGGCTCGCGCGTGGCTGTGGGAGCGCATCGACGCGGGCCTGCGCGAGGCGTTCAAGGCCCATCCCGAAGTCCGAGCCCGGCTTGCGTCGACGCTCGCGGCGATCGAGTCCGGCGCCGTGCCCGTGTCCGTGGCGGCGCGGCGGCTCCTCGCCAGCGCCGGCGTCGCTCCCGCCGCTTCCTGACCGAAAGAACAACGCATGCACGACATCCTCCAGCAGCTCGAAGCCAAGCGCGCGCGCGCCCGGCTCGGCGGCGGCCAGAAGCGCATCGATGCGCAGCACGCCAAGGGCAAGCTCACGGCTCGCGAGCGCGTCGAACTGCTCCTCGACGCGGGCAGCTTCGAGGAATGGGACATGTTCGTCGAGCACCGCAGCCACGACTTCGGCATGGAGAAGAACCGCCCGCCGGGCGACGGCGTCGTCACCGGCTACGGGATGATCAACGGCCGGCTGGTCTTCGTCTTCAGCCAGGACTTCACCGTCTTCGGCGGCGCGCTCTCGGAGGCGCACGCCGAGAAGATCTGCAAGGTGATGGACCAGGCGATGAAGGTCGGCGCGCCGGTGATCGGCCTCAACGACTCGGGCGGCGCGCGCATCCAGGAAGGCGTCGCCTCGCTCGGCGGCTACGCCGAGGTGTTCCAGCGAAACGTCGTCGCGTCGGGCGTCGTGCCGCAGATCAGCATGATCATGGGGCCGTGCGCGGGCGGCGCGGTCTACTCGCCGGCGATGACCGACTTCATCTTCATGGTGAAGGACAGCTCGTACATGTTCGTCACCGGCCCCGAGGTGGTGAAGACCGTGACGCACGAGGAGGTGAGCGCCGAGGACCTCGGCGGCGCGCTCTCGCACACGACGAGGAGCGGCGTCGCCGACCTGGCGTTCGAGAACGACGTCGAGGCGCTCGCCATGCTGCGCCGCTTCTTCGACTACCTGCCGCTCAACAACCGCGAGAAGGCGCCGCGCCTGCCGAGCGACGATCCGGCCGAGCGCATCGACCTCTCGCTCGACACGCTCGTTCCCGACCATCCGAACAAGCCCTACGACATCAAGGAGCTGATCCTGAAGACCGTCGACGACGGCGACTTCTTCGAGCTGCAGCCCGAGCACGCGAAAAACATCGTCATCGGCTTCGGCCGGATGGACGGCGCGGCGGTCGGCATCGTCGCCAACCAGCCGCTCGTGCTGGCGGGCTGCCTCGACATCAAGAGCTCGATCAAGGCGGCGCGCTTCGTGCGCTTCTGCGATGCCTTCAACATCCCCGTCGTCACCTTCGTCGACGTGCCCGGCTTCATGCCCGGCACCGCGCAGGAGTTCGGCGGCATCATCAAGCACGGCGCCAAGCTGCTCTTCGCCTACGCCGAATGCACCGTGCCCAAGATCACCGTCATCACCCGAAAGGCCTACGGCGGCGCCTACGACGTGATGAGCTCCAAACACCTGCGCGGCGACGTCAACTTCGCCTGGCCGAACGCCGAGATCGCGGTGATGGGCGCCAAGGGCGCGGTCGAGATCATCTTTCGCGAAGAGAAGGGCGACCCGGAAAAGCTCGCCGCCCGCGAGGCCGAATACAAGGCCAAGTTCGCCAACCCCTTCATCGCCAGCGCGCGGGGCTACGTCGACGACGTGATCCAGCCGCACGAGACGAGGAAGCGGATCTGCCGCTCGCTCGCGATGCTCGCCGACAAGAAGCTCGACGATCCGTGGCGCAAGCACTCCAACATTCCGCTCTGACCGGCACGATCGGCACCGTTCGGACGCGCTCTTTTCGATGATCGACCTCAGCTCCCTCGGCTCTCTCGGCATGACCGAGATCGTCCGGCTTCAGAACCAGCTGCAGGCGGAGCTCAGGCGCCGCTTCGAGCGCTCGCTCCTGATGGCGTTCTCCGACATCGTCGGCTCGACTCCGTATTTCGCGCGTTTTGGCGATGCGGTCGGGCGCCAGCTGCACCAGCTCCATTTCGACCTGCTCGCGCAGGCAGCCACCGCCACGCAGGGGCGAGTGGTCGATGCCGTCGGCGATGGCGTCTTCTGCGTCTTCCCCGACGCCGTCGCGGGCGTTCGCGGCATCGTCGCCTTCCAGCAGGCGATGGCGCGCGAGAACGCGGCGCGGGCGCGCGAGCACCAGCTGGCGGTTCGGATCGGCCTGCACTGGGGCTCGGTGCTGACCGACGGCGCGATGGTGACCGGCGACTCGGTGCACGTCGCTGCGCGGGTCGCGCGAGCGGCGGAGCCGGGCGGGGTCTACCTCACGCGCCAGGCCTTCCTCGAGTTCGAGCCGGAGCATCGCCTGCACTGCCGGCCGGTCGGCACGCGCGTGCTGAAGGGCGTCGCGCAGCCGGTCGAGCTTCTCGAGCTCGACTGGCGCGATCCGGCAGCCTTCCCGCGCCTCGTCCTGATCGAGGAGACCGGGGAGCAGATCGCCCTGCCGCAGCAGGACATCGTGAGCTTCGGCCGACTGCACGAGCCCGACGGCGCACGCGCCAACGACATCGTGCTGCTTCACCCAGACCCGGCGCGCTCGCGCCAGATCAGCCGCTGGCACTTCGAGCTGCGGCGGGCGGCCGACGGCCTGCGCCTGCGCACCTTGTCCGACGGCGTCACCACGGTCGACGGCAAGCCGATCGGCAAGGGCGTCGACGTCCCGGTTCGCAGCGGCACCCTGATCGGCGTCGCGAACACGCTGACGCTGCGGCTCGCCGGCCCGGCCCACCAGTCGGCAGACGACGACGTGCGCACGATGATGATCAAGCCCGAGGTGCTCGGCGGGCCGACGCTCTGAGGCGAGCGGCGACTGCCCTGGCACCTGCCTCCGCGCAGGCGGGCGGGTGCGAGAACGGGTCGCTCGCGCCCAGGGTGACGACGACGCCCGGCGGCGACGCGAGTTCGTGGCCGCCTTCAGGCGGCGGCCGCGCGACTCACCCGGCGGCGCCGTTCAAGGAGGGAGAAGACTCCCATCCCGAGCAGCATGGCCAGGACGAACAACACTGCCTTTGCCTCCCCCACAGAATGTTTTTCAACAGAATGAAGATGACCGCCATGACCGTCCGGACCACCGTGAAAGCCTTCTTCGATCCGCAGACGGGGACCGTGTCCTACGTCGTGAGCGACAACGCCACGGCGTGCGCCGCCATCGTCGATCCCGTCCTCGACTTCGACATGAAGTCCGGCTCGACCTCCACCAACGGAGTCGATGCCCTGCTGGCCTACGTCAGGCAGGAGGACCTCCAGGTGCAGTGGATCCTCGAGACCCACGCCCACGCGGATCATCTGTCGGGGGCGCGCTACCTGCAGGACAAGGTCGGCGGGCGGATCGCCGCCGGCGATCGCATCCGCGAGGTGCAGGCCACTTTCAAGAAGCTCTACAACCTCGACCGCGACTTCCTGCCGGACGGCTCGCAGTTCGACCACCTCTTTGCCGACGGCGAGGTGTTCAGCATCGGCTCGGTCGAGGTCGTCGCCTTGCACGTCCCGGGTCACACGCCGGCCGACATGGCGTATCTCGTGGACGGCGCCGTCTTCGTGGGCGACACGCTGTTCATGCCCGACGTGGGCACGGCCCGCGCAGACTTTCCGGGCGGCGACGCCCACGCGCTCTATCGCTCGGCGCGGCGGATCCTCGAGCTGCCGCCGGAGAACACCCTGTACGTCTGCCACGACTACCCGCCCGAGGGTCGGGCGGCGGCGTGGAAGACGACGGTGGCCGAGCAGCGTGCCGCCAACATCCACGTGCGCGACGGGGTCGGCGAAGACGAGTTCGTGGCGATGCGAACGGCACGCGACGCCACGCTGGAAGTGCCGACGCTCATCCTGCCGTCGCTGCAGGTGAACATCCGCGCCGGTCAGCTGCCACCGGCAGAAGACGACGGCGTGAGCTACCTCAAGATTCCGCTCAACGTGCTCGCGCGGACGGCCGGCGGCGGGAATCGCGGCACGTGAACGGCGCGTTCCAGCTCGGACCGCTCCTGCTGCCGTTCACGCTCGTCCTGATCGTGGCGTCGGTCGCGGTGAGCGCTGCGCTCGGGCACCGGCTCGGCCGGCGCACCGGCGTCGACATGGCCGTCGACGCCGTGCTCTGGCGTGCCCTGCTGGTCGGCGTGATCGTGGCGCGGCTGGCGTTCGTGTTCGAGTACCGCGGCATGTATTTCTCGGCGCCGCTCGGCATCGTCGACATTCGCGATGGTGGCTGGAATCCGGCCGCGGGCCTGGTCGCAGCCTGGTTCTACGGCGCTTATCGCCAGCGAAAGTCCAGGGCCCTGGCCATGCCCGTGAACTGGGCGCTGATCGTCGGCACGGTGCTCTTCGTGGTCGGCAGCGCCGCCCTGTCGCTCCGGCTCGACACCGACCGCAAGCTGCCGGACCTGAGCTTCGAGACGCTCGACGGAAGCACTGCCAGCCTGTCGCAGTTCGCCGGCAAGCCGACCGTGGTGAATCTGTGGGCGACCTGGTGCGGGCCCTGCGCACGCGAAATGCCGATGCTGCGCCGTGCACAGGACGAGCGGGCCGACGTGAATTTCGTCTTCCTCAACCAGGGCGAGTCACGAGCCCAGATCGAACTCTGGCTGGGCCAGCACGAGCTGCCGCTCCGCAACGTCCTTCTCGACGAGACGCGCCGGGCCAGCGCAGCCTTTCAACAGAAGGGCTATCCGACCACGCTTTTCTTCAACGGCGACGGGCGCCTTGCCGCGATGCGGCTGGGCGAGCTGTCGCCGGCCACCCTTGCCGAAAAACTCCGGGACCTGAAGCCATGACGCGCTCGAACTTTCTTGCTGCACTCGCATTCGTCGCGCTGCTCGCCTTTCCATCGGTTCCGTGGGCGCAGGGCGACAGCGCATGGAAGCGGCTCGAACGCAGCGCATGGATCGCGGACGGCAGCCCCGAGGCGGCTCGCGTGATCTATGTCTTCACCGACCCGAACTGCCCGTTCTGCGCCAAGTTCTGGGCCGACGCGCGGCCCTGGGTCGCGAGCGGCAAGGTCCAGTTGCGCCACGTCATCGTCGGCATCCTCACACCTTCGAGCCCGGGCAAGGCGGCGGCGCTCCTCGGCGCCAAGGATCCCGTGCGCGACCTGGCGGCCTATGAAGGCCTGCACGCACCGGCAATGGCAAAGGTCCTGGCCGAAGGCGCGAGGCCGCGGCCCTTGGGCGACGAAGGGCTGACGCCGATGGCGAACATTCCGGCGAAGATCGCCGAGAAGCTGGATGCGAACGCGAGGCTGATGGCGAGCTTCGGACTCCCGGCGACCCCTGGCCTGGTCTGGCGCGACGCGAAAGGCGCGATCCACAGGCGGGCCGGCGCCGAAGATTCGGTCCTGCCCGAGATCCTCGGGCCTCGCTGAACGTGCGACGCGGCGTCCTGCCCTGCGGCAGCACAGCCACTGCATCGAGGCCTACAACAGGACGGCTAACCCGCTGGCCCGCTGCGTCGTCACGACGCTCAATCATTCCCTGCATGAAGCCTGTGACCTTTGCCGCTCCGGCCGTGCTGGCAGTTGCCATTCTTTGCCCGAGCCTCGCTCCTGCCGCAGGCGCGTCGACCGGTGAGCAGATCGCGGTCAAGGGGTCTTCCGCCGGGGCACCGCCCTGTTCCTCGTGCCATGGCCCCGAGGGGCAGGGGCAGTCCGCCGCCGGCTTTCCGCGCATCTCGGGCATGGACGCGAAATATCTGGCGCGGCAGTTGGCGGCGTTCGCTGCCGGCACGCGCGCGAACCCCGTGATGGGTCCCGTCGCGAAGTTGCTGACGCCGTCCGAGGCCTCCAGCGTCGCGGCCTACTACGCCGCCATTCCTGCGGCGAAACAGGCAGGGCAGGAGACGACGAAGCCCGCGTCCCCCGAAGGAATGCGCCTCGCGGTCAAGGGCGACTGGAACATCGGCCTGCCTGCCTGCGCGCAATGCCACGGGCCGCAAGGGCTGGGCGTGGGGTCGTCCTTTCCGCCCCTGGCGGGTCAGTCGTCGGCGTACCTGGCAGCGCAGCTCGCCGCCTTCAAGGCGGGCACGCGCAAGGATGACCCGCTCGGGCTCATGCAGGGGATCGCCAAGAGACTCGGCGACGCTGAGGCTCTCGCCGTCTCGGAGTTCTACGCGGCGCTCCCCGTGGTGGACGGGTCCCCTTCGAAAGGCAGGCCATGAAAAAGTCGTCTGCTTTCGCGCTGTCGGTCGCAGTCGGCGCCCTGGGCGCGTTCCTGCTCGTCGAGGGCGCAGGCGCCCTGGCGGTTGCTCCGGGTGGCGCGGCCGTCCCGCCTGCCACGGCACCGGCCGCCGCCGCCGCGAGCGCGGCGACCTTCACCCCGCCCTCCGATTCCGACATTCCCGACAACGATTTCGGCAAGGTGGTCCGCCTTGGCCAATCGATCTTCAACGACACTGCCGCGGCGGCCCCGGGATTCGTCGGCAACTCCTTGCGATGTGCGAGCTGCCATCTCGATGCCGGGCGGCTCGCTCACTCGGCGCCCCTGTGGGCAGCCTACGTGGCCTACCCCGCGTATCGCAGCAAGAACGAGCACGTCAACACGTTCGCCGAGCGCCTGCAGGGGTGCTTCAGATACAGCATGAACGGCAAGGCCCCGCCACTCGGCGACAAGGTCCTCGTCGCGCTGGAGTCCTACTCCTATTTCCTGGCCAAAGGGGCGCCGACCGGCGTCTCGATGCCCGGCAAGGGATATCCGACACCGGCGAAGCCGGCGCTTGAACCGGACTTCACGCGCGGGCAGGCGGTCTTCGAGGAGAAGTGCTCGCTCTGCCACGCAGCGGATGGGCAAGGACAGTCGAGCGGCGGTGCGACGGTGTTCCCGCCGCTCTGGGGGCCGCGGTCGTTCAACTGGGGCGCCGGGATGAGCTCCATCAAGAACGCGGCGGGATTCATCAAGGCGAACATGCCCCTCAGCCAGGGCAACAGCCTGACCGATCAGGAAGCCTGGGACGTGGCCACGTTCATGGACAGTCATGACCGTCCGCAGGACCCCAGGTTCAACGGCTCCGTGACCGAAACGCAGAAGAAGTACCACGGCGGCGGCGACATGTACGGCAAGACGGTCAACGGCGTCGTGCTGGGGTCGCTGCCGCTGAAGAAATAGGCAAGGCACGACGCCGGTCGGCGACGGCGCGGCGTGGGCGCCCGAACCCGGCGACCCCGGCGCGACCCTTGGGCATACTCCACGCGAGGAGAGAGGCCCATGCTGAGAAAGATCCTGATCGCCAACCGCGGCGAGATCGCCTGCCGCGTCATCAAGACGGCGCGCCGACTCGGCATCGCGACGGTCGCGGTGTACTCGGAGGTCGACCGCGACGCGCTGCATGTCGAGCTCGCCGACGAATCGGTCTGCATCGGGCCGGCCGCGAGCCGCGAGTCGTACCTGTCGATGGACAAGGTGATCGCCGCCTGCAAGCAGACCGGCGCCGACGGCGTCCATCCGGGCTACGGCTTCCTCTCCGAGAACGCCGAGTTCGCGCGCCGCGTCGAGGCGGAGGGCATCGTCTTCATCGGCCCGAAGCACGCGGCAATCGCTGCGATGGGCGACAAGATCCAGTCGAAGAAGCTCGCGGCCAAGGCCGGCGTGAGCACGATCCCGGGCCACAACGAGGCGATCGAGAGCGCCGAGCTCGCGGTGGGGATTGCCCGAAAGATCGGCTACCCGGTGATGATCAAGGCATCGGCCGGCGGCGGTGGCAAGGGCCTGCGCGTGGCCCACGACGACGTCGAGACGGCGGAAGGCTTCGTGTCGTGTCGCAACGAGGCCAGGGCGAGCTTCGGCGACGACCGCGTCTTCATCGAGAAGTTCGTCGAGGAGCCGCGCCACATCGAGATCCAGGTGTTGGGCGACGCGCACGGCCACTGCGTCTACCTCTGGGAGCGCGAGTGCTCGATCCAGCGCCGGCATCAGAAGGTCGTCGAGGAGGCACCGAGCCCCTTCCTCGACGACGCGACCAGGAAGGCGATGGGCGAGCAGGCGGTCGCGCTCGCGAAGGCCGTCGACTACCAGTCGGCCGGCACGGTCGAGTTCGTCGTCGGCGCCGACCGCAGCTTCTACTTCCTCGAGATGAACACGCGGCTCCAGGTCGAGCATCCGGTGACCGAATCGATCACCGGCATCGACCTCGTCGAGCAGATGATCCGGGTCGCCTCGGGCGAGCCGCTCGCCTTCGCCCAGAAGGACATCGAGCGCCGCGGCTGGGCGATCGAGTGCCGCATCAATGCCGAGGATCCGCTGCGCGGGTTCCTGCCGAGCACGGGCCGCCTCGTCACGTTCAGGCCGCCGCAGACGTCGCTCCAGGCCGGCTCGCCCGCGCCGGCCGGCACGCCGGGCGTGCGCGTCGACACCGGCGTCTACGAAGGGGGAGAGATCTCGATTCACTACGACTCGATGATCTGCAAGCTGATCGCCGTCGGCGTCGATCGCGACGCGGCGATCGCGACGATGCGTGACGCGCTCAACGGCTTCGTGATCCGCGGCGTGTCGAGCAACCTCGGCTTCCAGTCGGCGCTGCTCGGCCATCCGCGGTTCGCCTCGGGCCGGTTCAACACCGGCTTCATCGCCGAGCAATATCCGCAGGGCTTCGGCGCGGTCACGGCCGGACACCGCGATCGCGAATTCCTGGTCGTCCTCGCCGCGGCCTTCGAGCGGCGCCTGCTCGCGCGCTCGGCCCGCCTCACCGGCCAGCTGCCGGGCCACGAGCTCCAGGTCGGCGGGCGCTTCGTCGTCGTCGAGGTCGACGCCGAAGGGACGAGTCGGGAGACGCCGGTCGACATGCGCGTCGACGGTGCGGGACTGGTCGTCACGCTCGCCGGTCGCGCCCGTCGCGTCGTTTTCGCGAGCGCGCTCGCCGACATTGCCGCGCACGGCACCGTCGACGGCGTGCCGTTTCGCGCCCAGATCGAGCGCGCCGGGCTGACCCTGCGGGTCGCGCACGACGGTGCCCGCATTGAGGTGCGCGTCCTGACGCCGCGCGCCGCGGAGCTGAGCGCCCTGATGCCGTTCAAGCCGCCGCCGGACCTCTCGCGCTTCCTGCTCTCGCCGATGCCCGGACTGCTCGTCGCCGTCGCCGTCAAGGCCGGGCAGCCGGTCCGGGCCGGCGAGCGGCTGGCGGTGATCGAGGCGATGAAGATGGAGAACATCGTCACCGCCGCGCACGACGGCGTGGTCGCGCGCGTCGTTGCGCAACCGGGCGACAGCGTCGCCGTCGACGAGGTCATCCTCGAGTTCGAGCAGCGCGCGGAGGCGGCATGACGAACGGCACGGAGCGCCCCTTTCACGTCGTCGGCCTGCAGCAGGTGGCGATCGGCGCGCGCAGCAAGGCCGATCTGCGCACGCTGTGGATCGACAAGCTGGGTCTTTCGCTCACGGGCACCTTCCGTTCCGAGCGCGAGAACGTCAACGAGGACATCTGCGCGATCGGCGTCGGCCCCGGCAAGGTCGAGGTCGACCTGATGGAGCCGATCGACCCCGAAGGCAGGCCGGCGGTGCATGCGACGCCGCTCAACCACGTGGGCCTGTGGATCGACGACCTCCGCGCGGCCGTGACCTGGCTCGAGGCGAACGGGGTTCGCATGGCACCGGGCGGCATTCGCGCGGGCGCGGCGGGCCACGACATCTGCTTCATCCATCCCAAGGCCAGCGATGCGTTCCCGGTGGCGGGCAGTGGCGTGTTGATCGAGCTCGTCCAGGCGCCGCAGGAGGTGATCGCCGCATGGCGCCTGAGCCTGGCTCAGGATGAGGCGCGGAGCATCGGCGCGACCGCGACATGACGATCCACGAGATCCTGAAGATGGGAGAGCAGCGTCTGCTGCGCGTCGCCCAGCCGGTCGAGCGCTTCGCCACGCCCGAGCTGCGCGCGCTCGTCGCCGACATGTTCGAGACGATGCATGCCGTGAGCGGTGCAGGCCTCGCCGCGCCGCAGATCGGTGTCGACCTGCAGCTCGTGATCTTCGGCTTCAGCCGCAACGAGCGCTATCCGGAGGCGCCGGCCGTCCCCGAGACCGTGCTCGTCAATCCGGTCGTCGAGGCGATCGGCGACGACGAGGAGGACGGCTGGGAAGGCTGCCTCTCCGTCCCGGGACTGCGCGGCGTCGTGCCGCGCTGGGCGCGCATCCGCTACCGCGGCTTCGACCTCGAAGGTGCGCCGATCGACCGCGAGGCGGAGGGCTTTCACGCGCGCGTCGTCCAGCACGAGTGCGATCATCTGCGCGGCATCCTCTATCCGATGCGGGTGCGCGACTTCAGCCGCTTCGGCTACACGAGCGTGCTCTTTCCGGCGCTCGACCCTGACGCCGACGACTGAGTCCGGGCCGGTCGCGCCGCGGCCTGCCGGCTGCGTGTAAAGGAAAGTGTCGCCGAGGCGATGCGGTCGGCATCGAAGCTGCCTCGAGCGTTGAGAGATCGGCGACTGTCGCGTGCCCGCGCGGTCGGTCCGAGCCGGAGCATGAACATGAAGACATCGAACCAGCGCCCAGGCGCCGAGAGATCGACCCGGGCGGCGTGGGGCAGGCTCGACGCCATGCTCGTCCTCGCCGCGTTTCTCGGCCTCGCGGTTCTGCCCGCGCAGGCGCAGACCGCCAACGGCGGCGATCCGCCGTCGCGCGCGGCTCGCCTCAGCGAGGTGGACGGCCAGGTCTGGCTCTACAACGACGAGGCCGCCGAGTGGCAGACGGTCGGACGCAATCGTCCGCTCACGACCGGCGACCGGATCGCCACCGATACCGGTGCGCGCGCCGAGATCACGCTCGGCACGACGACCCTGCGCCTGGATGCCGCGACCGAGATCGAGGTGGCGGAACTCGACGACCGCCGCTACGTCGTCCGCCTCGCCAGTGGCAGTGTCGCGGCCCGTTTGCGCAGCCCGCAGGCGCTGGCGGAGTTCGCGATCGAGACCGACGAAGGCAACTTTCGGGTCCAGACCGTCGGTCGCTATCGCTTCGACCGCTTCGAGCAGACCAGCGAGGTCACGGTCTACCGCGGCCAGGCAGCCTACGAGCAGAAGAACACGGCGCTGCCGGTCCGTACCGGCCAGCACGCGCAGTTCTGGATCGATGGCACAGGCACGCCGCAGTACGCGATGGTCGCGCCGGCGCGCGATACGTTCACGGCCTGGAACGACGATCGCGATCGCAGCGAAGATCGAGTCGTCGCGACCGGCGAGCGCTTCGTTTCCCCCGAGATGACCGGCGCCGAAGACCTCGGCCGCTACGGCCAGTGGCAGCAGACGCCCGACTACGGTGCGATCTGGATTCCGACCGCCGTGCCTGCCGGCTGGGCGCCGTACAGCGCCGGCCACTGGGCCTTCGTCCGTCCGTGGGGCTGGACCTGGGTCGACGATGCGCCTTGGGGCTTCGCGCCGTTTCACTACGGGCGCTGGGTCTACCACCGCAACGCGTGGTGCTGGGCGCCGGGCACCTACGTCGCGCGGCCTGTCTATGCGCCGGCGCTGGTCGCCTGGGTCGGCGGGCCGCGCGTCAGCCTCTCGATCTCGGTCGGCCGAGGCGGGCCGCCGGTCGGCTGGTTCCCGCTCGCGCCGCGCGAGGTGTACGTGCCGAGCTATCGGGCCAGCCCTCGCTATGTGCGCGAGGTGAACATCACGAACGTCACCAACGTCACCCGGATCACGACGATCGTCAACAACCGCAACGGGGAGGCCGATCGCCGCGACTTCGCCAACCGCCGCGCGCCCCATGCCGTGACGTTCGTGCCATCGGACGTGATGACGCGACGCGAGCCGGTCGGGCCGGCGGCCGCGCGCTTTCGCAACGACCCGCAGTGGCGTGCGCTGGTGTCCGACTCACGGCCGGCGCCGGTGTCGGTCGCGCCGCCGGTGACGGCTCCGGTCGCGCCGCCGCGGCCTGCCGCGGGCGGACATGTGCCGCGTCCGCCCTTCGAAGGCCGCGGTCCGGGCGGCTTCGCGGGTCGGCCGGAGATCGGCCGGCCGATCGATCGACCGAGGCCGCAGCCGGCGCCGGTCGGCCCGGTCGCGTCGCCGCCGCCGGTGGGCGCGCCCGCGACGGTCGTCGGCCCGGTCGCCTCGCCGCCTCCTGTCGGTGCGCCGCAGGCGCCCCCAACCTTGCACCCGCCGACGCCGGCCGCCGAGTCGCCGCATCGCATGAAGATTCCGACCCCGGTGGGACGGGCGATGCCCGGTGGCGAACCGGGGCGCGCCGCGCCCGGGTTGCGCGGTCGTGGCGGTGAGGGCGCGGGCGCCGAGCCCCGCCCGGCCGCGGGCCCTCCGGCCGTGCCCCAGGCCGCGCCGCCGGCAGCCGCTCCGGCGCCGGCGGGCGCGAGTCCACCGCACCGGGAGGGACAGCCCGGGCCTCGTCACGAGCGCGTCGCGCCGCCCCCGCCGGTCGAACCAGCGCGCGGCGCCGAGGCCGCGCGGCCGGCGCCGCCGGTGGCGCCGGTGGCGCCGGTGGTGCCGGCAACACGTCCCGCGGAAAGTGCACGGCCGGCGCCCCAGGAGTCGCGCCTCAATCGGCCGGAGGCGCCACGGACGCGCGACGAGCGACGCGAGGAGCGACGCGACGAGAAGGGCGAGCGACGCTGAGATCGGGCGATGGAGAAGAACGAGAAGGCGAGCCGCGCGGACGATGCAGGGTCCGCGTCGGCGCACATCACCCAGCGGATCCGTGACCTCGGCGACTGGCGAGGGGAGACGCTTGCCCGGGTCCGTGCGTTCATCCACGAAGCCGACCCCGGCATCGAGGAGGAATGGAAATGGATGGGAACGCCGGTCTGGTCGCACGGCGGCATCGTCTGCACCGGCGAGTCGTACAAGCAGATCGTCAAGCTCACCTTCGCCCGTGGCGCCTCGCTTGCCGATCCGAAGAAGATCTTCAACGCCAGCCTCGACGGCAACGTGCGTCGCGCCATCGATCTGCGCGAGGGAGAGAAGATGGACGAGCCGGCCTTTCGCCGACTGGTGCAGGCCGCGGTGGCGGCCAACGTCGCCGTGCTCGCCGAACGGACAGCGAAGAAGAAGTCGCCCCGGCCCTGACGCGCGTCTATCGCAGGAGTGGCGCCAGCACGGGCCAGACGTTGGCCAGGATGGTCGGGTGTGCGGCGGCGATCGGATGAATCCGGTCGGCCTGGAACAGCGACTCCGAATCGGGCACGTCGGCGACGCCCTTCAGCATGAAGGGCACGAGCGCCGCGCCTTCACTGCGGGCGACGTCGGCGAAGAGCGCCGCGAAGCGATCGCCGTAGGCTCGGCCGTAGTTCGGCGGAAGCTGCATGCCGAGAATCAGCACCTTCGCACCGGCCGCCTTGGCGAGCCGGGTCATCGCGGCGAGGTTCGAACGGGTCGCGCCGAGCGGCAGGCCGCGCAGGGCGTCGTTGCCACCGAGTTCCAGCACCACGAGCCCGGGCCGGTGCTCGCGCAGCAAGGCGGGCAGTCGAGCCAGCCCGCCCGATGTCGTATCGCCGCTGATGCTGGCGTTGACGACGGTGACGCCGGGTCGTTCGCGCAAAAGGCGCCGGTCGAGCAGGGCGACCCAGCCGCTGCCGCGCGCCAGGCCGTACTCCGCCGACAGGCTGTCGCCGACGACGAGGATCGTTGCCCTCGACCCGACAGCGGCGTGCGAGGGCATCGCCGCGACCGCCGCGACGAAAGCCAGGCCCACGCTACAGTGCGCCAGCCAGCGCCGGCGCGTCGATCGGCGCTCGAAGAACAAGACTTCCCTCATGTCCACCCCGATCATTGCCGTCGAACGTCTCACCAAGCGCGTCCAGGACTCCACGGGGACGCTGACGATTCTCCATGAGATCGATTTCACCCTGCCGCGTCATCGCTCGGTCGCGATCGTCGGTGCCTCGGGCTCGGGCAAGAGCACGTTGCTGTCGATCGTCGCCGGCCTCGACACGCCCACGACCGGCACGGTGCGGCTCGACGGCGTCGACCTCTTCGCGATCGGCGAGGACGAGCGCGCTGCCGTGCGCGCGGCCAAGGTCGGCTTCGTGTTCCAGAGCTTCCAGCTCCTCGGCAACCTGAACGCGCTCGAGAACGTGATGCTGCCGCTCGAGCTGCAGGGCCGGTCCGATGCGCGCGTGCTCGCGACCGAGATGCTGCGCCGCGTCGGCCTGGGCGAGCGGCTGCGCCACTATCCGCGCGTGCTCTCGGGGGGCGAACAGCAGCGCGTGGCGCTCGCCCGCGCCTTCGTCGTCAAGCCGATGCTCCTGCTCGCCGACGAGCCGACCGGGAGCCTCGACTTCGCCACCGGCGAGACGGTGATGGCGCTGATGCTCGAGCTCAATCGGGAGGTGGGCACGACGCTCGTGCTGGTCACCCACGACTCCGCGCTCGCGCAGCGCTGCGACGAGCAGCTGCGCATCGAGGCGGGTCGCGTCAGTGTCGGCGTCGAAGCCGCGACGTGAGCCGCGGCCTCCGTCGGGCCGGACCTAGTTCGTGAACTTGTAGTCCGTCTTCGCCTTGGCGCGAAGCTCGTCGCGGAACGCGGCGGCCTTTTGCTGCGACAGGCGCTGCTGGATCTGCGTCTTGACCTCGGCCAGCGGCGGGAACTGTGCCGGCCGCGTGTCTTCCAGGCGGATGATGTGATAGCCGAACTGGGTCTTCACCGGCACATCGGTGGTCTCGCCCTTCTTCAGCTTGACCATCGCCTGCGAGAACTCGGGGACATACGCGCCGGGGCCAGCGAAGTCGAGCTCGCCGCCGTTCTCGGCCGAGCCCGGGTCCTTGGAGTTCTTCTTCGCCAGATCCTCGAACTTCGCGCCCGCCTTGAGCTGGGCGAGGATGGACTTGGCATCGTCTTCCTTCTCGACCAGGATGTGCCGGACCTTGTACTCGGTGCCGCCGGCCTGGGCCTTGAACTTGTCGTACTCGGCCTGGACCTCGGCGTCGGTCGGCGCCGATTTCTTGTCGACGTCCTGCGACAGCAGGCCGATCAGGATGCCCTGGCGGGCGAGCTCCATCTGCGACTTGAACTCGGGCGAGGCGCCCAGGCCGCGCCGCTCGGCCTCCTGGCTCAGGATCTCGTCGGTGACGACCTTGTCGCGCACCAGTTTCTCGAGATCGGGCGGCAACTGCTGGTTGCGCTGCTGCGCCTGCTTCTGGACCTGGGTGACGATCGTGTCGACGCGCGACTTCGGCACCGGCTTGCCGTTGACGACGGCGACGTTTTGCGCCATCGCGGCAAGGGGCACGACGCTGGCGATGGCGAGCACGACGCTCGCGGCGAAAGAACTCTTCTTCATGGAACTTGCCTTTCGGGCAGGGCGGGGGGTTGGAATCAGGACCGCGGCGGCCCTCGAGGCGCGCCTGTGGCGCTCGATCAGCGGGAGCCGGGAGCGCGGGCGTCGATCGCCACGGCGTGGATGCCGCGGGGCATCAGGGTCTGCAAGGCATCATATACGAGGCGGTGGCGTGCGACGCGGCCAAGGCCTTCGAAACGGGTGCTGCAGATCGTCACGCTGAAGTGACGGCCTTCGCGTGCACCGGCATGACCGGCGTGCGCCGCGCTGTCGTCGACGACTGCAAGCGATTCGGGCGCCAGCGCGCTGCGCAGCGCCGCCTCGATGTCGTCGGCCGAGACGCTCATCGCGGGTCGTGGCCGGCGGAGGCGGCGGGATGCGTCGGCGCATCTTCGGTGGCCGGAATCTCGTCCTCGTCCTTGAGGTAGCGGGAGATGTAGAAGCCCTGCGCGACCATGAAGACGAGCATCAGGCCGGTCAGGCCGAAGACCTTGAAAGTGGCCCAGGTCGAGGTCGAGTAGTAGTGAGCGACGTACAGGTTGAGCACGCCCATCAGGACGAAGAAAGCGATCCAGGCGAAGTTGAGCTTTCGCCACACCTCGCGCGGCAGATCGAGCTGCGCGCCGACGAGCGTCTGCAGCAGGTTCTTGCCGAAAAACACCTGGCTGACCCAGAGGCCGAGCGCCATGGCCCAGTCGAGCACGCTCGGCTTCCACTTGATGAAGGTCGGATCGTGGAACCAGATCGTCGCGCCGCCGAGCAGGGTGATCAGCCCGAAGGTGACCCAGAGCATGGTGTCGACCTTCTTGCGCATGGACAGGGTGATCGCGATCTGGACCAGGGTCGCGACCATGACGACGAGCGTTGCGAGGAGGACAGGCGCCTCGTCGACGCCGACGACGCCGCCCGACACCGCGAAGCCGAGATGATCGGTCGCGAATCGCGCGGCGGCCTCGTGATTCAGATCGGCGAACTTGAACGCGCCGAAGAACAGGATGATGGGAAGGAAGTCGAGGAGCAGCTTCATGGAGGAGCGCTGGGGCTCAGTCGGAGCGCACTCCGGGCGGAGCGGAGTCTATCGCCGCTGGCCGCGCGATTTTCCGGTCAATCGTGAAAGCCTGCCGACGCTGCGCAGAACGTGAGCTCCGTACGCGAGCCGGCCCAAAACGGATTCATGTCGTCCGTTCGGGGAAGTCCCTGTAACCCAGAGCTGACGACATCCGTTACCTTCGAAGGCAGTTTGGCCATCGATTCGGAGAATCTCATGAAATACCGTCTTTCCACGTCACGACGAAGCGTCCTGGCCGTCTGCGCGAGCCTTGCGCTGGCCGCATCGGCGACGTCCGCATGGGCTCAGGCCAGCAAGTCCGCGGCCAAGCCGCTGCAGGGGCAGGTCGTGAAGATGGCCTGGATCGATCCGCTGTCGGGCTTGATGGCCCCGGTGGGCAACAACCAGCTCAACAGCTGGAAGTACATGGTCGAGAAGTTCAACGCCAACAACCCGGCCGGCGTGAAGTTCGAGGTGCAGGGCATCGACAACAAGCTCTCGCCCACCGAGAGCCTGAACGCCCTCAAGTCCGCCACCGACCAGGGCATCCGATACATCATCCAGGGCAACGGTTCGTCGGTCGCGCTCGCCCTGGTCGACGCGATCAACAAGTACAACGAGCGCAACCCTGGCAAGGAAGTGATCTTTCTCAACGAGGCGGCGGTCGACCCCGACCTCACCAACAGCAAGTGCAGCTTCTGGCACTTCCGCTTCGACGCCGACACGACGATGAAGATGGAGGCGATGACCTCCTTCATGAAGGACCAGAAGGACATCAAGAAGGTCTACATCCTCGGCCAGAACTACTCGCACGGCATCCAGGTCGCGAAGTTCGCCAAGGAAGACCTGAAGAGGAAGCGTCCCGACATCCAGATCGTCGGCGAAGACCTGCACCCGATCGCGCAGGTGCGTGACTTCGCGCCCTACATCGCCAAGATCAAGGCGTCCGGCGCGGACACCGTCATCACGGGAAACTGGGGCTCGGACCTGACGCTGCTCGTCAAGGCGGCAGTCGAAGGCGGCTACACCGGCAAGTTCTACACCTACTACACGGGCGTGACCGGCACGCCGACGGCGCTCGGCACCAACAGTGCCGGCAAGGTGTTCCAGGTCGGCTACGGCGTGCCGAACATGGGCGGCGAGACCGACAAGGACATCGCCGGCTTCAAGGCGAAGTACAAGGACGACTACTACACCTTCGCGATCACGCGCATCCTCGAGGCGTTGTCGCTGGCCATGGCGCAGGCGAAGTCGACCGACCCGGTCAAGGTCGCGTTCGCGCTGGAGGGCCTGAAGTGGAAGAGCAGCGTCGCCGGCGACGTCGAGATGCGAAAGAGCGATCACCAGCTGCAGCAGCCGCTCTACATCGGCGAATGGGAGAAGGCCGACAAGCAGTCTCCGAACGACCTCGAGAACACCGGGATGACCTTGCGCAAGGTCGCCGAGTATCCGAACTACGTGTCGAGCACGCCCACGAGCTGCCAGATGAAGCGGCCGTCAGCCTCCTGACGTATCGTCCATTCCACGCACGGGGCCCGAGCGCGAGCGACTCGGGCCTCTTTTCTTTGCACGCGGCGGGCAGGTCGCAGGAACGATGGAATTCTTCACCATCTCGATGCTGAACGGCGTGAGCTACGGGCTCCTGCTGTTCATGCTGAGCTCGGGGCTGACCCTCATCTTCAGCATGATGGGCGTGCTCAACTTCGCGCACGCCAGCTTCTACATGGTCGGCGCGTACATCGCCTACTCGATCGCCAGGGTCACGGGCTTCTGGCCCGGGCTCGTGATCGCGCCGATCGTCGTCGGCGTCCTCGGCGCGCTCTTCGAGCGGGTCTGCCTTCGCCGCGTTCACAAGTTCGGCCATGTGCCCGAGCTGCTCATCACGTTCGGGCTGTCGTTCGTGATCATCGAGCTGGTCCTGCTCGTCTGGGGTCGGACGGCCGTCGAATTCCCGCCGCCGGAAATCCTGCGCGGGCCGGCCTTCACGATCATCAACTCGTCGGCGAGCGGGCTGCACGTGGTCTCCGGCGCGGCGCCGGCGGCGATGTGCACCGCGGCCGACGCGGCCGTTCGCGTCGTGTGCTCCCCGTTCCCGGCCACGCGCGGCTTCATGATGCTGGTCGCGCTCGCGATGCTGGTCTCGCTCTGGCTGCTGCTCACGCGCACCCGCGTCGGCCTCGTGATCCAGAGCGCGCTCACTCATCCCGAGATGGTCGAGGCACTCGGCCACAACGTGCCGCGCGTATTCATGCTCGTGTTCGGTGCCGGAGCGGCGCTCGCGGGCTTGGCGGGCGTGATCGGCGGCATCACTTTCGTGACCGAGCCCGCGATGGCCGCCACCGTCGGCTCGATCATCTTCGTCGTGGTGGTGGTGGGGGGCATGGGCTCGCTCGCCGGGGCTTTCGTGGCGTCGCTCCTGATCGGCATCATCCAGACCTTCGCGATCGCGCTCGACTACTCCCTGCTCGATCTCGTCAGGCTGGTGGGCCTGGCGCCGAGCGGCGAATCGGGCACCTTGCTGAAGATGCCGATCTCCCAGGTCGCGCCGATCCTGCCCTACCTCTTTCTCGTGCTCATCCTGATCTTCCGGCCGAAGGGCCTGCTCGGAACGCGGGAAGGCTGACGTGAGTGCTTCGCCTCCGGTTGCCGTCGCGCGCCAGCCCGTACGGTCGCGCCCGCCGCTCACCGGGCGCGTCGTCGTGTGGGGCGTCTTCACGTTGCTGCTGGTCGTTGCTCCGCTGATCTTCACGAGCAACCTCGACCGCTCGATCCTCTCGCAGATCGGCATCGCGATCGTGGCGTGCCTGTCGTACAACATCCTGCTCGGGCAGGGCGGCATGCTGAGCTTCGGCCACGCGATCTACACCGGGCTGGCTTCGTTCGTGGCGATCCACGCGCTGCTCGGCATCGCCGACGGCAGCTTCCCGATCCCGGTCAGCCTGATTCCGCTGGTCGGCGGCTTCGGCGGCATGGCGTTCGCCGTCGTGCTCGGCTACGTGACCACGAAGAAAGCCGGTACGCCCTTCGCGATGATCACGCTCGGCATCGGCGAGCTGGTGTTCGCGATGTCGCTGATGGTCCCGGAATTCTTCGGCGGCGAGGGCGGGGTCTCGGCCAACCGCACCGCCGGGACGCCTTTCATGGGCATCACCTACGGGCCACCGATCCAGGTCTACTACCTGCTCGCCGTCTACACGCTGGTCTGCACGGCGGCCATGTACGCCTTCACGCGCACGCCGCTCGGCCGCATGCTCAACGCAGTGCGCGACAACCCGGAGCGCGTCGAGTTCATCGGCTACAGCACGCAGCGGGTGCGCTACCTGTCGTTCATCATCGCGGGCTTCTTCGCGGGCATCGCCGGAGGGATGTACGCGTTGAGCTTCGAGATCGCGACGGCCGAGGTCGTCGGAGCCTATCGCTCGGGCGGCTACCTGCTCTTCACGTTCCTCGGCGGCGCGACCTTCTTCTTCGGTCCCATCATCGGCGCGGTCCTGATGGTGCTGAGCGCCGTGCTGCTCTCGGAGATCACGAAGGCGTGGCAGCTCTACCTCGGCCTGGTCTTCCTGTTCATGGTGATGTACGCGCCGGGCGGCATCGCCAGCCTGATCATGATGAACGTGCGGGTCGCTGCGCACCGCAAGCTGCACCGGCTCTGGGGTGGGTATCTGGCGCTCGGCGCTGCCGCGCTCGTGATGCTCGCCGGCGCCGCCGCGATCATCGAGATGGTGTATCGCCTGCAGCTCGACTCCAGCGGCGAATCGGCGCTGCGCTTTTTCGGCCTGATGCTCGACGCGCGCGGCACCGGAAGCTGGGTCGCTGCCGTGGCCGTGGCCGTGGTGGGCTTCGCCGCCTTCGAGTACTGCCGCCGCCGTTTCGCTCGCGCCTGGGGCGCGGTCCAGGCCGAGATCGAGTCCGACATGACGTTCAAGGAGCCGCCATGACAGCGGCCTGCGCCATCGAGCTCAAGGGGCTGCGCAAGTCGTTCGGCAAGACCGAGATCATTCGCGGCTGCGACCTCGCCGTGGCGCCCGGCGAGCGCGTTGCCATCATCGGCCCGAACGGCGCCGGCAAGTCGACGCTCTTCAACCTCATCAGCGGACGCTTCGGTCCGACCAGCGGCGAAATCCTCCTCAACGGCCAGCGCATCGACGGGCTGCTGCCGTACCAGATCAGCCGCCTCGGCCTCGCCCGAAGCTTCCAGATCTCCAACATCTTCGGGCGGCTCTCGGTGTTCGAGAACCTGCGCTGCGGCCTGCTCTGGTCGATGGGCTACCGCTACGCGTTCTGGAAGTTCCTGGCCAACCTGCGCGATGCCAACGAGCGTGCGTCCGAGCTCGTCTCGATGATGCGGCTCGAGAAGAAACGCGACACCCTGGCGATGAACCTCACCTACGCGGAGCAGCGCGCGCTCGAGATCGGCATCACCATCGCCGGCGGCGCCAGCGTCGTCCTGCTCGACGAGCCGACCGCCGGCATGAGCAAGAGCGAGACGGCTCGCTTCATCGACCTGATCCGGGAAGTCACGGTCGGCAAGACGCTTCTGACCGTCGAGCACGACATGGGCGTGGTCTTCGGCCTCGCCGACAAGATCGCGGTGCTGGTGTACGGCGAGGTCATCGCCTTCGACGTGCCTGAGGCGGTGCGTGGCAATCCACGCGTGCAGGAGGCCTACCTCGGCTCGGTGCTCGCCGATCAGCAGGCCGCGTCCGCCGGCCACGGGGGCTGAACCGATGCTGCAGCTGACGGGCCTGCACGCCTACTACGGCAAGAGCCACATCCTCCACGGCGTGGACATGGCGGTGGGCGAGGGCGAGATCGTCGCCCTGCTCGGACGCAACGGCTCGGGGCGCTCGACAACGATCAAGGCCATCATGGGCATGGTCCATGGCGAGGGCTCGATCCGCCTGCGCGACGAGGAGATCCTCGGCCAGCGGACCTTCGACATCGCCCATCGCGGCATCGGCTACGTGCCCGAGAACCGCGACATCTTCCCCAAGCTCACGGTCCACGAGAACCTGCAGCTCGGCGAGAAGAAGGGCAAGAGCGGCAAGAAGGCGCCGCGATGGTCGTTCGACGACATGTACCGCATGTTCCCGCGCCTGAAGGAGCGCGAGCACACCGAGGCCGGCGTGCTCTCGGGCGGCGAGCAGCAGATGCTGACGCTCTGCCGCACGCTGATGGGCGACCCGGACCTGATCATGATCGACGAGCCCACCGAAGGCCTCGCGCCCAAGATCGTCGAGCTCGTCGCCGAGTACCTGAAGACGCTGAAGGAGCGCGGCGTCTCGGTGCTCCTCGTCGAGCAGAAGCTGACGATCGCGATGGCGATCTCCGAGCGCTGCTACGTCATGGGCCACGGCTCGATCGTCTTCGAAGGCACGCCGCCCCAGCTGCTCGAAAACGCCGAGATCCGCAAGGAGTGGCTGGAAGTCTGAGCGGACTTCGGCCGAGTCGGGCGATCAGCCTGGACAGGTAGAGCGCACCGAAGGAGAGGTGCGAGCCGATGATGACCGGCTGCCCCTGGCGGAAGTGGGGCGCGGCCGCGTCGAGCACCGCCTTGTGGCCGTAGACTGGCAAGGCGACCATGACGACGTCGGCCTGGGCCACCGCGTCGGCAGCGCTGGACGCCACGCGCGGCACGAATGTCGCCTCGAGGGCGCGGGTCGCGACGAGCGGCTGGCCGGCGGCGAACGCCGCCGTGCACTGGCCCGAGGGCGACCACAGCAAGGGATCGTGCCCGGCGCGAACCAGAGCGGCGGCAGCGCCGCAGGCCACGGCGCCCGTGTCGATCCCATCGGCGCGATGCGTCGAGGTCTCTCCGGCATTTCTCTATCTCGACGACGGGCGGTCGTGCTCCGTGGGGTGCATGCTCATCGGCTTCGCGTCCGGGGCGCGCCTAGAATCGAACGAACGTTCTTTTAGCCGCTGCGCGGTCGTGCGGCGGCCCTTCACGAGGATCTGTCATGGGCGCGAATTACGAGTTGCGCGGCGACGTCGCCGTCATCACGATGGACAACCCGCCGGTCAACGGCCTCGGCTACGACACGAGGCGCGGCATCGTCGACGGACTCGACAAGGCGCTCGCCGACACCAAGGTGAAGGCGATCGTCGTCACCGGCGCCGGCAAGGCGTTCTCCGGCGGCGCCGACATCCGCGAGTTCGGCTCGCCGAAGGCCGGCGCCGAGCCGAATCTGCTCTCGGTGATCGCCGCGCTCGAGGCGAGCCCGAAACCGATCGTCGCTGCGGTCCACACCGTCGCGATGGGTGGCGGCCTCGAGCTCGCGCTCGGCTGCCACTACCGCGTCGCCGCGAAGGGCGCACTGATCGCGCTGCCGGAAGTGAAGATCGGCCTCATTCCGGGCGCCGGCGGCACGCAGCGGCTGCCGCGGGTGCTCGGCGTCGAGACGGCGCTCAACATGATCGTCAGCGGCGAGCCGGTGAAGAGCGAGATGCTGGCCGCGCTGCCCGGCCAGAAGCTCTTCGACAAGATCGTCGACGGCGACGTCGTCGATGCGGCGGTCGCGTTCGCGCGCGAGAAGGCCGACGCGCGGCCGCTGCCGATCGTGAGTCAGCTGAAGATGAGCTATCCGAATGCCGACGCCTACTTCCAGTTCGCGCGCAACACCGTCGGCGCGATGTCGAGGAATTTCCCGGCGCCGCTGAAGTGCGTCGATGCCGTCGCTGCGTCGGTGCGCATGAAGTTCGCCGACGGCATGAAGCTCGAGCGCGAGATCTTCACGGCGCTCATGGCGACGCCCGAGTCGAAGGCGCTGCGCCACGCCTTCGTCGCCGAGCGCGCGACGACCAAGATCCCCGACGTTCCGGCCGACACGCCGGTGCGCGCGATCAGGAAGGTGGCCGTCATCGGCGCCGGCACGATGGGCGGCGGCATCGCGATGAATTTCCTCAACGCCGGCATCCCGGTCGTGATGCTCGAGATGAAGCAGGAGGCTCTCGACAAGGGCGTCGGCATCATGAGGAAGAACTACGAGGCGCAGGTCAAGAAGGGCAAGCTCAAGCAGGACAAGCTGGACGAGCGCATGGCGCTCCTGTCGACGACGCTGAAGTACGACGACCTCAAGGACGCCGACCTCGTCATCGAGGCCGTGTTCGAGGACATGAAGGTCAAGGAGCAGGTGTTCAACACGCTCGACGAGGTGATGAAGCCGGGCGCGATCCTGGCGTCGAACACCTCCACGCTCGACCTGGACAAGATCGCCGCATTCACGAAGCGGCCCGAGGACGTGATCGGGATGCACTTCTTCAGCCCGGCCAACGTCATGAAGCTGCTCGAGGTCGTGCGCGGCAAGAAGACTGCCAAGGACGTGCTCGCCACGGTGATGCAGCTCGGCAAGAAGATCAGGAAGACGACGGTCGTCTCGGGCGTCACCGACGGCTTCATCGGCAACCGGATGATCGAGCAGTACTCCCGCCAGGCCGGCTTCCTGCTGGAGGAGGGCGCGACGCCGCAGCAGGTCGACAAGGCGATGGAGAAGTTCGGCATGGCGATGGGCCCGTTCCGGATGGGCGACCTCGCCGGCAACGACGTCGGCTGGTACATCAGGAAGCGCCGCTACGTCGAGAAGCCCGACATCCGCTACTCGAAGACCGCCGACCTGCTGTGCGAGCTCGGCCGCTTCGGCCAGAAGACGGGCGCCGGCTGGTACGACTATGTGCCCGGCAAGCGCGACGCGATCCCGAGCAAGGTCGTCACCGACATGATCGAGAAGCACCGCGCCGAGCTCGGCATCACGGCCAGGAAGATCAGCGACGAGGAGATCGTCCACCGCCTCGTCTACGCGCTCGTCAACGAAGGCGCGAAGATCGTCGACGAGGGCATCGCGATGCGGGCGAGCGACGTCGACATGGTCTACCTCGCCGGCTACGGCTTTCCGCTCTTCCGTGGCGGGCCGATGAACTACGCCGACCAGCAGGGGCTCTTCAACGTCGTCGAGTCGATGAAGCGCTTCGCCGCGAATCCGAAGGACGACCAGAAGTTCTGGCAGCCGGCGCCACTGCTCGCGAAGCTCGCCGCCGAAGGCAAGACATTCAGCTGAAGCGCGTCGACCTCATCACCCAGACAGGAATATCGCCATGACCAGCGCCGTGATCGTTTCCACCGCCCGCACCCCGCTCGCCAAGAGCTGGAAGGGTGCCTTCAACATGACCCACGGCGCAACGCTCGGCGGCCACGCCGTCAAGGCGGCGGTCGAGCGCGCCGGCATCGATGCGGCCGAGGTCGACGACGTCATCATGGGCTGCGCGACGCCCGAAGGCGCGACCGGCAGCAACATCGCGCGCCAGATCGCGCTGCGCGCCGGCTTGCCGATCACGACCAGCGGCATGACGGTCAACCGCTTCTGCTCGAGCGGCCTGCAGACGATCGCGATGGCGGCGCAACGCGTCATCGCCGGCGAGAACGACGTCGTCGTCGCGGGCGGCGTCGAGTCGATCTCGTGCGTGCAGAACGAGGCCAACAAGCACATGATCGCCGACCCCTGGCTGGTCGAGCACAAGCCGGAGATCTACTGGAACATGCTGCAGACGGCCGAGCAGGTCGCCAAGCGCTACAAGATCGACCGCGAGCGCATGGACCGCTACGGCGCCGAGAGTCAGCAGAAGGCGACCGCTGCGCGAGATGCCGGCCGCTTCGACGCCGAGCTCGTCTCGGTGACCACGCTCGCCGGCGTCGCCGACGCGCAACTCGGCTTGCGCACGAAGGAAGTCACGATCAAGGCCGACGAAGGCATCCGCCCCGGCACGACCTACGAAGGCATCAAGGACATCAAGCCGGCGATCCCCGGCGGCGTGATCTCGGCCGGCAACGCGAGCCAGTTCAGCGACGGCGCCGGCGCCGTCGTGGTGATGAACGAGAAGATGGCCGAGCAGCGCGGCATG
>JBBSBZ010000004.1:0-35929 GCA_038250795.1 Burkholderiales bacterium | reverse complement strand
GGACGCGACCATCGCCTACCGGCAGCGCCTCTGGTCGCTCGGCCTCGGCGTCGCCGAGGCGATGGACACGGCGCAGCGCGGCATGGGCCTCGACTGGCCGACCTCGCTCGAGCTGATCCGCCGCTCGCTCGACGCCGCGCGGGACCATCCGGGCGCGCTCGTCGCCTCGGGCTGCGGCACCGACCACCTCGCGCCCGACGCGGCGACGAACGTCGACGACGTCATCCGCGCCTACGAGACGCAGATGGAAGCGATCGAGGCGCTCGGCGGCAGGCTGATCGTGATGGCGAGCCGTGCGCTCGCGCGGGTCGCCGCGGGCCCGGCCGACTACGAACGGGTCTACGACCGCATCCTCATGCAGTCGAAGGAGCCCGTGATCCTGCACTGGCTGGGCGACATGTTCGATCCGCAGCTGGCAGGCTATTGGGGCAGCCGCGACGTCGAGCAGGCGATGGCGACGGCGCTCGGCGTCATCGCCGCCAACCCGGGCAAGGTCGACGGCATCAAGATCTCGTTGCTCGACAAGGACCGCGAGATCGCGATGCGGCGTCGCCTGCCGCCGGGCGTGCGCATGTACACCGGCGACGACTTCAACTACGCCGAGCTGATCGCGGGCGACGGCGTCGGCGCCGCGCCCAACCAGCGCCAGAGCGACGCCCTGCTCGGCATCTTCGACGCGATCGCGCCGGCCGCGAGTGCCGCCCTCGGCGCGCTCGCGGCCGGCGACACGGCCGGCTTCCACGCGATCCTGGCGCCGACCGTGCCGCTCTCGCGCCACATCTTCCAGGCGCCGACGCGCTTCTACAAGACCGGCATCGTCCTGCTCGCCTGGCTGAACGGCCACCAGTCGCACTTCACGATGGTCGGCGGCCAGCAGAGCGCCCGCTCGCTCGTCCACTTCGCCGAGCTGTTCCGGCTTGCGGACGCGGCGAGCCTGCTCGAGCAGCCTGAACTCGCGGTCGGACGGATGAAGCACCTGCTCGCGCTCCACGGCGTCGACGGCTGAGCTCGACACGCGTGCGCGACTTCTCCGCCGATCACCGCTGGCTCTCGATCAACACCGCGACGCTGCGCGGCGCCGGGCCGCTCGACCGCATCCTCGACGCCTGCGCGCGGCACGGCGTCCGCGCGATCTCGCCGTGGCGCGATCAGGTCGCGGCGATCGGCCTCGATCGCACCGCCGCGCTCGTGCGCGAGCACGGCCTGGCCCTCTCCGGCTACTGCCGCGGCGGCATGTTCCCGGCGATGGACGCGGCCGGTCGCCGCCTCGCGCTCGACGACAACCGGCGCGCCGTCGACGAGGCGAAGACGCTCGATGCGGCCTGCCTCGTCCTCGTCGTCGGCGGCCTGCCGGGCGCGCTCGCCGGCTCGCCGCAGACGAAGGACCTGTTCGCAGCCCGCCGCGACGTCCACGACGGCATTGCCGCGACGCTCGAGTACGCCAGGAGCCTCGGCATGCCGCTCGCCATCGAGCCGCTCCATCCCATGTACGCCGCCGACCGCGCCTGCGTCAACACGCTCGAGCAGGCGCTCGATCTGTGTGACGCGATCGATCCCGGCCACTCGGCACCGGCCGGCGCGCTGGCGGCCCTCGGCGTCGCCGTCGACGTGTATCACGTCTGGTGGGACCCGAAGCTGCAAGCGCAGATCGCGCGCGCCGGCCGCGACCGGCTGCACGCCTTCCACGTGTGCGACTGGCTCGCACCCACGAAGGACCTGCTCAACGACCGCGGCATGATGGGCGACGGCGTGATCGACATCCCGCGCATCCGCGCCTGGGTCGAAGGCGCGGGCTTCGCTGGCTACAGCGAAGTCGAGATCTTCTCGACCGCAGACTGGTGGAAGCGGCCGGCGGACGAGGTGCTCGCGACCTGCATCGCCCGCCACCGGACCGCCGTCTGAGCGTCAGCGGTCAGGCCGTCGCCGCCGACAGCGCCGTGCGGCGCGCGCGGTGGACATTGAACGCCGTCGTGATCAGGAGCGCCTGCGCGATCGCGATGCCGAGCCAGATGTCGGACGGACGATGCATGTCCAGGAGCGGGCCGAAGACGAGCGGCGCGACCGCCTGGCCGATGTCGAGCCCGGAGTAGACGACGCCGTAGACCCGGCCGGTCGCGTTCGGCGGCGCGGCGCGCTTGACGATCAGGTCGCGCGACGGGCCGGCGACGCCGGACGCGACGCCCATCAGCGCGAACAGCACCGGCACGGCCATCGGCGGCACCGGCGAGAACGCGACGACGAGGGCGATCATCGCGGCGATGCCGAAGCCGGCGCCGACGATCTTCTCGCAGCGGCTCGGATCGGTCGCGAGAAAGCCACCGAGCACCATGCCGCCGGCGCTCGCGACCATGTAGAAGGTCAGGCACATCGCCGCCCACGCCAGCGGCACGTCGTGGAGCTGGCGTGCGGCCTCGGGAGCGAAGGTCTGGATGCCGCTGATGACGACGGCGTAGAGGAAGAAAAAGCCGAAGCACATCCAGACGGCGGGGATCGCGAGAAAGCCGAAGCTGCTCGCGCTGGCAGGCGCCTTGCCCGGATGCGGCTTGCCCGTGACCGCGCTCGTCATGTCGATGCTCAGGTGGGAACGGCCGACCCAGAGCAGCGCGATCACGGCGACGATCAGGGCGCCCGCGGAGGCGAGCGCGACGCGCCACGACGAGGCCAGCGCGATCGTCACCAGCATCGCCGGCGCCAGCGCCCAGCCCAGGCTGCCGGTGATGCCGTGCACGGCGAACGCGTGGCCGAGGCGGCTGGCATGGATGCGGCGGTTGAGCAGCGTGTAGTCGACCGGATGGAAGACGCCGTTGCCGATGCCGGCGACGACGGCGAAGACGAACAGCATCGGGTAGCTCGTCGAGGCGGCGTAGCCGAACGCCGCGACCGCCAGCAGCGAAAGGCCGCCGAACAGCACCGGCCGCGGCCCGACCCGGTCGACGACGAAGCCGGAGAGCGCCTGCACGCCGCAGGAGACGACGAAGAAGACGGTGAGGACGAAGCCGAGCTCGGCGAAGCTCACGTGGAACGCGTCCTTCAGCAGGAAGAAGAGCGGCGGGAGCAGCAGCTGGCTGAAGTGACTGATGCAATGCGCCAGGCCAACGAGGCCCATGACCTTGGCGTCGGCGCGCGCGCCGGGCGGCGCAGGGAGGGCGGTGGCATGCATGCGGGCAGGCGGCAGGGGTCGACCAGTGGGCAGGCGCGATCGTAAACTCCGGGCACCCGTCTCGTTGCCGACAGGGCGTCAATTCCTGTCGAGATCGCGCCAATGCCTTCCGAGCCTCGCCGCCCGCCGATCAGGCCCCTCACGCCCGACCTGTTCACGCCGACGTCGCAGCGAACGGTGCGCGCGAAGCTGCAGCATCTTCGAGCCGACACGCGAGTCGTGCCGCACTCCCATCCCTGGGGTCAGGTCGCACTCTCGGCGACCGGCGTGGTGCGCGTCACCGCGCCCGATGCGAGCTACATCGTGCCGCCGTCGCGCGCGGTCTGGGTTCCGCCCGGCGTCGAGCATGCCGTCACGGTGATCGAGGACGCCGAGCTGCTCACGCTCTACCTGCACCAGGGCGCCGGTCGCTGCGGGCCGGAGCGATCGGCGGCGGCATCGGCGGACTGGCGCCAATGCCGCGTCCTGGAGGTCTCGCCGCTCCTGCTCGCCCTGGCCCTCGAGCTCGATGCCCGCCCGGACGGCGGCGCGGCGCCACTCGACCGCGCCGCGCGGGCGCGCGAGAGCCGCATCGCCGGCCTGCTGCTCGACGAGCTGCGCCGCGCCGCGCCAGTGCGCCTGGGCGTCGACCTGCCGCGGGAAAAGCGCCTTCGGCGCCTGTGCGCCGCCGTGATCGACGATCCGTCGCGTCATCCGACGCTCGCCGCGTGGGCGGCTGACACCGGTGCGAGCGCGCGGACCATGACGCGCCTCTTCCGCAGCGAGCTCGGCACCTCGTTCGTCCAGTGGCGACAACAGGTGCTGCTCGCGCGCGCTATGCCGCTCGCCGCACGCAAGATGCCGATGGCGAGCATTGCCGCCGAACTCGGCTACGCCAGCCCGAGCGCCTTCGCGGCCATGGTCCGGCGCTCGGTCGGCGCGACGCCGAGCCGGTTCCTGCGCGCCGTTTCGATGCGGGAGCGCTGAACGCCTCGGCGTTCGTCGCGTCGAGCCGCAGGGCATGCGGGCGATCCGTCATGTCGTCGCCAGCGGCTCGGCACCGCCGGTCCGGCGAGCGACGATGGCGGCGTCGTCATCCGCGGAGTCTTCCATGACCGTCTGCCGTCGTTGTTTCGTCGCCGCCACGGGCGCGCTGCTGCTGGCCCCAGCCCTCGCCCGATCCGAGCACCGGGTGGTCGTCGGCTCGGGCGTCGCGTCGAAGCAGCATCGCGACACCCCTCCGTTCACCTCGATCGCGCTCGGCGCGGCCTTCTCGGTCGAGCTGCGCCGGGGCTCGCGCGAAGGCATCGAGATCGTCGCCGACGACAACCTGCTGCCGCTGATCGAGACCAAGATCTCCAGCCGCGCCGACCGCACCTTGACGATCGACGTGGCTCGCGAGGCGCGGATCGAGCCGCGCACGCCGGTCGTCGTCGTCGTCGACTTCGTCAACCTCGACGCCCTCGCGCTCGGCAGCTCGGGGACGATCACCGGCACGGGCCTGCACCTCGAGCACCTCGCCGTGGCCGTCGGCGGGTCCGGCCAGATGCGCCTGCCGGCACTCGAGGTCGCAACGCTCGACGTGTCGATCGGCGGCAGCGGCCGGCTGACGGCCGATGGCCATGCGCGGCAACTGTCGGTGAGCGTCGCGGGCAGTGGCCGATGCGACCTCGAGCGGCTTGTCGCGGGCGCGGTGTCGGTCGCCGTCGTCGGCAGCGGCACCGTGCTCGTCAACGCTGCGACATCGCTCAGCGCCACGATCGCGGGCAGCGGAGAAGTGCACTATCGCGGCGACGCCACGCCGACCTTGACCGTCGTCGGCAACGGCCGGCTGAAGCGGCTCTGACCCGGGGCGCCGGCCGTCCGCCGCGCCCTGCCGCATGTCGATGTAACAAAGTGTACGCAGACGGGGCGCCTAGACTCCCGGCACGGGACCGCGATCGCCACCGGCCTCGCTCACAGGAGCTTTCCCATGCTGACATCGCTTTTCGGAGATCTGCGGTCCGCCCGCGACGGCAAGACCCGATCGTCCGATTTCGAGGACACGCAGACGGGCGACTCGCAGGAGTTCGCCGCCACGGCGATCATGGAAAGCATCGCCACCGAGGTCAACGACCGCGGCCAGATCATCGATCGCCACACCAGCGACCTGGTCGTCACCGGTTCGCCCGCGCAGGCGATCCGCGAGCACTTCGCGGCGACGCGCGCCGACCTCGAGACGGCGACGTCGATGATCACGCTGCTCGACCCGGTCGGCGTCTGGGCTTCGTCGGTCGTCAAGGCACTCTCCGACGCGGGCGGCCGGCCGATCGAGCGTCTGCACCTGCGCGAGCAGACGACCCTGCGCACGATCGCCATGATCGAGCGGACGACACTGGTCCGGCGCCAGGAGGACACGCTGCGCATCTTCCACGCCGACGTGCGCGCACCCGGCCCGGAGAACGCCGAGATTCCGGTCGCCCTGATGGAACGCAGCCAGATGACGGCGGTGATCATCGGGCCGATGCAGCCGCATGCCATCGACGCCCTGCTCGGCTCGCTCAAGCACGCGACCGGCCTGCCGACCTGGCGCTGCCCGCATCTGCTCTTCCAGTTGCCGCCGAACGCGGCCTGGATCAACGCCAAGGTCAATGCGCTGGCCTGGCCCGAGCGTCTGCACGTGCACATCGTGAGCGAGCCCATGACCGGCGCGTCGTCGGTGTGGAACGCGATGCTCGGCGTCTGGAACGAGGCCAAGCTGCAGCCGGGCTGGGATCCTGCGGCGGTGTCGCCCATGCTCGGCACGCTGGACTTTCCGATCAAGGTCGGCGAGATCGGAAGCACGGATGCGAGCGCCGCGGCGGGCGCAGCCGACGCCGAGGCGGCCGCTGCGCCCGCCGCGCGCGCCGTGCTCGATGCCGCTCGCGGCCGCCAGGCGCTGTCTAGCCTCGTCAAGCTCGACGGGCTGCTCGGCTGCGCCCTTGTCGACTCGGCGAGCGGACTCGTGCTCGCCCACGAGACACGCGACCCGCAGTCGCTCGACATGGAGCTCGCCGCGGCGTCTTGCGCGCACGTCCTCTCCAGCCACCGCGAGGCGGCCGCCAAGATGGGGCTCGCCGATCCTATCGACGAGGTGATCACGACCGCGGGCTCCCGGCACGTTCTGATCCGCGCCCTCCAGCGCCATGCCGGGCTGGTGCTCGTCGCCGTGCTGGAAAAGCATCGCACGAACCTTGCGCTGGCCCGGTTCCAGTTGCTCGAGGTCGAGCGCAGCCTGCCCTGATCGCGCCACAGGGGCGCTAGGCGTCGCTGCGCGCCTTCAGCGCCAGCGCCTTGTTGGCGAGGCTGTCCGCCCTCTCGTTGCAGCGATCACCGTTGTGGCCGCGCACCCAGCGCACCCGCACGCGCCGCTCGTCGGCTGCCGCGTAGAGACGCTTCCAGAGCGCCAGGTTGGCGACCGGCTCGTTCTTCGAGTTGCGAAAGCCCCGCCGCTCCCAGCCGGCGCGCCATTCGGTCAGCCCCTTGAGCACGTACTGGCTGTCCGACACCAGCTCGACCTCGGCGCCGACCGGCACCAGCGCAAGTCCTTCGATCGCCGCGGTCAGCTCCGCGATCTGGTTGGTGCCCAGGCCGATGAAGCCGAAGTGATCGGACTCGGTGGTGCCATCGGGCGCGATCAGCACGGCGCCCCAGCCGGCGGGGCCCGGGTTGGTCGGCGCGCAGGCGCCGTCCGTGTAGGCAGTCCACATCAGGTGCGAACCTTCCCGCGACCGTCGAGAGACGGCGCCGTCGAGCCGGCGTGCTGCGTCACCGCCGCCGGCGCGGGCGCGGTCACCGTCTTCAGACGCGCGTCCTTCCTGACGAGGCCGACCAGTCTCATGCCGCGCACGCGCTTGACCGCGACGATGTAGTAGAGCGCACCGAAGACGGGCCACCAGTGCTCGCCGGCGCGCTCCATCCAGCCGAAGCGCGAGACCCAGCGCGCCGAGGTGACCGGCGGGATGTAGCAGCCGAAGCGGCCGGCCTCGACCTCGAAGCTGAGCAGGCGTAGCCAGTCGCGCAGGCGCCGGTAGCCGATGAACTCGCCGGCGCGCGGCAGGAAGAGCTCGCGACGCGACGCGAGCGGCAAGCTCTGGCGCAAGCGGCCCAGGCGCTGGCGCGCGCCCCACAGGCTCGCCGGGTTGAAGCCGACGATCAGGGCGCGACCTTCGGGCACGAGCACGCGCTCGACCTCGCGCAGCGTGAGGTGCGGGTCGCGTGCCAGTTCGAGGGTGTGCGGCAGGACGACGAGGTCGAGGCTGGCCGCGTCGAAGGGCAAGGCATCGAAGTGGCAGCGCAGCGACGGCGCGGCGACGAACGTGCGAACGGCCGCAATCGGTCCGTCGGCGGAGTCGTGGCCGCCGGAAGGGTCCGGGATCGAGGTGGTCTCTCGCGCAACGGAAAACCTGTCGCGGTCGTCGTCGTCATCGCGCGGCGTCTCGACGGCGAGCCAGCGATGCGGCATCCGGTTGGCGCGCAAGGCCTCGAGTGGCGGCAGGCCGAGCTGCAAGGCGTGAAATCCGAACAGATCGGACACCGCCTGGTCGAGATGACGCTGTTCCCACGCGAGCAGGTACTGACCTGCCGGGGTCGTGAGCCACTCGGGCAATTGTAGAATCGCGCCTTCTGTCATGAACCTGACCATGCCCGCGTTCGCCGACTCAACCCTCTGTCGCCCGATGTCCGGCGCCTGCGGTGTGGCGGCGATTCTAGTGACCCGTCGTCGCGCTCTCGCAAGATCGGACGGGCATCGGCGCGGCTGCGCCGCAGCACTCAGAACCTGGAAGATCGAATTCCGATGACGACCCGACCCGAAACGCAGCCCGACGCGGCTGTGCGCATCCTCCTTCGGCTTGCGCTGCCCGTCCTCCTCCTCGCCGGCTGCGTTTCGGCGCCCGTGTCGCCCCCTCCGGAGCAGGCTCCGGTCGCCGTCGCCGTCCCGGCGCCGGTGGCGAGCGTCGAAGCGCCGCCCGCCAAGGCGGCACCCGTCGCCTCCACCGACGCTGACGGCGTGGCTGCGCCCGTGCCCACCGACCCGCTCCAGCCGGGCGTCCATGTCCAGCTCGACGACCGGAGTGCCCGCGTCGATCTCTGGGAGCGCGTACGCCGCGGCTTCGCGATACCCGACCTCGACAACGAGCTGGTGCACGAGCGCGAGCGCTGGTATGCGTCGCGGCCCGACTATGTCGCTCGCATGACCGAGCGCGGCGGCCGCTACCTCTTTCACATCGTCGAGGAGCTCGACAAGCGCGGCATGCCGACCGAGCTCGCGCTCCTTCCCTTCATCGAGAGCGCCTACAACCCGCAGGCGATGTCGGTCGCGCGGGCGTCGGGCATGTGGCAGTTCATCCCGTCGACCGGCCGCGACTTCGAGCTGAAGCAGAACGTCTTTCGCGACGACCGCCGCGACGTCCTCGCGTCGACCCGCGCAGCGCTCGACTACATGCAGAAGCTCTACGGGATGTTCGGCGACTGGCACCTCGCGCTGGCGGCCTACAACTGGGGCGAAGGAAGCGTGCAGCGCGCGATCGCGAAGAACCAGCGCGCCGGACTGCCCACCGACTACGAGAGCCTGCGCATGCCCGCGGAGACGCAAGGCTACGTGCCCAAGCTGCAGGCGGTGAAGAACATCATCGCCCATCCCGAGAACTTCGGGCTGAAGCTGCCCGAGCTGATGAACCACCCGTACTTCCTCAGCGTGCCGATCGAGCATGACATCGACGTCGGCCTGGCGATTCAGCTGGCCGGCATTCCGATCGAGGAATTCCAGAGCCTCAACCCGCAGATGAACCGGCCCGTGATCCTGGCCAACGGCACGCCGCAGCTGCTGCTGCCCTACGACAACGCCAACCGCTTCGTTCGGAACCTGCCGCTGCACCGCGGTCCGCTCGCGACCTGGACGGCATGGGTTGCGCCGAAGTCGATGAAGTCGGCCGAGGCGGCACGTGTGGCAGGCATGAGCGAAGAGACGTTCCGCGAGGTCAACCGCATCCCCGCGCGAATGACGATCCGCGCCGGCTCGACGCTGCTCGTGCCGCGTGGCAGCTCCCGGATCGCCGACGTCTCGAGCTCGGTGGCCGACAACGCCACGATGACGCTGACGCCGGAAGGACCGACGCTGCGCAAGATGTCGCTGCGCGCCGGCAAGCGCGACAGCGTCGCCACGATCGCGCACCGCTATCACCTCAGCGCCAAGCAGGTGGCGGAGTGGAACTCCGTCGGCGCATCGGCGCGCTTCGCCCCGGGCCAGTCGATCATCGTCTACGTCGCACAGCGCACTGCCAAGGGCAAGGCTTCGACGCGCACCGCGAAGGCCCGTGGAGCCAGGAACGCGAAGGTCGCCACCGGCGCAACCCGCTCGTCCAAGGCGCCCCGAAGCGCAGTCGCCAGACGGACGAAGAGGGACAAGCGCGTGCATCTGGCCGAGGACTGATTCCGGCCCGAGGTTCGTCCGCGCGCATGGCACTGCTCGTTCCGTTCGTGCGCGACGCGGGCCGGGGCCCGGCGATCGTCTGCCTGCACTCCAACGCGAGTTCGTCCTCGCAGTGGCGGGCTCTGTCGGAGCGTCTGTCGGCGCAGCACCACGTCGTCGCGATCGATTCGATCGGCGCCGGCAAGAGTCCCCCCTGGCCCGACAGGCGCGGCCCGACATTGAGCGACGAGGCAGCCTTCCTCGAGCCGGTGCTGGCCGGGATCGAGCCGCCCTTCTTCCTCGTCGGCCACTCGTACGGTGCCGCCGTGGCGCTTGTCGGCGCCGTGCGGCGCCCCGAGCGCGTCCGGGCCCTCGTCCTCTACGAGCCGCCGCTGATCGCCCTGCTCGACGAACAGGCGCCCGGCCAGCCGGCATCGCTCGAGCTGAGTCGCACCGCCGCCGACGCCGCGGCATCGATCGCCGCCGGGGATCGCGGCGCCGCGGCGCGCCGCTTCATCGACTACTGGATGGGCGACGGCAGCTGGGACGGCATGCCGCCCGCACGCCAGGCGCCGATCGCGGCGTCGATGGATTCGATCGCGCACTGGGCTCGAGCGCTCGCCGAGGAGCCGACGCCGCTCGCGGCGTTCCGGTCGCTCGCCATGCCGGTGCTCTGCATGGTCGGCTCCGAATCGCCCGCCTCGTCGCGCAGCGTGACTCGCCTGCTCGCGCAGAGCCTGCCGAACGTCACCGTGATCGAATGCGCCGGACTCGGCCACATGGGTCCGGTGACGCACCCGGAGGTGGTGAACGAGGCGATTGCCGTCTTCATCGCCCGCCACTGAGGCAAGCGCGGCGGGCGCTCAGCGCCGGTCGACGAAGGCGTGGGCGATGGTGCCCAAGTCGACGTATTCGAGCTCGCTGCCGATCGGCACGCCGCGCGCGAGCCGCGTGACGCGCACGCCCCGCGACTGCAGCGCCTCGGCGAGCACATGCGCCGTCGCCTCGCCTTCGGCAGTGAAGTTGGTCGCGAGGATCACTTCCTCGACCCGGCCGTCGGTCGCGCGGTCGAGCAGCTGGCGCGCGCCGATTTCGGACGGGCCGATGCCGTCGAGCGGGCTGAGCCGGCCCATCAGCACGAAGTAGAGGCCGCGGTAGCTGCCGGTACGCTCGAACGCGGCCTGGTCGGCCGGCGTCTCGACGACGGCGAGCTGGCGCGCGTCGCGCGACGCATCGAGGCAGATGCTGCACACCTCGCCTTCGGTGAAGGTGTGGCAGCGATCGCAGTGGCGCACGCGGGCGACCGCCGTCTGCAAGGCTTCGGAGATGCGGCGCGCGCCGTCGCGGTCGTGCTGGAGCAGGTGCCAGGCCATGCGCTGCGCCGACTTGACGCCGACGCCCGGGAGGCGGCGCAGCGCTTCCACCAGGCCTTCGAGGGACGGCTCAGCGGCCACGCGATCGTGCCGCCATCAGAACGGCAGCTTCATGCCCGGGGGCAAGGCCATGCCCGCACCGAGCTTGCCCATCTTCTCCTGGCTCACTTCCTCGGCCCGGCGAACCCCGTCGTTGAACGCCGCGGCGACCAGGTCCTCGAGCATGTCCTTGTCCTCGCCGAGCAGGCTCGGATCGATGGCCACGCGCTTGACGTCGTGCTTGCAGGTCATCGTCACCTTGACGAGGCCGGCGCCCGACTGGCCCTCGACCTCGATCGTCGCGAGCTCTTCCTGCGCCTTCTTCAGGTTGTCCTGCATCGCCTGCGCCTGCTTCATCAAGCCGGCAAGTTGGCCCTTCATCATGTCGTCTGCTCCTCGTGAAACGCGGCCGCGGCCGAAAACGCTAATGGGGCTTGACCGAGCCCGGGACGATGCGCGCCGTCTTGTACTGCGCCATCAGGGCCTGCACGAGCGGATCGTCATGGATCACGCGCTCGGCCTCGGCCTGGCGGCGACTGCGCTCGGCGCCCTCGCGCAAGGCGGGCGTGTCGTCGACCGCGCCGGCCTCGATCTCGAGGCGCACGTCGAGGCCCTCGCGCTGGGACGCCGCGGCCTGCAGGCGCTCGCGCAGCGCCGGCACGCGCAGGTTCTCGCGCTCGACGCGCAGGCGCCACGACTGCCCCGTCGGAGCCTCGACGAGCGACAGCCCCTGGGCCTGCATGGCGAGCTCACGCACCATTGCGGCGATCGCACCCGCCTCGACCAGCCGCCCGACCAGCGCGGTCCAGCGATCGGCGGCGACCGGGCCCTCGCGAACGACCGTGCCGGGCGCCGGAGACGCTGCCAGGGGGACAGCAGGCGCGCTCGGCGCAACCTGTGGCTCCGCCGCTTCCTGGCGCGCCGCGACCGAAGCCTGCACCACCGGCTCGATCGCAGGCCGCGTCGCAACGCGCGGCGCCGACGCCACGGCCGACCCCGGTGTCGGCGTCGGCCGCGGCGAGGAGCGCTCTTCCGCCGGCGCGAAGGCCAGCATGCGCAGCAGCACCATCACGAGGCCGCTGTATTCGTCGGGAGCGAGGGCCAGCTCGGCCCGGCCGGAAAGAGCGATGCTGTAGAGCAGCTGCGTCTCGTCGGCGGGCAGCAACGCTGCCAGTCGCGCAATGGTCTCGCCGTCGGCATCGTCCGCGTCGAGTGATTCCGGCAGGGCCTGCGCGACCGCCATCTCCTGCAGCAGCGCGGCCATTTCCTCGAGCGCTCCGGGCGCCGACAGGCCGAGCTCGCGCAGGCCGTCGACGGCCGCGATCATTCCGGCGCCGTCTCGGGCCGCCGCGGCCTCGATGGCGCGCACGGCGTGGCTTCGATCCACCGCCCCGAGCATCTGTCGCACGCCGGCCTCCTCGACCCGGCCGCTGCCGAAGGCGATCGCCTGGTCGGTGAGCGACTGCGCGTCGCGCATCGAACCGCGCGCGGCGCGCGCGATCAGCTTCAGCGCCGCCGGCTCGACCGCGACGCCTTCGCTGGCGAGGATCGACGTCATGTGCTCGACGATCGTCGCTGCCGCCATCGGCCGCAGGTTGAACTGCAGGCAGCGCGACAGCACCGTCGCCGGCACCTTCTGAGGATCGGTCGTGGCGAGGATGAACTTCAGGTAGTCGGGCGGCTCCTCGAGCGTCTTCAGCATCGCGTTGAACGCGTGCGACGAGAGCATGTGGACCTCGTCGATCAGGTAGACCTTGAAGCGGCCCGCGACCGGCTTGTAGACCGACTGGTCGAGCAACCGCGTGATCTCCTCGACGCCGCGGTTCGAGGCCGCGTCGAGCTCGACGTAGTCGACGAAGCGGCCGGCGTCGATCTCGCGGCACGCGGCGCACACGCCGCACGGATGCGCGGTGATGCCGCCCTGGCCGTCCGCACCCGTGCAGTTGAGCGATTTCGCGAGGATCCGGGCGATCGTCGTCTTGCCGACCCCGCGCGTGCCGGTGAAGAGATAGGCGTGGTGCAGGCGCTGCTGGGTGAGCGCGTTGGCGAGCGCCTGGACGACGTGCGCCTGCCCCACCAGCGTCTCGAAATTGCGCGGTCGGTACTTGCGCGCGAGCACCATGGAGGACATCGCAACGATTCTACGGGTCGCCTCCTCGCGCACCGGCGCTGCGGGATAATGCGGGCCGCCGTGGCCACAGACGCATCGAACATCCCCACCGTTCCCGCGCCGCTCACCTACGGCGCGTCCGGGGTCGACTACGAGCGCATCGACCCGCTCAAGATCGCCGCCCAGAAGGCGGCCGCCGCGACCGCCGTCCATCTCGACGGGCACGGCTTCAGCGAGGTCGAGGCCTCGCGCGGCGAATCCGCCTATGTGATCGACGTCGGCCCGTTCTATCTCGCGAGCATCGTCGAATGCCTCGGCTCGAAGGCGCTGGTCGCCGACGAGATGGCGCAGCTCACCGGCACGAGCGCCTACGCCAAGGTCGCCCAGGACACGATCGCGATGGCCGTCAACGACGTCATCACCGTCGGCGCGACGCCGGTCGTCGTCCAGGCCTACTGGGCCGCGGGCGGCTCGGCCTGGTTCGACGACGCCGAACGCTCGCGCCAGCTCGTCCTCGGCTGGAAGCGCGCCTGCGACCACTGCGGCATCACCTGGGGCGGCGGCGAGACGCCGGCCCTCGCGGGCATCGTCGAGGCAGGCCGCGTCGACCTCGCGGCAGCGTGCACCGGCATCGTCAGGCCGAAGGAGCGTCTCTCGCTGGGCGAACGGCTCGCGCCCGGCAACGCCATCGTGCTGCTCGCCTCGAGCGGCATTCACGCCAACGGCCTCAGCCTGGCACGCGAGCTGGCAAAGCGCCTGCCGCGCGGCTACCTCACGCCGCTGGCCTCGAGCGCGGTGCCCGTCAGCTACGGCGAGGCGCTGCTCGAGCCGACCGTGCTCTATTCGCCGATCACCGAGGCGCTCGCCAAGGCGGGGGTGCGCGTGCACTACGCCGTCAACGTCACCGGCCACGGCTGGCGCAAGCTGATGCGCCATCGCTCCGACTTCACCTATCGCATCGACGTCCTTCCCGAGGTGCCGGCCGTGCTGTCGTTCATCCAGTCGCAAGCGGGGCTCGACGATCGCGAGGCCTACGGCACGTTCAACATGGGCGCGGGCTTCGCACTCTTCGTCGATCGCGCCGACGCCGAGCGCACCGCGGCGATCGCACGAAAGGGCGGCGTCGACGCCTGGGTGGCCGGCTCGGTCGAGAGCGGCCCGAAGCGGCTGGTGATCGAGCCGCTCGGCGTCGAATACGAGGGCGACGAGCTCGGCGTCCGCGCCTGACGGCCTTGCGGCGTGGCGGGAAAAGCTCGCCCCCTAGAATCGTCGGTGACGGGCCTCCCCGCATGGAAGCGCGGCCAACCGGGTCAGGTCGGGAACGGAGCAGCCCTAACCGTTGCAACCAGTGCCGGGGTCAGGCTCGTCACCTTTCACGTGTCACCGCGACGCGGCGCGCGTTTCCGGCGATCGCGGCGCACCCTGCCGCGGCTCGCGCTCGATGGTCGCCGCATAGGCGTGGCGCGCGTCCTCGAGCTGGGCCGGCGTGACATGCCCCATGGAATGCAGGCGCTCGACTTCGCGCAGCGACGCAGCCAGCCCCTCGGGATCGATCACCGAGGGCGCCGCGAGGTGACGCAGGAGATCGGTGTAGCGCTCTTCTTCCGGTCGGGACATGACTGTGTGTCGTGGCTTCGGTCCGGCCAGCATGGCACCGGCTGGTTCGGCGCGCTGTCGGACTCGATGCCGTCGCGTGTCGTCCGTCGGCTCGTCGCTCAGGCCGAAGCGGACGGCGCGGCGCCGGCCTCGGCCGACAGCGCCGCCCGGGCCGGCTCGCCCGACCGCGAGGGAACGCGGCCGACATCCTTCAGCGTGCCCCGCGCCTCCTGGACCGCTTCGCCCAGCACGCGCGTGCTGATCCGGAGCACCTTGGCATAGCGGGTGACGACGCGGCCGAGCGCAAGCGCGATCTTCGCCGCAGGAAGATCGAGCGCCTCGACGGTTTCATTGGCCGCACTGCCGAGGAGGCGCAGCAGGTCGCCGTCGCCGTCGGGCTTTCGCACCGGGGCATCGGACGGCACGCGCCTCGTCATGTGCACGATGTCGTCGCCGAGGCCCCACTGCCGCGCAGCCGCATGGCCCAGGGCATCGACCTCGACCCCGAGAACGGCGAACGCCGCAAGTTGTGCGCTCAGGCCCGGCTGCTCGACGGGCGCCGCATCTCCCTCGCTTCGGCTCGCCGTCACCGGCTGCATCAACTGGCGGATCTGCTCGGCCTCGTCGGCGAAGTGATAGGCGAGCAGGAGGCGGCCGAGGTTCTGCAGCACGGCGATCAGGTAGACGACCTCGGCGTCGTAGCCCGCCGGGCGCAGCGCCTGGGCGACATGGCCGGCCAGACGCACCCGATCGATGGTCGAACGCAGTGCGGCCGCGCCTTGGGTGTCGAGCGGCCCGGGCCAGGTGCGCAGGCTGTTGGCCGCCTCGCGCACGCCGTTGACGCCGATCAGCGCGACCACCCGGCGCAAGGTCAGCACCGGTCCGTTGCCGGCGATCTGAGTGCCCTGGACCTGGGCCGAATTCAGTGTCTTGAGCAGCTCGAACGAGAGCGCCAGGTCGGGCAGCAGATAGCGGGCGATCTCGTCCGTGCGCTGGCTCTCGCGGGCCGTCACGCGCTGGACGCGCGCCGCGAGGCCGGGCAGCGCCGGCAGGTGGCCGACGGTGCGCAGGCGATCGAGCAGAAGCGCCACCGGTCCGCCGGAGTCCTGGGCCGACTCGCGCCAGCCGTCGAGCGCGCCGAGGAAGGTGCGCGCGCCGCGGTAGCGCAGGCGCGCCTGGCCGGCGGTGCTGCGGTTGGCGATCGCGCGCAAGGGCTCGGGAATGGTGTGCGGCGTCGTCCACGGCAGGCGCACGAACTCGCGCCCGATCGGCGCCATCGCCTCGATCGCTTGCGCGACGTCATCGGTTCCGAGCACCGGCACGCCGGAGAGAAGCCGCTGCAGCACGACGCCGCAGGCGAGCACGTCGCGCTCGGCCGAGGCACGCTGCTGGCGCAGCGCCGACGGATCGAGCGGCATCGACCTGCTGTCGGAACGACCCGGCTCTGCGGCTGACTGGCCCGAGTCGTGCGCCGCGCCGAGTCCCATGACGAGCGCCTGGCCGCGTTCGTCGACGAGGATGCTGTGCAGCTGCAGGTCGAGGTGCGCGATGCCGGCGTCGTGGGCGTAGGCCAGGCCGCGCAGCACGCCGGCGATCCAGGCCGCCGCGTCTTCGACCGGGGGCGCCGGATGCTGCGCCAGCCATTCGCCGAGCGTCGTGGTCGTGCCGCGGTGCACGGCGACGAACGGCCAATGCTCATGGACACCGTACTCGACGATCGGCGCGAGGTTGGGATGATCGAGCCTGGCCGCCCTTCGCGCCGCGAAAAGCCAGTCGCCGAGCCCGCCCTGGCCGGTGGGCGGAAGGCGAGGCATCGTCAGCATCGATTCCGTCGCGCTCGCGTTGTCGACGGCCAGCCAGGTCATCGTCGCCGCGCTCTTGCCCAGGAGCCGCTGCAGCGTGTAGCGGCCGAAGGCGCGCATCGGCGAGGAGGAACGGACAGCAGGGGCGACAGCGGACGGCATCGCGACAGACGAAGTTGGCGAATTGGAGCCTAGCGGACGCTTTCCCGAACCGGCGAGAAGGCGCGCGAAACGCGGCCTTCTCGGCGTGAAGATCTTCTCTGTCGACGCCTCTACGCGACCTCGACGATCCTGCCGTCGCCGGCCACGAAGGCGCAGCGCACCACCTCGCCGGGTTGGGCACGTTCGACCGCCGCCCGGTAGCGCAACAACTGCTCGCGATAGGGCGGGAGTTCCTCGGGCGACTGACTCAGCTTGTAGTCGAGCACCCACCAGACGGGACCTTCTGCTTGGTCGACGAGCACCAGGCGGTCGATGCGCACGACATCGCCCTGGTCGCTCAGCGTCACCTCGTTGCCGCTCCAGCGGATCTGCACACCGCGAAAGAAGCGTGCGCCGTCCGGATGGTCGACGACAGCCGCAACGCTGCGCCGGACCATCCCGGCCGAAGCGCCGAACTCGCGCGCCGCGGCGGCGGCGGCCTCGTCGAGGTCGATTCCGGCGTCGGCGACGATCCATTCGAGCGCGCGGTGCACCGCCCTACCCAGCTTGGCGCTCGCCGTCGAAGCGTCCGTCGCCGCAGCAGGCGAAGCCGCAGCCGATGCATCCGCCCCGACCGCGACCGGCGCGTCGCTGCTCGACGACCGCCACGGCGGCAGCGTCGCGACCACCACGTCGCCGGCATCCGGCGCGGCGACCGAGCCGAGGTTCGGCAAGTCGAGGAAGAGCTCGGCCTGTCGCTGCGGGGCCCGGGCCGAAGCCACGGCGCCGACGCGGCTCCACCACGTCGGCCCGAGCGGCGCCAGATAGGGCTCGGTGGCGCTGAAGACGAGACGGCGCCTGGCGCGCGACATCGCCACGTAGAGGCCGTTCAGCTCCTCGCGCTCGCGCGCTCGCGTCTCGTCTTCGAGCAGCGCGCGCAGCGACGGCGGACACCGGTTCTCGTTGTAGACGAAGGCACAGCGCGTCGGCCGCTCGGCCTCGACCGGCCACTCGACCAGCAGCGTCGTCGTCGGCGGGTTGCTGCGCTCGGGCTCGGCGTCGACGACGAAGACGGTGTCGGCCTCCAGGCCCTTCGCGCCGTGCACGGTGAGCAGCCGCACCGCCGCGGCGCGCACCGGCAGCGCGGCTTTCACGGCGCGCTTCTTCAGCGCGCGCACGAACGCATACGGCGTCGAGTAGCGCCCGCCGTCGAGCGAGAGCGACTGAGCCAGCACGGCGTCGATCGCGTCGAGCGCGAAGCCCCGCTGCTCGGGCGGCACGGCGGCCGCGTAGCGCGCGTGCAGGTCGCCCTCGACGACGATGCGATCGAGCAGGTCGTGCGGCGGCAGAGTTGCGACAAGTGCGTGCCAGCGTGCGAGCAGGCCGCGCGCGCGTTCAAGGGCGGGACTCGCCGCCTCGAGCTCGCGCAGGGCGCGCCACCAGCTCGCACCCTCGGCCGCGCGCTCCCTGATCGCGAGCAGGTCGAGGTCGGAAGCGCCGAACAGCGGGCTGCGCAGGGCGCGCGCGAGCGACAGGTCGTGGCCGGTCGAGACAAGCGCGTCGAGGAGCGCGATCAGGTCCTGCGCCTCGGTGGTCTCGGCCAGCATGGCATCTTCCACCGCCGAGTGGCCGACGTGGCGCCGCTCGAGCGCCAAGGCCACGAGCCGCAGCGACTGGCGCTTGCGACAGAGGACGTAGATGTCGTCGGCGCGCGTGCCGGCCACGATTGTTGAGGCGACCTCGTCGGCAACCGCTTCGGCCTCCCGCTCGCGCAGGACCTCGTCGGCCACGAGCCGCGGCGAGGTGAGGCTGTCGCGCCAGGCCAGCGGCGCCGCGCCTTCGCTGCGGCGCGACGCCGGCCGAGGCGGACGGCCGACCCGCGCCAGCGTGGTCACTTCGCTGGTCGGGTCGGCGCCGATCGCAGTGGTGTGCCGGCGAAAGCCCGGGAACCCGTCGCCGGCGGCGAGGAACACGCCGTTGATCGCCTCGATCACACGGGGCGCATTGCGACGGGTGTGGTCGCAGGCGAGAACGCTGCCGCCGAGCCCGTCACGCACGAACGACGCAGCAGCCTCGAACACGCGCGGCTCGGCGCGCCGGAATCGATAGATGCTCTGCTTCGGATCGCCGACGATGAAGACCCCCGGCGGCCGCTGGCCGCTCGCGCCACCGCCGGCGCCGGCGTAGCCCGCGAGCCAGCCGTGGAGGGCGTGCCACTGGAGCGGGCTGGTGTCCTGGAACTCGTCGATCAGCAGATGCGACACACGAGCGTCGAGCCGCTCCTGGACCCAGCCCGACAGCTCGCCGTCGCGCAGCAGGACGAGTGCGACACGCTCGAGGTCGGCCATGTCCGCCAGCCCCTGCGCGCGCTTGTAGTCGGCGAGCGCGGCGAGCAGCGCCCGCCCGAGGCGGACCATGCACAGGTGCTCCTCGCGCGATTCATGCTGATGAACCTGGGTGGCGAGGTGCTCGAGCGCCCACTGCGCCTCTTCCGCGAGCGGCAATCCCCGGGCAAAGGCGCGCCGCTCGTCCATCGCGGTGAAGAGCGTGGACCAGACGGCGGCGAAACGGTCTTGCGGCGCCAGCGAGAGGGCGGTCGCGAGGTCTTCGCCGGCGTCTCGCGCCAGCTTGCCGCGCGCCGACACGAGTTCTCGAGCCGCCGCGCGCAGGCGCTCGTTCCACGCCGCCGTCGCGATCGACTCGGCCGGATGGGCGTAGGCGGCGAGCTCGGGCCACACCTCCTCGGCGCGCTCGACACTCGTGGCGAGGACACCGGCCTCGTCGGCGAGCTCGAACTCGACACGCCGGTCCCAGACGACGTCGAGCCAGACGCGCAACTGGTGGCGGCCGCGCCGCGCCGTCGCCGCAGCGTGGTCGGCACGAAGGGCCTCGTCGCGCAGGAGCGCGGCATGGAAGACGCGATGCACGGCCGTGCGGTGCTCGCGCCAGTCCTCGACGAGCTCGGCGTCGCCCTGCACGCCGAGCCGGTCGAGCAGCGCGAGCGGAGCCGATCGCAGCAGCTGCGCGAACCAGCCGTGAAAGGTGCGGATCTCGACGGTTCGGCCAGCCGCCAGCACGCGCGCCTGCAGGCTGCCGAGCTCGGGCGCGAGCGCCGCGGCCCGCGCCGCGTCGAGGCCGCGGTCGACAAGCGCACGGACGCGCTCTTCGTGGGTCGAGCGCGGCGCCGAGAAGTCGGAGAGCCATCGGTCGAGCCGCTCGCGCATCTCGCCCGCCGCCGCGCGGGTGAAGGTGATCGCCAGGATCTCGTGCGGCGCCGCGCCGTCGAGGAGCGCGCGCAGCATGCGCGAGACGAGCATCCAGGTCTTGCCCGACCCAGCGCACGCCTCGACGACGCACGAGCGCGCCGGGTCGCAGGCGGCGGCGTAGAACGCCGGCGCCTCGACGAGCCGGCCGTCGACGCGCAGGGCCGGCTGCTCACGCGCCATCGACGCTTCGCCCCCAATGGTCGCGCCGGCACAGTCCGCGGGCCTGGCAGTAGTCGCAGGCACTTCCTTCGCCGAGCGCGCGCAGTCCCGCGCCGGCGCGCAGGCGTCCCATCTCGTCGGCGAGACCGGCCAGGAGGCTGCGCGCGTCGTCGGCGACGTTGTGATGCACGACCGGCATCAGCCCCTTCGTGCGGTCGATGGCGAGATAGCTGGCCGTCACCGGAAGATCTTCGCCGACGAGCGCCGCATAGAACGCCAGCTGCGTGTCCTCGAGCGGCTCGCGCAACGTCTCCTTCAGCTTCTCGGCGCTGCCGGTCTTGTAGTCGATGAGCTCGAGCACCGGTCCGTCCTTGCCCTCGCGCCGATCGATGCGATCGATGAAGCCGTAGAGCTCCAGCCCGTCGAGCTCGGCAGGAGATCGGCGGGTCTCGCTTTCACCGCTCTGCCACTGCCAGCCGCTGCGCTCGCGCGCGTGCAGCCAGGTCACGTAGCGCGGCACGAAGCCCGCGAAACTCGCGTCGTAGGGCAGGAACGCCGCAGCATCGATGCCCATCTCGGCGCGTACGTCCTCGCCGATCTCGCGCAGTCGCGCGACGTCGGCGCCGGCCGCGCGTGGGCCGGCGCGCTCGCGATGAAAGACGTCGAGGACGTCGTGCAGCCAGGTGCCGTAGTCGCGCTTCTCGACTTCGTCGTCGAGCTCGTCGGTCTCCGAGAGCTTCAGCACGCGCTCGGCGAAGAAGCGATAAGGACACGCCCGCAAGGCCTCGAACGCGCTCGCGGACAGGCGCGACGGCAGCGCATCCGCCGGCACCGCCGGCGCAGTCGGCACGACCGGCACGGCCGCGAGGCGGCGCACGCCGCGCGGATCGCGCCACGGCCGCAGATCTCCGGGCACGCCTTCCGGCGAGCGCACCTCGGCAAGAGCCGAGCGAAACCACTCGACGAACGGGCTTGCCGCAACCGGATCGCCGGCATCGCCGCGTCGACGCGAGATCGTCACGCGCGGCAGGCCGAGCGCCTGGGCGAAGGCGAGCAACTCCGTGTCGCGCCGACTCGCGGCCGTCGGCAGGCCCAGCGCCGCGGCCACGCGGCGCGGCAGGAGCGAGTCGTCGACCGCAAGCGCACCGAGCGAGCGGGAATCGGCACCCGGCATGACGACCGCGGCGAACGGGCGCAGCATGGTCCGCGCCAGCGGCGTGACGACGACATCGGGAGCGCCGAGACCGGGCTCGGCGGCCTCGCCGGGCTCGGGCGCGGCGAGGCCCGGTCGGTAAGTCACCCGCTCGAGCACGTCGTCGGCCCAGCGTGTGAACTCGGCCAGCGTCAGCGGCTCGACGCCGTCGGACAGCGAGGCGTGCCGCGCCGGCTCGAGCGGAGGGTCGACGCCGAGCGCCGCCAGAGCCTGGCGGCCGGCCTCGTCGTCACGCAACTGCGCGAGGACGCCCCAGCGCTCGAGCGCAACGTGGACGGCCTCGAGCCATGACGGCAGGCTTCGGCGCGAGGACGCCGCGAAAGCGTCGAGCGTGGTCGACGCTTCGACATGCAGCCGCGCCGCGCTGCCCGTGAGCGCACCGGCAGTGATCGCATCGCGCCGTGCGAGGCGCCGGCGGCGACAGAGCGCCTCGAGCGCGGTGAGCGAGCCCGCATCGGCCGTCGCGGTCGCCGGCAATGACTTGAGCCAGTCGAGGTAGGCGTCGGCGCTCGCGGTCGGGCGTGCGGCCTGGAGCAGCGTCATCACGCTCGCGCCGGCGCGCGTCGTCGACATCTTCCAGCCGGTCTCGTCGACGATGCGCGCGCCGGCGCGCTCGAGCAGCGCGCGCACGCGGCGGACGAGCACCCGGTCGAGCGCCACCAGCGCGACCGGCCGCTCGCCGCGTGCGAGGTGGTCGATCGCCTGCGCGGCGGCGGCCCAGGCCTCGTCCTCGAAGCCGTCGCAGAGCACGTGCGCGGGCGGATCGGCGGAGAGCGCGTGCGCGAGCTCGCCGAAGGGCCGGTCGAGTGGCACGTCGGCATCGACGACGAGCGCCGGCGCATCGCCGTGGGCGAGCAGCGCCATCGTGAGCGGATCGGCGCCGCCCGCCTGGACCGCGATCCACCCCGAAGGGCGCAGCCGGAACAGACGATCGGTCGATTCATCCGCGGTCTGCGAACCCCATTCGACGGCGACCCGCGCCAGCATCTTGTCGAGCCCCGCTGGGCCGCCCGGCACTGCATCGAGCGCGTCGCGCACCGACTGCCACCAGGCCGCGCGCGCTGCGGGCGGCATCGTCGTCGCTGCGCGCGCAAGGTCGTGCGCCGTCGTTGCAACCCGCTGCGCGCCATGCTCGAAGCCGCGCCGGTCGCGACGCAGCCACTCGGCGCCCCATCGCTCGCGCGCCAGGAGCTGCGTCGCGACGAGCCCCTCGAGCGCGGCGTCGAAGCTGCCTTGCGCGTCGGCCGAGCTGGGCGGACCGAGCGAGGCCGCGAGGGTGCGCGTCGTCTCGATGCGCGGCATCCAGGTGCCGAGCCGCGCGAACGCGCGACGGGCCGGCGCAAGCAACTCCACGAACGGCACGATCACGACGGCATCTCGCCACGAGACCGAGGCGCCCCGCGCCCAGTCGGCACTCGCGGCGGCGATGGCGTCCCAGCGTCGGTCGACCGGCACGCCGGCAGGTGCATCGTCGGCGCCGCCGGGCTTCACTCGGGCTATCGTCGTCATAGGGCGCAGTTGAGGGCGGCGCGGCGCGCTGCGAGAGCCGGTGTGCCAGAATGATTGTGCACGGCGACGCTGTCCTTGAAGGCGATGATTGCGTGCCCATCTGGCCCTCACAGGCAGCGAGGAAACGACATGAGCAGCGAGCTGATCACCCACACGTCCGACGCATCGTTCAACGCCGACGTGCTCGAGGCCGGGACGCCCGTGCTCGTCGACTACTGGGCCGAATGGTGCGGCCCCTGCAAGATGATCGCGCCGATCCTCGACGAGGTCTCGAAGGACTACGACGGCAAGCTCCGCATCGCCAAGATGAACGTCGACGAGAACCGCGACGTGCCCGCCAAGTACGGCATCCGCGGCATCCCCACCCTGATGCTCTTCAAGGACGGCGAACTCGCCGCGACCAAGGTCGGAGCGCTCTCCAAGGCGCAGTTGACGGCCTTCATCGACTCTCACCTATAATCGGACGCTAACGAAGGGAGCTTTCCGCCGCGTTCGACGCGGCGTCTGCTTCCGGCACGAGACACCAGGTACCCCGCCTGCCCGATCGAGCAGATCGCCCGCAGGCCGGCCCCGAGGCACAGCGCGAAGCGGTTGCCGCTTCTCCTCCGATCTCCGTTGTTTGACGTCCAGGGCTGCGCTCGGCGCGGCCTGTCGCCGGCTCGCGCCGCGCCCCTCCCCCGCAGACCCACCTCAGGCGCCGAGTCGCGCTCTCTCCATGCACCTCTCCGAACTGAAAGCGATCCACGTCTCCGAGCTCATCAAGATGGGCGAGGCGCTCGAGATCGAGAACGTCGCCCGCATGCGCAAGCAGGAGCTGATGTTCGCGATCATGAAGAAGCGCGCCAAGGCCGGCGAGCAGGTCTTCGGCGACGGCGTGCTCGAGGTCCTCCCCGACGGCTTCGGTTTCCTGCGATCCCCCGAGGCGAGCTACATGGCGTCGACCGACGACATCTACCTCTCGCCGAGCCAGGTCCGTCGTTTCAACCTGCACACCGGCGACATGGTCGAAGGCGAGGTGCGGGTGCCGAAGGACGGCGAGCGCTACTTCGCGCTGGTGAAGGTCGACAAGATCAACGACCTGCTCCCCGAGGAGAGCAAGCACAAGATCATGTTCGAGAACCTGACGCCGCTCTTCCCGAAAGAGCAGTTCAAGCTCGAGCGCGACATCAAGAACGAAGAGAACATCACGAGCCGGATCATCGACCTGATCGCGCCGATCGGCAAAGGCCAGCGCGCCCTCCTCGTCTCGGCGCCCAAGAGCGGCAAGACGGTGATGATGCAGAACCTCGCGCACGCCTTGATCGCGAACTATCCCGAGGTCTACCTGATCGTGCTGCTCGTCGACGAGCGGCCGGAAGAAGTCACAGAGATGCAGCGCACCGTGCGCGGCGAGGTCATCAGCTCCACCTTCGACGAGCCGGCCGCGCGCCACGTGCAGGTTGCCGAGATGGTGATCGAGCGCGCCAAGCGGCTGGTCGAGATGAAGAAGGACGTCGTCATCCTGCTCGACTCGATCACGCGACTGGCGCGCGCCTACAACAACGTCCTGCCCTCGTCGGGCAAGGTGCTCACCGGCGGCGTCGACGCCAATGCGCTGCAGCGCCCGAAGCGCTTCTTCGGCGCCGCGCGCAACATCGAGGAAGGCGGCTCGCTCACCATCATCGGCACGGCGCTGGTCGAGACCGGCAGCCGGATGGACGAGGTGATCTACGAAGAATTCAAGGGCACCGGCAACTGCGAGATCCACCTCGACCGCCGGATGTCGGAAAAGCGCGTCTATCCGTCGATCCTGCTGAACAAGTCGGGAACGCGGCGCGAGGAACTCCTCCTTAAGCCCGAAATCCTGCAAAAGAGCTGGATCCTGCGCAAGCTCCTCTACTCGATGGACGAGATCGAGGCGATGGAGTTCATCCTCGAGAAGATGAAGGCGACGAAGAACAACAACGACTTCTTCGACATGATGCGCCGCGGCGGCTAGCCCGGGATGCCGGCTCGCGCTAGAATCGCAGGCTCATCGGAAAGTGCGCCACTGAAGGACTTTCAGCGCGGCGTGGCTCCCGGCACCACTTGCAAAGGCATACCGTGAAAGAAGGCATCCACCCGGCGTATCGCGAAGTCTGCTTCGTCGATCTCTCCAACGGCTTCAAGTTCGTCACCCGCTCGTGCGCCCAGACGCGCGAAACCGTGAAGATGGACGATGGCCGCGAGCTTCCGCTCTACAAGCTCGAGACCACGAGCGAGTCGCACCCGTTCTACACCGGCACCCAGAAGAGCGTCGATTCTCTCGGCGGCCGGGTCGAGAAGTTCCGCAACAAGTTCGCCCACCTCAAGGCGAAGAAGTAGTTCGCTCCCGCGGACAGGAAAGGCAGCTGCGGCTGCCTTTTTTGCGTCTGGCGATCCGCAACGGCAAAGGTCTGGCCCCGGGCGCTCACCGGCGCGTTCAGCACGCCGCTTGCGGCATCATTCGCGGTCGCCGTCTCCCATCTGCTGCGTGAATTCTCCGAACCCCGCGCTCGTCAGCCAGAAGGAAGCGGCGCCGTTGCCGAGGATCGCGCTCTACGTCCTGAGCGCCGCCTACGTGCTCCCGGGCCTCTTCAGCCGCGATCCGTGGAAAAGCGCCGACATCACGGCCTTCGGCTACATCTTCAACATCGCCCGGGGCGCGACCTCGTGGTTCGCGCCCACCGTGGGCGGACTTCCTGCCGACGGCGCGCTCCTGCCCTACTGGATCGGGGCGGTCTTCGTGAAGCTGTCGAGCCCCTGGCTCGATCCCGCCTTCGCCGCTCGTCTCCCCTTCGCGCTTCTGCTCGCCCTCGCGCTCGCGTTCACCTGGCACGCCGCGTTTCGACTGGCGCGGCTGGAGTCGGCGCAGCCGCTGCCCTTCGCCTTCGGCGGCGAAGCAAAGCCCGACGATTACGCTCGCGCGATCGCCGACGGCGCACTCCTCGCCCTGATCGCCTCGCTCGGCCTGCTGCAGCTCGGCCACGAAACCACGCCGGAGCTCGCCCAGCTCGCCGCGGTATCGCTGTACCTGTTCGCCATGGCGACGAGCGCCGAGCGCCCGACGCTCGGCGGCGCGATCGCCGCGCTCGCCATCGTCGCCCTGGCGGCGAGCGGCGCCCCGAGCATCGCGATGCTGCTCGCTGCGATCGGCGCGGGGGTGGCGCTGTTGCGACTGCGGGGCGATGCCGGCACGCGCTCCCTCCTGCTCTGGATCGCCGTCGGCGCCGCGCTCGGTGCGATCGCCGCAACCGGCCTCGGGGCCTGGGCGAATCGACTCGACAGGGTGGCTTCGCCGGCCGGTCTCGTTCGCGCCCTGGCCTGGTTCACGTGGCCGGCCTGGCTGCTCGCGATCTGGACGATCTGGCAGTGGCGGCGTCGTTTGCTGAGCCCGCACATCGTCGCGCCGCTCGCCGTGCTGGTCCTCATGCTGGGCGTGTGGCTCGCGATGGGCGGATCGGATCGCGCCCTGATGCTCGCCCTGCCCGCCCTTGCCGTGCTGGCCGCCTTCGCCCTGCCCACCCTGAACCGCAGCGCCTCCGCAGCCATCGACTGGTTCTCGGTCTGCTTCTTCACCGCTGCGGCGGCGACCGGATGGCTTTTCTACGTCGCCATGCGCACCGGCACGCCGGCGAAGCTCGCCGCCAATGTCGCCAAGCTGTCGATCGGCTACCCGCGCGAGTTCTCGACGCTCGCCCTGCTCTTCGCGGTCGCGGGAACGCTCGCCTGGCTCTGGCTCGTGCGCTGGCGCACCGGCAGGAACCGCCATCCGCTCTGGAAGAGCCTGGTCCTGCCCGCCGGCGGCGTCGCCCTGTGCTGGCTGCTCGCGATGACGCTGCTGCTGCCGCCGCTCGACAACGCGCGCAGCTATCGGTCGATGGTCCAGCGCATCGGCAATCAGGTGCCGGCGACCGAGTGCGTTTCCGCGCCGAACATGCCGCGTCCGGAGGTGGTGGCGCTCGAGTATCTCGGGGGCTACCGCGTGGACGCTGTCACGCCTGCGGCTAAAACGGCCTGCGCCTACCTGTTCCTGACGGGCCCTTTCACGCCCTCCGACCCCGCGTGGCAGCTGATCGGACGCGAATACAGGAATCGCAGCAACGACGACGTCACACGGCTCTATCGCCGTCCCGCTCGACCCTGAGCCCGGAGCGACTGCCGAGCGCTCAGGGCGCGGTCAGCTCGGCGTCGCCGCCGACCTGCGCGCCGCTCTCGCCCGACACGACCTCGGGCACCCGCACGCGCACCGCAGGGAAGACAAGGCGAAATGTCGATCCCCGATCCGGCTCGCTGGCGATGTCGAGCTCGCCGCCATGGCGCTGCATCACGTGCTTGACGATGGCCAACCCGAGGCCGGTGCCACCCGACTCGCGCGAGCGACTGCTGTCGACGCGGTAAAAGCGTTCGGTGAGGCGTGACAGGTGCAGGCGGGCGATGCCGCGGCCGGTGTCGACGACGGCGATGTCGCCCCGGCCGTTCTCGCCCACCCTCCAGTTCACCTCGATGCGGCCACCGTCGGCGGTGTAGCGGATCGCGTTGTCGACCAGGTTGGCAACGGCGCTGTGAAGCTCGACGTCGTTGCCCGCGATCTGCGCCGCGCCGGCGTCACCGAACGCGATCGTGTGCCGGCCGGCCGACAGGGCACGCGCCGCGGCCTCGACCCGGGTCAGGATTGCGGCCACGCTCACCCAGCGGTCGACGGCCGGCCGCGGACCGCCTTCGAGACGGGCCAGGATGAGCAGGTCGGCGACGAGAAGGCCCATGCGTTCGGCCTGCTGGCTCATCAGCGCAATCACGTGCCGGCGCTCGACCTCGGGAAGGGGCAAGTCGCGCAGCGTCTCCAGGAAGCCCGAGAGCACCGTCAGCGGCGTTCGGATCTCGTGCGAGACGTTTGCGACGAAGTCGCGTCGCATCGCCTCGGCGCGCTCGCTCTCTGTCGTGTCCTGCGACAGCACGAGCTTGGCATCGCTGCCGTAGCGACGGATCTGCACCTGCAACTGCCTTTGACCGCGCGGCTCCTGAAAGACGACCGGTTCGACGAAATTGCCCGACTGAAGGTACGACACGAACGCCGGCGAGCGGATCAGGTTGGTGACCCGCTGGCGCTGATCGCGCAGCGGATCCAGCCCGAAGTGCTCCGCGGCACGCGCGTTGCACCATTCGATCTTGTCGTCCGCGTCGAGCAGGAGAACGCCGTTCGGCGAGGCCTCCATCGCCGAGACGAACTGGGCCAGGCGCACGCGCCCGGCCTCGGCGTCGCGCTCGAGGGCGCGCAGGCTCCTTTCGACGCGATAGCCGATCTCGCCCCAAAAGCCCGAGTCACGCGGCGCCATTTCCGCCCGCGAGCCGCGCAGCCACCGCATCAGCCGCCAACCGCGCAGCGAATCGACGGCGACGATGGCTGCGAAAGCGATCACGCCCATCGCCAGCGCGCCAATCAACGCAGAGTGGCGGTTGCCGCCCAGCAGCCCGAACAATGCGCCGGCCGCCATGCACAGCAGCCCGGCGACGAATCGAGGCAGCAGCCAGGCCATTCGGCAGCGAAGTGCGGCTAAGCCGTAGCCGCCTGAACGTGCGTGAGCCGATAGCCGGCACCGCGCACGGTCTCGATCATGTGCTGGCAAGAGACGGCAGCGAGCGCCTCGCGCAGACGCTTCACATGCACGTCGACCGTGCGCTCCTCGATGAACACGTGATCGCCCCAGACCCGGTCGAGCAACTGCGCCCGGCTGTGGACACGCTCGGGATGGGTCATGAGGAAGTGGAGCAGCTTGAACTCGGTCGCGCCAACCCTCGCCTCGCGGTCGCCGCTCGTGACCCGGCGGGTCGCCGGGTTGATGGCGAGCGGGCCGACCTCGACCGCGGCGTCAAGTGCCTCGGGCGCGCGCCGGCGCAGCAGCGCGCGGATGCGCGCGAGCAGCTCGTTGGCGGAGAACGGCTTGGTGAGATAGTCGTCGGCCCCGGCATCGAGGCCGGAAATCGTGTCGCTCTCCTCCGCGCGGGCGGTGAGCATGACGATCGGGATCGACTTCGTGCGCGATTCGGCGCGCCAGCGACGGGCGAGCGCAAGCCCGCTTTGCCCCGGCAGCATCCAGTCGAGCACGACAAGGTGCGGCAGCACGCCGTCGACGGCGACCTGGGCCTGTTCGGCATCGCCGGCAATCGTCACCTCGAATCCCGCATGGCGCAGGTTGATAGCGATCAGCTCGGCGATCGCCGCTTCGTCTTCGACCACGAGAATCCGGCTCATGCGCGGCCCTCCTGTCAGCGGACGAGCGTCTCGACCATGCCCACCGGGTTGTGGCGCACGTCGGTGCCCTTGACGATGTAGATGATCTGCTCGGCGAGGTTCTTGGCATGGTCGCCGACGCGCTCGATCGCCTTGGCGACGAAGATCAGGTCGATGCTCGACGAGATCGTGCGCGCGTCCTCCATCATGAAGGTGATGAGCTTGCGCAGCAGGCCCTCGAACTCCTGGTCGATCAGGTCGTCGCGCTTGAGCACCTCGACGGCGCGGTCGACGTCGAGACGCGCGAACGCGTCGAGCGCCTTTCTGAGCTGCGACACGGCGAGCTCCGATTCGTAGACGAGGTCGCTGACCGGCAGTCGCAGCCGGCTCGAGACGCCCGAGTTGACGAGGCGCTGCACGGTGCGCGCGATCCTGGCCGCCTCGTCGCCGACGCGCTCGAGGTTGGCAATCGTCTTCGAGATCGCGATCAACAGGCGCAGATCACGCGCCGTCGGCTGTCGCCGGGCGATGATGGTCGAGAGATCGAGGTCGATCTCGACCTCGGTCTGGTTGACGCGAGCCTCGGTGGCGAGGACCTCGGCGGCGACATCGCTGCTGAAGTTCACCAGCGCATGGACGGCGCGGGCGACCTGCGACTCGACGAGGCCACCCATCTCGAGGACGCGCGTGGAGATGCCGGTGAGCTCGGCGTCGAACTGGGTGGAAAGATGGCGATCGGTCATGTCGGTTCGCGCTTCAGCCGAAGCGTCCGGTGATGTAGTCCTCGGTGTCCCTCTTCTTCGGACGCATGAAGACGTCCTGCGTCCGGCCGAACTCGATCAGGTCGCCGAGGTACATGTAGGCGGTGTAGTCGGAGCAGCGCGCGGCCTGCTGCATGTTGTGGGTGACGATCACCAGCGTGTACTCGTTCTTCAGTTCGTGGATCAGCTCCTCGATCTTGCCGGTCGAGATCGGGTCGAGCGCCGAGCACGGCTCGTCGAGGAGCAGCACCTCGGGGCGAATGGCGATGCCGCGCGCGATGCACAGGCGCTGCTGCTGACCGCCCGAAAGGCCCGAGCCGCTCTGGCCGAGCTTGTCCTTCACCTCGCCCCAGAGCGCGGCCTTCCTCAGCGCCCATTCGACGCGCTCGTCCATCTCGATGCGCGGCAGCGACTCGAACAGTTTCACGCCGAAGGCGACGTTGTCGTAGATCGACATCGGGAACGGGGTCGGCTTCTGGAAGACCATGCCGACCTTGGCGCGGATCAGCGAGACGTCCTCCTTCGAAGTCAGCAGGTTGGCGCCGTCGAGAATGATCTCGCCCTCGGCGCGCTGCTCCGGGTAGAGCTCGTACATGCGGTTGAAAGTGCGCAGCAGGGTCGACTTGCCGCAGCCCGACGGGCCGATGAAGGACGTGACCTTCTTCTCCGGGATGTCGAGCGTGATGGCCTTCAGGGCGTGGAACTTCCCGTAGTAGAAATTCAGGCCACGCACCGACAGCTTGGGAACTTCGCTGGGTGAAAGGGCGACTTTGGCGTCCATCGATGAGGTCCGGTCAGGCCTTGTTGCGGAAGAAGATGCGGGCGAACACGTTCAGCAACAAGACGCCGATGGTGATCAGGAACACGCCGGCCCATGCGAGTTTTTGCCAATTCTCGTACGGGCTCATCGCGAACTTGAAGATCGTCACCGGCAGGCTCGCCATCGGCTGCGTCATGTCGCTGGTCCAGAACTGGTTCGAAAGCGCAGTGAAAAGCAGCGGTGCAGTCTCGCCGGCGATCCGCGCGAAGGCGAGCAGGATACCTGTCATGACGCCAGCGCGCGCTGCCTTCAGCGTCACGGTAAGGACGACGCGCCACTTCGGCGTGCCCAGCGCGTAGGCAGCCTCGCGCAAGGCGTTCGGGATCAGCGACAGCATGTTCTCGGTCGTGCGGATGACGACCGGGATCACGATCAGTGCCAGCGCCAGGACGCCGGCGAAGCCCGAGAAGGTGTGCGTCCGGGCGACGACGACCGAGTAGATGAACAGGCCGATGACGATCGACGGGGCCGACAGCAGGATGTCGTTGATGAATCGGGTCGTGCTGCCGAGCCAGCCCTTCTGGCCGTACTCCGCAAGATAGATGCCGGCGAGGATGCCGATCGGCGTGCCGAGCAACGTTGCCAGCGTCACCATCGCGAGCGAGCCGAAGATCGCGTTGGCGAGGCCGCCGGTCTCCGCCTGCGGCGGAGGGGTCATCTCGGTGAAGAGCGACAGGCTCAGGCCGCCGATGCCGAGCCTGAAGGTCTCGATCAGGATCCAGATCAGCCAGAAGATGCCGAACGACATCGCCGCCAGTGCCAGCGTGAGGGCGACGACGTTGACGACCTTGCGTCGCGCGTGCAGCGCGATGCGGGTCGCGCGACGTGAGTCCGCAGAGTCGGCCGTGGCGGAACTCAAGCGACCACCCCTTCGCGCTTCTTCAACTGCCGCAGCAGGATCTTGGAGATCGACAGCACGACGAAGGTGATCAGGAACAGCACCAACCCGAGATAGATCAGCGACGCCTGATGAAGGCCGGGCGCGGCCTCGCCGAATTCGTTGGCGAGTGCCGAGGTGATGCTGTTCGCAGCCTCGAAAAGCGAGAGCGAATTGAGCTGGTTGAAGTTGCCGATGACGAAGGTCACCGCCATCGTCTCGCCGATGGCGCGACCGAGGCCGAGCATGATGCCGCCGACGACCCCTGTCTTGGTGTACGGCAGGACGACGCTCCAGACCACCTCCCACGTCGTCGAGCCCAATGCGTAGGCCGACTCCTTCAGCATCGGCGGCGTCACCTCGAAGACGTCGCGCATCACCGAGGCGATGAAGGGGATGACCATGATCGCGAGGATGATTCCCGCCGACAGCAGTCCGATGCCGACGGGCGGCCCCGAGAAGAGCTGACCCAGGAGCGGAACGCCCTTGAAGAGCGACTGCAGCGGCTGTTGCACGTACTGCGCCAGGATCGGGCTGAAGACGAGGAGGCCCCACATGCCGTAGACGATGGATGGGACGGCCGCCAGCAGCTCGATCGCCGTGCCGAGCGGGCGCTTGAGCCACAGCGGCGAGAGCTCGGTGAGGAAGAGCGCGATGCCGAAGCTCACGGGAACTGCGATGAGAAGCGCGATGAACGAGGTCATCAACGTTCCATAGATCATAACCAAGCCGCCGTAGCGGTTGCGGACCGGATCCCACTCGCTCTGCCACAGGAACGAGAGCCCGTACTCGCGGATCGCCGGCATCGCGCCGATCATCAGCGAGACGAGGATGCCCGCGAGGAGAGCGAGCGTCAGCCAGGCCGCCCCATGGGCCAACGCCGAGAACAGGACATCGGCCCACGGCGAGGACCGCCGAGCGACCGGCGGCCGGTCCTTCATGTCGGACCGGGATGTCTCGACGTTGGGGGCATACGGGATGGCGGGGAGCATCGCTGCCACGAATTCTCACCTCGTCGACGAAAGCTGGAGTTTCGGCGGCGACAGCGCCCCGCCCCGAAGATACCTACCTGGAGACGATCGCCTTGCCCGTCGCATCCCTGATGCTCGCCGCCCATGCCTTGCGGACCAGATCCTTTACCGCGGCCGGCAGCGGAACGTACTCGAGCTCGTCGGCCATCTTGTCGCCGTGGGCGTAGGCCCAGTCGAAGAACTTGAGCACGTTGGCCGCGCTGGCGGGCTTGTCCTGCGATTTGTACATCAGGATGAAGGTCGCGCCGCTGATCGGCCAGGTGTCCTTGCCCGCCTGGTCCGTGAGCACCTGGAAGAAGCTCTTGTTCCAGTCCGCGCCGGCGGCGGCGGCCTTGAAATTGTCCGCGTCGGGAGACACGAAGTTGCCGTCCCTGTTCTTCAACTGCGTGTAGGTCATCTTGTTCTGCTTGGCGTACGCATACTCGACATAGCCGATCGAGTTCGGCAGGCGCTGCACGAAAGCCGACACCCCTTCGTTGCCCTTGCCGCCGGCCCCCGTCGGCCAGTTGACGGCGGTGCCTTCGCCGACCTTCGCCTTCCAGTCGGGGTTCACCTTCGAGAGATAGTTCGTGAAGATGAACGTGGTGCCCGAGCCGTCGGCGCGACGGACCGGCGAGATCGCCTCGTTCGGCAGCGGCACCCCCGGGTTGGCGGCGATGAGTGCCGGGTCGTTCCATTTCGTGATCTTGCCGAGGTAGATGTCGCCGAGCAGCGCGCCTGTGAGCTTGATCTGACCCGGGGCGATCCCCTTGATGTTGACCACCGGCACGACGCCGCCGATCACGGTCGGGAACTGCATCAGGCCATCCTTGGCCAGGGCTTCGTCGGTCAGCGGCATGTCGGAAGCGCCGAAGTCCACCGTCTTGGCCCGGATCTGCTGGATTCCGGCGCCGGAGCCGACCGACTGGTAGTTCAGCCTCGCGCCGGTCGACTTGTTGTACGCGTCCGCCCACTTGGCATAGATGGGTGCGGGGAAGGTCGCGCCGGCACCGGTCATGTCCTGGGCCATGACGAGCGGCGCCAGAGCCACGAGGGCGGCGGGAAGGAGGTAAGCGCAGCGGAAGGCAGAGGTCATCGGATGTTCCTCGAGGAAACGAAGCAAACGTGAGTTCGATGGCCGAGACTGTACGAACCGTTTGTGACTCGATCGTGACGCCGGCCGCATGGCGCGCCCGACCAGCACCCCCCGTCCGCCTCAGCCGATGGCAGCGGCCAGACGCTCGGCGCAGCGCCGCGACTGCGCGGCATCGCGCGCCTCGACCATCACCCGCAGAACCCGCTCTGTCCCCGAGGGTCGGATCAGGACCCGCCCGGCGTCGCCGAGTTCGCGGTCGACCTCCGCCCGACTTTGCGCAAGCTTGCCGTTGGCCTGCCAGTCGGCTCCCGGGGCGAGGCGGACATTGATGAGCGTCTGCGAATACAGGCTCACCTCCGAGAGGAGCTCGGCGAGCGGTCGGCCGGCCCGCATTGCCGCCTGCAGGACCATGAGGGCGCTGACGATGCCGTCGCCGGTGGTGTGCTTGTCGAGCGCGAGAAGGTGACCGGACCCCTCGCCGCCCAGTTGCCAGCCGCGACGCAGCAGCTCGGCCAGCACGTAGCGGTCGCCCACCGAGGCGCGCACGACGTCGATGCCGAGCCGGCGCAAGCCGAGCTCGATGCCGAGGTTGGTCATCAGGGTGCCGACGACGCCCGGCACCGCCAGGCCCTGGCGCAGCCGGTCGGCGGCGAGCACGTAGAGGAGCTCGTCGCCGTTGAAGAGACGGCCGTCGCGGTCGACGACCTGGACGCGGTCGCCGTCGCCGTCGAGGGCGATGCCGTAGTCGGCGCCCCCGGCTCGCACCGCGTCGACCAGGGCCTGCGGCGCAGTCGCGCCGAAGCCGGCGTTGATGTTGAAGCCATCCGGCCGGCAGCCGATGGTCGTGACCTCGGCGCCGAGCTCGTGGAAGACGTCGGGCGCGACGTGATAAGCCGCGCCGTTGGCGCCATCGACGACGATCGACAGACCACGCAGCGACAGCTCGTTGCTGTACGTGCTCTTGCAGAACTCGACGTAGCGGCCGCTCGCGTCGTCGAGCCGGCGCGCCCGGCCCAGTTCGGACGAGCCCACCCAGCGACACTCCAGCTCGAGAGCCGCCTCGACGTCGCTCTCCCATGCGTCGGGCAGCTTCTCGCCGCGCGCCGAGAAGAACTTGATGCCGTTGTCGTCGAACGGGTTGTGCGAGGCACTGATGACGACGCCCAGGTCGAGGCGCAATGCCCGCGTCAGGTAGGCGACGCCAGGCGTCGGCAGCGGGCCGGTGAGCACGACGTCGATGCCCGCGGACGCGAAGCCCGCCTCGAGCGCCGATTCGATCATGTAGCCGGAGATCCGGGTGTCCTTGCCGATCAGCACCGTGGGTCGCCGGCCCCCGGCGCGGCGCAGCACCTGGCCGACCGCATGGCCGAGGCGGAGCATGAAGTCCGGCGTGATCGGCGCAGTACCGACCGTCCCGCGGATCCCGTCGGTGCCGAAATGGGTTCTGTTCATGTCAGTGGGCAAGTGGCGCTCGCGGGACGGGGCGATTATCGGTCGTGCCCGAGGCCGCCTGCCAGACCGCGAGGGCCGCGACCGTGGCGGCGACATCGTGGACCCGGACGATGCGCGCCCCACGCTCGACGGCCAGAACGGCGGCGACCGCACTGGCCGCGTCGACCCGCATTCGCTCGCTGTCGGATCGCTCTGCCGCCGCCGTCTCGACCCCGGCCAGCTTCGCCAGAGTCGACTTGCGCGACCAGCCGATCAGGATCGGTGCCCCGAGCTCGAGCAACTCGCGCTGTCGCCCGAGGAGCTCGAAATTGTGGGCCGCCCGCTTGCCGAAGCCGATCCCCGGATCGACGACGAGGCGGTCGCCCCAGATGCCGGCCTCGGTCGCCACATCGAGCCGCGCGCGCAGGAAAGCAGCGACTTCGGCGACGACGTCGCCGTAGTCGGCCTCGTGCTGCATCGTCTGCGGCGTGCCCTGCATGTGCATCAGGACGACGCCACAGGAGTCGTGCGCCGCCACCACCTCGAGCGCGCCTGGCCTGCGCAGCGCCGAGATGTCGTTGACGATGTCGGCGCCGAGGCCGAGCGCCAGGCGCATCACCTCGGGCCGGGTCGTGTCGACCGAGACCGGGCAGCCGAGCTGGAGCGCCGCGGCCAGCACGGGCATCAGGCGAGCCGTCTCGACCTCGACGCCGACCGGCAGGGCCCCCGGACGGCTCGACTCCGCGCCAATGTCGAGCAGGTCGGCGCCGTCGCGCAGCAGCCTTTCGCAGCGGGCGATGGCCCCGGCCGGGGTGAGCGTCGGATCGCCGTCGGTGAACGAATCCGGCGTGACGTTGACGATGCCCATCACACGAGGGCGCGAAAGGTCGATCGCGAACCGCGTCGTTCGCCAGAGGCTCACCGACGC
>JBBSBZ010000003.1:0-38144 GCA_038250795.1 Burkholderiales bacterium | reverse complement strand
CGAGCGAGCGCCTCGCAGTGACGATCTCGGCGCAGCTTGACCGCGAGAAAGCCGCTCATGCCGAGCGCGGCGGTCGCGAGGCCCAGCGTCGCCATCGACCAGAAGCCGCGCGCACCCTGCATCCACGACGGGCTCACGCCGCCCAGATCGAACGCCATGACGTAGCCGCCGCCGAGGCCGATGCCCCAGACCGCGAAGACGTAGACGACCATCGGCACCGTGGTGATGCGATAGGCGCGCAGCACGAACGCGGAGACCGTCTGCGCCGCGTCGGCGACGTGGAAGAGCGCGACCCACGCGAGCAACGGCAGGGCCGCGGCGACGATCACCGGATTGACGGTGTAGAGGCCGACGATCTGCGCGCGCAACAGGTAGACGGCGCTGCCGAGCATCATCGCGATGAGGACACCGATCTCGAGCCCGGCCCAGCCCAGGTGCCGCGCGTCGGTGGCGTCGCCCGCGCCCACGCGCTGCGCGACCAGCGTGCTCGACGCATTGGCGATCGCGAGCGGCAGCATGAACAGCATCGAGGCCATGTTGACGGCGATCTGGTGTCCGGCCACCGCGTTCTCGCCGGTGCGCGAGACGAAGAACGCCATGAAGGTGAAGCCGGTCACCTCGATCAGGATCGACAAGCCCATCGGCACGCCCAGGCGCAGCAGCGCGGCCAGGCTGCGCCGGCTCGGCCGGCCGATGCCGCTGCCGAGGCCGAAGGGTGCATAGAACGGGTCGCGCCGGAGCAGCCAGAGCGCCGCGCCGAGCTGGCACCACATCACGAGCGCCGTCGCGAAGCCACAGCCGGCAGCGCCGAAGCCGGGGACATGCAAAGGGCCGAAGGGTGTCTGCGCAGCGAGGCCGTAGACGAGCAGCGCGTTGATCGGCACCTTGAGCGCGAGCGCGGCGACCTGCAGCGCCATCACCGCCTTCGGCCGGGAGACCGCGATGTTGAAGCCGCGGTATGCGGTGAAGACGAGCGCGGGCGGCAGTGCGAAGGCCAGGCCGACCAGGTAGCTGCGCACCTTGGCCGCGACCTCGGGGCTGGCGCGCGCGAGCGCGAGCACGGGCTCGGGCGCGAGCAGCAGCGCGCAGCCGGGCAGCGAGAGTGCGATCGCCAGCCAGATCGCCTGGTTCGCCTCATGGCCGCTTTCGCGCAGCCGGCCGGCGCCGAACAGCTGGCCGGCGATCGGGCCGACGGCGAGCACGACGCCCATCAGTCCGACGAAGACCGAGATGTAGGCGGACGAACCGATCGCGAGCGCGGCGAGGTCGAGCGCCGAGACCCGCGCCACCATCACGGTGTCGATCGTGCTGAAGGCGAGCACGGCGATCTGACCGACGAAGACCGGCCAGGCGAGAGGGGCGATGCGGCGTGCGCTCTGGCGAAGGCTCGGCCGCGTCATCTCGCGGCGACTCGATCGGGCGCGTTCGAACCGTCCGTGACGGCGCGTGCCGATTCGCCCTCGGCGCCGCGCTCGGCGTAGCGGTTGAAGCGCCAGGCCGTGCCTTCGCGCGTGATCCGGCGCCATGTGACGCGCTTCTCGCCCGGCGTCATCGAGGTCCAGTGCTGGACTTCCTCGAACGTCCGGCCGCAGCCCTTGCAGATCTCGTCGCCCTGGCTGGTCGAGCAGATGGCGATGCAGGGAGCGTCAGGCGTCGTGGCGTACCACGCGAGCCAGGCGTCGCGCGCGACGCCTGGCAGGGTGTCCTCGTCGCACTCGGTCTCGTGGTAGTACACCATCAGCCCATAGGCCTCGGCGAGGGCGCGCACCTCGCGGCAGGCGGTGATGCCGTCGGGCGAGGGGCTTCGGTCGCGCCACCAGTTGATGGCCGACTCGATGTCGGTGATGTGAAGGGCGGCCACGGGGCGGTCGACGAAAGGCGGCGATCGTAGCGCCGCGCGGGTGCGCACCGGGGCCGTCCCCCCGCAGCGACCGGGGTCTGCAGCGCCCGCTCGTCGCGCCAGGCTCAGGCGGTCATTTCGGCGCGCTCGCGGCCGGCGCACCGGGGACGATGATCACGGTCGGGGTGCCGACCGTGGTGGTCGTCGTCTCGCGCAGGACGCCGCCGCCGGCGACGCTGCCCGACGTGATCGTCTTCTGGTTCGCCTTGGTCGGGCCCTCGATGCGCGCGAGGCAGTCGGCCTTGTCCTTGGCGGCCACCAGGTTGCAGCGATCGATCGCGTTCTGGCGTGTCGAGCCCTGGGTGTCGAGCGTGTGGTGCTTGCGCTCGGCATGGGCCGCACCTGCCTCCTTGAGACAGGTGGCGCGATCCTCCGCCGTCCGGCCGGAATCGCAGTCGGCGCGGTCCTTGGCGTAGGTGGATGGCGCACCGGTCGCCTCGGCGCCATGCGACGGTGCCGAAGCCAGCGAGGCGGCCACGCCGACCGCGACGAGCCCGGCGAGAGAGGCAAGATGTCGGATCAAGTTCGTCTCCTTCTTCCCCGAGGGATTGCTCTTGTGGCCGGACCATAGAACGACCCCGGGGTGCCCGCCGTAGGACGGCGCCTTGCGCGCATGCCGCACGGAGTGCCGCGCCGGCCGGGCGGCACGCTCGCCTCAGCGGGTCACGTCGGGTCGAGCCAGATCGCGGCGCACAGACCCGCTCCGACCAGATAGAGCAGCCAGGTCTGCCAGACGACGTACGGATAGAGCATCAGGGCCAGTCCGAGCCAGCGCGTGCGCGGCCGTCCGCCGCGCTTGCCCCGGTAGTACGCGACCAGGCCGAGCACGCCGAACAGGATGACGCCGACAATGTAGGCCGGGCTCGGCAAGGTGATGCCGAGCGCGCCGAGCGTGTCCAACCCCTCCTGCATGACGAGCCTCCCGTTCCCGCAAGCACCTTACCGCCGATGGCCGGCTCGCGTCCGTGCGGGCGGCTTCACCCTGCTGGAGCTGTTGATCGTGATCGCGATCCTGGCGATCCTCGCCCTGATCGCGCTGCCCGGCGTGCCCGACAAGCTCATCCGCGACCGGATCGTCGAGGCCGTCAAGCTCGCCGACATCGTCAAGGCTCCGGTCGCGGCGTCGTGGGCGCAGAACAGGGGCCTGCCCGCCGACAACGCAGCCGCCGGGCTGCCGGTCGCGGACAAGATCGTCAACGACTACATCAGCTCGGTGGCGATCGAGTCGGGCGCCATCCAGATCACCTTCGGCAACCACGCCAACCCGGCGATCGTCGGCAAGGTGCTGACGCTGCGCCCGGGCGTGATCGAGGACGCCACCATCGTGCCCGTGACCTGGGTCTGCGGCGACGCCGCGCCGCCCGGACGGATGGTCGCCAAGGGCCTCGACAGGACGACCGTTCCGGCGCGCTACCTCCCGTTCAACTGCCGCGCCGGCGCTGCGCCGACGCCGCCGCACGGATGATCGACCTCGAGGTGCCCGGGCTCGACGGCTCGCGCCTGCGTCGCGCCGGCAAGGAGCTGCTCTCGCTCGCGCTGATCGAGGCGCGCAATCTCACCCTGCGCTGGGCCTCCGCGCTGGAGGCTGCCGGCGATGGCCAGGCGCTGCTGCTGACCGCCGACCTCGCGCCGACGCTCGCGGCCGAGCTCGACCCGCCGCTCTGGACGCTGGGTCACATCGGCTGGGTCCAGGAGTACTGGATCGCGCGCAACGTGCAGCGAAACCGCGGCGACCGCGCCGATCCTGGGCACCCGCGGCTGGCCTCGATCCTGCCGGGCGCCGACGACTGGTACGACCCGGCGGCGGCCGATCGCCCGCGCCGGCGCGCGCTCGTCGCGGCCCAGGCGCTGCCCGACCTGCAGGCGACGCGCGACTACCTCGTCGAGTCGCTCGAGACCACGCTCGAGCTGCTCGCCGGCATCCCGCTCGAGGACGACGATGCGCTCTACTTCTTTCGCCTTGCCCTGTTCCACGAGGAGATGCACGCCGAGGCGTTCGCCGTGCTGGCGCAGACGCTCGGCATCGGGACCGGCCTGGTGCCCCGCATCGCGACCCAGGCGGCGCGGCCGCCGCTGCTGCTTCCCGCGACCCGCTGGCTGCTCGGCAGCAGCGGCCCGGGCTTTCGCTTCGACAACGAGGCCGAGCCGCATCTGGTCGAGGTGCCCGAGTTCGAGATCGATGCCCAGGCCGTCACCTGGGCGCAGTACGGCGAGTTCGTCGAGGACGGCGGCTACGACGACTCCGGCCATTGGAGCGAGGCCGGGGGCGTCTGGCTCGCGCGCCTCGGCCGGCGCACGCCGCGCCACGTCGAGCAGATGCGCCACGGCGTGCTGCAGCGCCGCTTCGGGCAGCTCGCCCGCGTCGCGTCGGCGCAGCCGGCCGTGCACGTGAGCTGGTTCGAGGCTGACGCCTGGTGCCGATGGGCCGGTCGCCGGCTGCCCACCGAGGTCGAGTGGGAAGCGGCCGCGCACCAGGGCGCCAGCCGCGGCTTTCGCTGGGGCGATGTGCACGAATGGACGGCGTCGACGTTTCGGCCCTATCCCGGCTTCATGCCGGGGCCGTGGCGCGACTTCTCGGCCCCGGCCTTCGGCACGCACAAGGTGCTTCGAGGTGCATCGGCAGCGACTCGTGCCGGCCTGCGCAGCGCCCGCCTGCGCGGCTTCGCGCTGCCCGCGCGCGACGACGGCTTCTTCGGTTTTCGCAGCTGCGCCGCCTAGGCGAGCGCGATCGTCGCGGCCGACGTATCGTCCGATCGTGCGAACGGCCCCGCGGACTCGAAAGCACTAGGGTAAGCCCGTCCTTTGCGGCCCCGTCGCACTCGAACAATCGTTCGCAGCCGCCCGCGGTCATTCCATCGCGCGCCAACCACGCATCAGGAGACAGATGTGGACCTTCCCATTTCCCTCACCGTCAACGGCAAGAAGGTCGACGCCAGCATCGATCCGCGCACGCTCCTCGTCCAGTTCCTGCGCGAGAAGCTCGAGCTGACCGGCACGCACGTCGGCTGCGACACGGCGCAGTGCGGCGCCTGCACGGTGCACATGAACGGCCGCGCGATCAAGTCCTGCTCGATCCTCGCGCTCCAGGTGCAGGGCAGCGAGATCACGACGATCGAGGGCCTGTCGAAGAACGGCGAGCTGCATCCGATGCAGGCGGCGTTTCGCGAGTGCCATGGCCTGCAGTGCGGCTTCTGCACCCCCGGCATGGTGATGTCCTCGGTGCAGCTGCTGGCCGACAACCCGAAGGCCGACGAAGCGGCGATCCGCGAGGCGCTCGACGGCAACATCTGCCGCTGCACGGGCTACCAGAACATCGTCAAGTCGATCCAGTTCTGTCAGTCGGGCGCAACCCCGACGACGGTCTGAGGGAGCACGTCATGGGCAACATGCACGAAGTCGACCTGACCAAGAGCCCGATCGGGCAAAGCCTGCGGCGTCGCGAGGATGCGCGCTTCATCACCGGCGCCGGCACCTACACGGACGATGTCTCGCTGCCCGGCCAGACCTACGGCGTGTTCGTGCGCAGCCCGCACGCGCATGCGCGAATCCGGTCGATCGAGGTCGGCGCGGCGCGCAAGTCGCCCGGCGTCGTCGACGTCATCACCGGCGCCGATCTCGCCGAGGGCAAGGTCGGCGGCCTGCCATGCGGCTGGCTGATCCACAGCAAGGACGGCACGCCGATGAAGGAGCCGGCGCACCCCGCGCTCGCGCAGGGCAAGGTGCGCCACGTCGGCGACCAGGTCGCGCTCGTCGTCGCCGAGACGCTGCTCCAGGCCAAGGACGCGGCCGAGCTCGTCGAGGTCGACTACGAGGAGCTCACGCCGGTGATCGACGTCGCCTCGGCGGATTCGGCAGTCTCCGCCGTGCACGACGACGTCGCCGACAACGTCTGCTACGACTGGGGCCACGGCGACAAGGCCGCGGTCGACGCCGCGTTCGCCAAGGCGGCGCACGTCACGAAGCTCTCGTTCGTCAACAACCGGCTGATCCCGAACGCGATCGAGCCGCGTGCCGCCAACGCCAGCTACACGCGCCACGACGAGAGCTACACGCTCTACGTCACCAGCCAGAACCCGCACGTCGAGCGGCTCCTGATGTGCGCCTTCGTGCTCGGCCTGCCGGAATCGAAGGTGCGCGTGATCGCACCCGACGTCGGCGGCGGCTTCGGCTCGAAGATCTTCCTGTACCCGGAAGAGGTCGCGCTGGTCTGGGCGAGCAAGCGGGTCGGCCGGCCGATCAAGTGGACGGCGGAGCGGAGCGAATCGTTCCTCACCGACGCCCATGGCCGCGACCACGTCACCACCGCCGAGATGGCGATGGACGACAAGGGCATGTTCCTGGCGCTGCGAGTCAAGACGGTCGCCAACATGGGCGCCTATCTCTCCACCTTCGCGTCGAGCGTTCCCACCATCCTGTACGCGACGCTGCTCGCCGGCCAGTACAAGACGCCGGCGATTTACGCCGAGGTGAAGGCGGTCTTCACCAACACCGCGCCGGTCGATGCCTACCGCGGCGCCGGACGGCCGGAGGCGACCTACGTCGTGGAGCGCATCGTCGAGCAATGCGCGCGTGACCTGAAGATGGACCCGACCGCGATCCGGCGCCAGAACTTCATCACCACCTTCCCGTACGCGACGCCGGTGGGGCTCACCTACGACACCGGCAACTACTCGGCGCATCTCGACAAGGCCATTCAAATGGCCGACGTCGCCGGCTTCAAGGCGAGGAAGGCGGCGTCGGAGGCCAAGGGCAAGAAGCGTGGCCTCGGCTACTCGTGCTACATCGAGGCCTGCGGGCTGGCGCCGTCGAACATCGCGGGCGCTCTCGGGGCGCGGGCCGGCCTGTTCGAGGCCGGCGAGGTGCGCGTCCATCCGACCGGTACGGTGACTGTCTTCACCGGCTCGCACAGCCACGGCCAGGGGCACGAGACCACCTTCGCCCAGGTCGTCGCCGGCCGCCTCGGCATTCCGGTCGGCAACGTCGAGATCGTCCATGGCGACACCGGCCGGGTGCCCTTCGGCATGGGCACCTACGGCAGCCGCTCGCTCTCGGTGGGCGGCACCGCGATCGTCAAGGCGGTCGACAAGATCATCGCCAAGGGCAAGAAGATCGCCGCCCACCTGCTCGAGGCGGCCGACGCCGACATCGAGTTCGAGAACGGCGAGTTCAAGGTCGCCGGCACCGACAAGAAGGTGGCGTGGGGCAACGTCTCGCTCACCGCGTACGTGCCGCACAACTTCCCGCTCGACAAGCTCGAGCCGGGCCTCAACGAGAACGCGTTCTACGACCCGACCAACTTCACCTATCCGGCGGGCAGCTACGTCTGCGAGGTCGAGGTCGATCCCGACACGGGCGTGGTGAAGATCGAGCAGTTCGTGGCGGTCGATGACTTCGGCAACATCGTCAACCCGATGATCGTCGAGGGCCAGATCCACGGCGGCGTCGTCCAGGGCCTCGGCCAGGCGATGATGGAAGGCTGCAGGTACGACCCGAGCTCGGGCCAGCTCCTCACCGGTTCACTGATGGACTACGCGGTGCCGCGCGCGGCCGACGTGCCGAACATCCGGATCGCGGCCACCAACACGCCGTGCACGCACAACCCGCTCGGCGTCAAGGGCTGCGGCGAGGCCGGTGCCATCGGCTCGCCGCCGGCCTACATGAACGCGCTGACCGATGCCCTCGGCCTCGTCGACCTGGCCATGCCGGCCACCCCCGAGCGCGTCTGGCGGGCCGCCAACGGCCTGCCCGCCTGAGCGAAGAACAAGGAGAACACCATGTACGGATTCGAATACCAGCGGCCGACCAGCCGCGATGCCGCCAAGGGCGCCGCCACCGGCGCCGACACCCGCTACCTCGCGGGTGGCCAGAGCCTGATCCAGGCGATGCGGCTGCGCCTGTCGCAGTCGGAGCGCCTCGTCGACCTGGGCGGCGTCGCCGACCTGAAGGGCATCAAGGCCGAGAACGGCGGCGTCACGATCGGCGCGATGGCGACGCATGAGCAGGTGGCGTCGAACGCCGACGTGAAGAAGGTCGTGCCGGCCCTGGCCGAGCTCGCCGGCGGCATCGGCGACCCGATGGTGAGGAACATGGGCACGATCGGCGGCTCGATTGCCAATGCCGATCCGGCGGCCTGCTATCCGGCGGCCGTGCTCGCGCTCGGCGCGACGATCCATACCGACCGACGCACCATCAAGGGCGACGACTTCTTCACCGGCCTCTACGAGACCGCGCTGCAGCCGTGCGAGCTGATCACGGCGGTGAGCTTCCCGGCGGCGCAGAAGGCGGCGTACGTGAAGTACAAGCAGCAGGCGTCGCGCTTCGCGCTGGTGGGCGTCTTCGTCGCGCAGACGACGGGCGGCGTGCGCGTCGGCGTCACCGGCGCCAAGGGCCATGCCTTTCGCGCCACCGAGATCGAGAACGCGCTCGCCAAGAGCTTCACCGCGGCGGCGGCCAAGGCGGTGAAGATGCCGACCACCGGCATCAATGCCGACCTGCACGGCTCGGCCGAATACCGCGCGGCGATGATCAGCGTCATCGCCTCTCGTGCGGTCGAGGCGGCGTTGGCGCGCTGATCCGGCCGGCTCCCTCTCCCGCTCGCGGGAGAGGGCCGGGGTGAGGGCTCGCGCGAGCAGAGATCCTTCGCGGCGCTCAGCATGACAGGTACGTGAGAATGATCCCGTGAACTCGCATGCCTCTCCCACTTCGCCCGGCTCGGTCGACGACGTCGTCACTCTGCTCGCGGGCCAGAACTACGTCGCCGACCGGCGCCTCGCGACCTCGGTCTTCCTCGCGCTCAAGCTCGGCCGGCCGCTCTTCGTCGAAGGCGAGCCGGGTGTCGGCAAGACCGAGCTCGCCAAGGCACTGGCGAGCGCCCTCGCGACGGTGCTGCTGCGCGTGCAGTGCTACGAGGGGCTCGACGTCGCGCAGACAGCCTACGAATGGAACGTCGCGCGCCAGATGATGGAGATCCGCCTCGCCGAGGCGGCGCACGACGTCGGCGACGCCGCGTCGCGCGAGCGCCTGGCCAAGAGCCTCTACGCGCGCAATATGCTGATCGAGCGGCCGCTGCTGCAGGCGCTCACCCAGGATCGATCGCCCGTGCTCCTGATCGACGAGCTCGACCGTGCCGACGAGCCCTTCGACGCCTTCCTCCTCGAGGTGCTGGCCGAGAACCAGCTGACGATCCCCGAGCTCGGCACGGTCAAGGCGGCTGCGCCGCCGGTCGTCGTCATCACGAGCAACCGCACGCGCGAGATCCACGATGCGCTCAAGCGGCGCTGCCTCTATCACTGGGTCGACTACCCCGACGTCGAGCGCGAGCTGCAGATCGTGCGCATCCGGGCGCCGGGCGCCTCCGAGCGGCTGTATGCGCAGGTCGTGCACTTCGTCCAGCGTATGCGCTCGCTCGATCTGTTCAAGGCCCCGGGGATCGCCGAGACGATCGACTGGACCAATGCGCTGGTCGCGCTGAACGCGATCAGCCTCGCGCCCGACAACGTGCGCGACACGCTCGGCGTGCTGCTCAAGCACCGCGACGACATCGCCAAGATGCAGGGCGGCGACATCGCCAAGCTGCTCAACGAGCTGCAGGCGACGGCGCACGGCTGACGCCGATGCTCGCCGACAACGTCGTCCACTTCGCGCGCATCCTGCGTCACGCCGGCGTGCCGGTCGGCCCCGATCGCGTCCTCGCGGCGATCGAGGCGATCGAGGCGGTCGGGCTCGGCCGGCGCGACGACGTGCACGCCGCGCTCTCGGCGGTCATGCTCGACCGGCACGAGCAGCAGCCGCTCTTCGACGATGCCTTCGCTGCGTTCTGGCGCGACCCGAAGCTGCTCGAGCGGATGATGGCCGAGCTGCTGCCGAAGATCAGCGGCCGCGGCGATCGCGAGACCAAGCCGCGCTCGCACCGCCTCGCCGATGCGCTCGCACCATCGCGCCTGCCCGATGCGGCGCGGCCCCGCGACAAGCCGGGCGACGAGCTCGAGTTCGAGACGACGTTCACCTTCTCCGACCGCGAGCGTCTGCAAGGCGCCGATTTCGAGTCGATGACCGCCGCCGAGTTCGAACTCGCCCAGCGCCTCGCCGAGGAGGTGCCGCTGCCGTTCGCGCCGGTGAGGCGACGGCGCCATGCATCCAGCGCGCGCGGCCGGATCGACCTGCGCGCGACGATGCTCGCGATGGCGCGCCAGCCGGAAACGCTGGTGCCGCGCTTCAGCCGCCCGCGCACCGAGCTGCCGACGATCGTCGTCCTGCTCGACATCTCGGGCTCGATGGACCGCTATGCGCGCCTCATGCTGCACTACGTACATGGCCTGACGCGCCGCTACCTCAAGGTCCACACGCTCACCTTCGGCACGCGCCTGACCAACATCACGCGGGCGTTGCGCCATCGTGATCCCGACCTCGCGCTGGCTCTGGCGAGCGCCCAGGTCGAGGACTGGAAGGGCGGGACGCGGATCGCCTCGTGCCTCGACGACTTCAACCGCCACTGGGCGCGTCGCCTGCTCGGCGGCAACGCCGCGCTGCTGCTGGTCACCGACGGCCTCGACCGCGACGAGCAGGGCGAGCTCACACGCGCCGCGAAGCAGCTGCGCCTCTTCGCGAGCCAGATCGTCTGGCTCAACCCGCTGCTGCGCTTCGACCGCTTCGAGCCGCGCGCCGGCGGCGTGCGTGCCCTGCTGCCCGAGGTCGACCGCTTCCTGCCGGTGCACAACCTGGCCAGCCTGGCAGATCTCGCCGTGGCCTTGCGCGAGCGCCCGCCGCCGCGCCGGCCGCGGTAGCAGAATGCGGCGATGGAACTCACCGGCGAACGACTCATCCCGGCCAGCGTCGACACGACCTGGGCCGCGCTCAACGATCCCGTGACGCTCAAGGGCTGCATCGCCGGCTGCGAGTCGCTCGAGCGGGTCGGCGACGACGGCTTCGCTGCCGTCGTGGCGATGAAGATCGGCCCCGTCAGCGCCCGCTTCAAGGGCAACCTGAAGATGACCAACGTCGTCGCGCCCTCGAGCTACACGATCAACTTCGACGGCTCGGGCGGCGTGGCCGGCTTCGGCAAGGGCTCCGCGGATGTCGCGCTCACGGCGGTCGAGCCGCAGGTGACGAAGCTTGCCTACGTCGCGCGTGCCACGGTCGGCGGCAAGATGGCGCAGATCGGCTCGCGCCTGATCGACGCGGCCGCCGCGAAGATCGCCGAGGACTTCTTCCGCGCCTTCGAGGCGACGCTGCAGGCGCGGGCGCCCGCCGGAGCGCCGATCGCCGCCGGGCCGGCTGTCGCTGCGCCGCGCGTGCGCGAGCCGGCAGGTTCGCTCGGCTGGGCGCTGGCCGCGGTCGTCGTCGCGGTCACGGCCTACTTCGTGCTGCGCTGAGCGGTCCCGCGCCGGGGCCTATCCCTTCATGTGCTGGGGCAGGAAGGTCGCGAGCTGCGGGAAGGCGTAGAGGATCATCACCATCAGCGCCATCAGCCCGAAGAACGGCAGGGTCGCCGCCGCGATCGTGCCGATCGGCCGCCGGGTCATGCCCTGCAGGACGAAGAGATTGAAGCCGACGGGCGGCGTCACCTGCGCCATCTCGACGACGATGACGACGAACACGCCGAACCAGAGCGTGTCGATCCCGGCCTTCTGCACCGTCGGCATGATCACTCCCATGGTGAGCACGACCATCGAGATGCCGTCGAGGAAGCAGCCCAGGATCACGTAGAACGCAGTCAGCGAGAGGATGAGCGCGAACTTGCTCAGGCCGAGCGTGGCGATCCACTCCGCGAGATGGCGCGGCAGGCCGATGTAGCCCATGCTGAGCGTGAGGAACGCGGCGCCGGCGAGGATGAGGGCGATCATGCAGTACAGGCGCGTGCCGCCCATCAGCGATTCCTTGAACGTCTGCCAGTTCATCGAGCCCTGCGCCGCCGAGATCGCGAGCGAGCCGAGGACGCCGATTCCCGCGGCTTCGGTGGCCGTCGCGATGCCCGCATAGATCGAGCCGAGCACGGCGAAGATGAGGAGCACCACCGGGATCAGGCTGCGCGACTCGTGGAGCTTCTCGGCGAAGCTCATGGGCGCGTCGGCCGGCGGGATCCTGTCCTTGTGGACGATCGACCAGCCGGCGATGTAGAGCGAGAAGAGCCCGGCGAGGACGATGCCCGGAATCACGCCGCCGATAAAGAGCTGCGAGATCGAGACGTCGGCGCTGACGCCGTAGACGATCATGATGATCGAGGGCGGGATGAGCAGCCCGAGCGTGCCCGCACCGGCGAGCGAGCCGAGCGCCATCGCGTCGGGGTAGCCGCGTCGGGTGAGCTCGGGCAGGCTCATCTTGCCGATCGTGGCGCAGGTGGCGGCGCTCGAGCCCGAAACGGCGGCGAAGATGGCGCAGCCGACGACATTGGTGTGCAGGAGCCTGCCGGGCAGGCGTTGCATCCAGGGGGCGAGGCCGCGGAACATGTCCTGGCTGAGGCGGGTGCGAAAGAGGATCTCGCCCATCCAGATGAAGAGCGGCAGGGCCGTGAGCGTCCAGCTCGACGACGAGCCCCAGATCGTCACCGCCATCGCGTCGCCGGCCGGGCGCGAGCTGAACATCTGCATGCCGATCCATGCGACGCCCGAGAGCGTGAGGCCGATCCAGACGCCGCTCGCGAGGATCAGGAAAAGCGAGACGATGAGCAGCGCGGTGATCGAGAAATCGCTCATCGCCCGCCCTACTCGTTGCGCGACGCTTCGTCGCTGACCGGCACGACGCGCTCGCCGCGCAGCTCCAGCACGAGCTCGTCGATGAAGGCGATCGCCAGAACGACGGCGCCGAGCGCCATCGTGATCTGCGGCAACCAGAGCGGCGTCGCGTCGTTGCTGGTCGAGATGTCGTGGAAGGTGTACGACTGCCAGGCGAGCCGGCAGCTGTAGAACGCGAGCAGCACCGCCAGAAGCGAGGCGGCGAAGAGGGCCCAGACCTCGAGAGCATGCCGGCTACGGCCCTTCAGGGCCGTGAGCAGCAGCGTCACCCGGATGTGCTCGCCGCGCTTGAGCGTGTGCGCCAGCGCGAGAAAGCCCGCGGCGGCCATCATGTAGCCGGCATAGGCGTCGGTGCCGGCGATGTTGAAGCCGGCCAGGCGCGAGACGACCGACAGGATCACCATCACGAGCAGCAGCACCATCGCGACCGCCCCGAGGGCGGCCGTGCCGTCGTAGAGGATGTCGAGCGCGCGGCCGAGCGCGCCGCGGCGCGGCGGTGAAACGGCGGTCATTGGCGCGCGCCCTGCGCCTACTTCTTCCGGTAGGCGTCGATGACCGTCTTGCCCTCGGGGCCGGCCTTCTCGAGCCACTCCTTCAGCATCGTGTCGCCGACCTTGGCCAGGTCGGCCTTCAGCTGCGGCGAAGGCGGCAGGATCTGCATGCCATTCTTCTTGAGGAGCTCGATGTATTCGCCGTTCTTCTGCTGCGACAACGCCCAGCCGCGCGTCTCGGCCTCGGCGCCGGCTTTCAGGACGGCAGCCTGGGTCGCCTTGTCGAGCGCGTCGAACGCAGCCTTGTTGACGAGCACCGCGTTCTTCGGCAGCCAGGCCTGGGTGTCGTACCAGTACTTGATGTGCTCGTAGGTCTTGGTGTCGTAGCCGGTCGAGCCGGACGACATGTAGCTCTCGACCACGCCCGTGGCCATCGCCTGCGACAGCTCGGCCGCCTGCACGGTGACCGGCTGCGCGCCGACGAGCTCGGCGATGCGCGCCGTGGCCGGGCTGTAGGCACGCCACTTCACGCCCTTCAGGTCGGCGGCGCTGTTGATCGGCTTGTTGACGTAGATGCCCTGCGGCGGCCACGGCACGGTGTAGAGCAGCATCATTCCCTGGCTGGCCAGCTTGGCCTGGATCACCGGTCGGCTCGCCTCGTCGAGCTTCTTCGCCTCGGCATAGCTGTCGGCCAGGAAGGGCAGGCCGTCGACGCCGTAGATCGGCCACTCGTTGGAGTACGCGGTCAGCAGGATCTCGCCGATCTGCGCCTGGCCACCCTGGACCGCGCGCTTGATCTCGTTGGCCTTGAAGAGCGAGGCGTTGGCGTGCACCGTGATCTTCAGCTTGCCGCCGGTCGCCTTGTCGACGTCGCCCGCGAACTGCTGCAGGTTCTCGGTGTGGAAGTTGGTCGCCGGGTAGGCGGCCGGCAGGTCCCACTTGGTCTGGGCCGAGGCTGCGAAGGCCAGCCCCGAGAGGGTGGCCGCCGCGATCCGGGCGGCTGTCCTGAATTGACGAACGACACGTTGCATGAAAACTCCCGCGCTTTCTGATGGAAGGCGAAAAGCATAGAGCGTGCCCTTCGCGCCGGCATCGGTTTTTCCCCCGAAGCCCTTGCAGTCTAGGAAGATCAAAGATAAATTGTCAATAACTTTTCAACGATTCGACGGGATTGCATGGCGACCAAGGCTGCGCCGAGGAAGAAGGCAGGGGCGCCGGGCATCGTCTCGTCGTCGCATCTGGTCTCGGCCCGCAGCGTCGAGCTCTCCGAGCTCGAGTTCGGGCTGATCGTCGCCTGGAATGCGTTCTCGCGCTGGGCCGTGCGCTGCATGTCGGCGTCGGGCTGCCCGGAGCTCACGATCACGGACGTGCTCGTGCTGCACCACATCTGCCACCGTGCGCGCAACAAGAAGGTCGGCGACATCTGCTTCGTCCTCAACGTCGAGGACACGCACATCGTCGCCTACTCGCTGAAGAAGCTCGTCGGCGCCGGGCTCGCCCTGCCCGCCAAGGTCGGCAAGGAGGTGTTCTACAGCCCGACGGCCGAGGGCGAGCGCGCCGTGGCGCGCTACCGCGAGGTGCGCGAAGCCTGCCTGATCGCCAACCTCGACACCGATCGCAACGCCGACATCGGCGAGACCGCGCGTCTCCTGCGGACGATGTCGGGCCTGTACGACCAGGCCGCGCGCGCGGCGACGTCGCTGTGAGCCCGGCGCTCGGCGTCGTCATGCTCGACACGAGGTTTCCGCGCGTGCCGGGCGACATCGGCAACCCGGCGACGTTCGACTTCACGGTGCGCTACCGAACGGTGCGCGGGGCGTCGCCGCGCCGCGTCGTCGTCGAGCGCGACCCGGCGCTGCTCGCGCCTTTCGTCGCTGCCGCCCGCGCTCTCGAGCAGGACGGCGTGACGGCGATCGCGACGAGCTGCGGCTTCCTCGCCCTCTTCCAGCGCGAGCTCGCGGCATCGGTGCGCGTGCCGCTCTGGACGTCGAGCCTGCTGATCGTCGCCGGGATCGATGCACGCCTTGGCGTCGGCCGTCGTGCCGGCGTGGTCAGCGTCGACGCGACCTCGTTGACCACCGACCACCTGCGCGCCGTCGGCGCCCGCGCCGACACGCCGGTCGAGGGCCTCGCGCTCGACTCTGCATTGCGCACGACGCTGCTCGACGACCGACCCGACCTCGACGTCGAGGAGGCCTCGCGCGCGACCGTCGCGGCGGCGCTGCGCCTCGTCGCGCGCTGTCCCGAGGTCGGCGAGATCGTCCTCGAGTGCACCAACCTGCCGCCCTACGCGGACGCCGTACGCCGCGCGACCGGATTGCCGGTGCACGACATCACGACCTTGCTTGCCGATCGCTTCGCCCGGTCGGCCCGGCCCTAACCGAGGACACGCCCCATGACCGACCTCCCGCGCCGCTGGCAGTTCTGGATCGACCGCGGCGGCACCTTCACCGACATCGTCGGCAAGCGCCCCGACGGCAGCCTCGCGACGCTCAAGCTCCTCTCCGACAACCCCGAGCAGTATCGCGACGCCGCCGTCGCCGGCATCCGCAGGCTGCTGGGCCTCGCGCCCGGTGCGCTCGTCACGCCCGAGCGCGTCGAGTCGGTGAAGATGGGCACGACCGTCGCCACCAATGCCCTGCTCGAGCGCAAGGGCGAGCCGACGCTGCTCGTGACGACCCGGGGCTTTCGCGACGCGTTGCGCATCGCCTACCAGGACCGGCCGAAGCTGTTCGAGCGCCACATCGTCCTGCCCGAGCTGCTCCATTCACGCGTCGTCGAGGCCGACGAGCGCGTCGGCGCCGATGGCGAGATCGTCCGCGCCCTCGACGAGCGCGCGCTCGAAGCCGACCTGCGCGCTGCCGTCGACGCCGGCCTGACGAGCGTCGCGATCGTCTTCATGCATGGCTGGCGCTTTCCCGCGCACGAGCTCGCCGCCGAGCGCATCGCTCGCGCGACCGGCTTTTCGCAAGTGAGCGTCTCGCATCGCGTGAGCCCGCTGATGAAGCTCGTGGGCCGTGGCGACACGACCGTGGTCGATGCCTACCTGTCGCCGATCCTGCGTCGCTACGTCGACGAGGTCGCGGCTGACATGCCGGGCGTCGAGCTCTACTTCATGCAGTCGTCGGGTGGGCTGGCCCGTGCCGACGCCTTCCAGGGCAAGGACGCGATCCTCTCCGGGCCGGCGGGCGGCATCGTCGGCATGGTCCGCACCGCGCAGCTGGGCCTCGCCTCGGCCACCCCGCAGGCCCCGCTGCGGGTGATCGGCTTCGACATGGGCGGAACGTCGACCGACGTCAGCCACTTCGCGGGCGAGTTCGAGCGCGCGTTCGAGACCAAGGTCGCGGGCGTGCGGGTGCGCGCGCCGATGATGGCGATCCACACCGTCGCCGCGGGGGGCGGATCGGTGCTCGCCTTCGACGGCGCGCGCTTCCGGGTCGGCCCGCAGAGCGCCGGCGCGAATCCGGGGCCGGCGTGCTACCGGCGCGGCGGCCCGCTCACGGTGACCGATGCGAACGTCGCCGTCGGCAAGCTCCAGCCCGCGTTCTTCCCGGCGGTGTTCGGGCCGCATGGCGACGAGTCCCTCGATGGCGCTGTCGTCGGCGCGCGATTCGCCGCGCTCGCGGCCGAGATCGAGCAGGCCACCGGCGTCGTGCGCAGCCCCGAGCAGGTCGCCGAAGGCTTCATCGACATCGCCGTCGGCAGCATGGCCAACGCGATCAAGAAGATCTCGGTCGCGCGCGGCTACGACGTCACGCGCTACACGCTGCAATGCTTCGGCGGCGCCGGCGGGCAGCACGCCTGCCGGGTTGCCGACGCGCTCGGCATGGAGCGCATCTTCATCCACCCGCTCGCCGGCGTGCTGTCGGCCTACGGCATGGGCCTGGCCGACCAGGCGGTGATGCGCCAGGCGGCGATCGAGCGGCCGCTCGCCGAGGCGCTCGTCGACATCCGCGAGCGTCTCGACGCCCTGGCCGGGGAAGCGCGCGCCGAGCTCGAAGGGCAGGGCGTCACGGCCGACCGCGTCGTCGTGCATCGCCGCGTCCATCTGCGCTACGAAGGGACCGACTCCGCCCTCGTGGTGCCCTTCGCCGACGCCGGCGGGCTGCAGGCGGCGTTCGAAGCCGCGTACCGGCAGCGCTTCGCGTTCCTGATGGAGGGCCGCCGGCTGATCGTCGAGGCGGTGTCCGTGGAAGCGGTCGGCGCGGGCGACGCGCCGGAGGAATCCTCGCAGCCGCTCGTCGCCGCCGCGCCGGCTCCCGTCGCGGCGACCGTGCGGATGTTCGCCGACGGCCGCTGGCACGACGCCGCCCTGGTCGAGCGTGCGAGCGCGCGGCCGGGGCACGTCATCGCCGGTCCCGCCATCGTCGTCGAGAGCAACGCGACGACCGTGATCGAACCCGGCTGGGCAGCGCGCGTCACGGCGCTCGACCACCTTGCGCTCGAGCGCACGGAGGCGCGCGAGACGCGTCGCGCGATCGGCACGACGGTCGATCCGGTGCTGCTGGAGGTGTTCAACAACCTCTTCATGAACATCGCCGAGCAGATGGGCCTGCAGCTGCAGAACACCGCCTACTCGGTGAACATCAAGGAGCGACTCGACTTCTCTTGCGCGCTGTTCGACGCCGACGGCAACCTGATCGCCAATGCACCCCATATGCCGGTGCACCTCGGCTCGATGAGCGAGTCGATCAAGACCGTCATCGCGAGGAACGCCGGCACGATGACGCGCGGCGACGTGTATGCGCTCAACGACCCGTACCACGGCGGCACGCACCTGCCCGACGTCACGGTCGTCACGCCCGTCTACCTCGAAGACGCGAGCGAGCGGCCGACCTTCTACGTCGGCTCGCGCGGCCACCATGCCGACATCGGCGGCACGACGCCGGGCTCGATGCCGCCGTTCTCGACGCGGATCGAGGAAGAGGGCGTCCAGTTCGACAACGTGAAGCTCGTCGAGGGCGGCCGCTTCCTCGAAGACGAGACGCGGGCGCTGCTCGAGAGCGGGCCATGGCCGTCGCGCAATCCGGCGCAAAACATCGCCGACCTGAAGGCGCAGGTCGCGGCCAACGAGAAGGGCGTGCGTGAGCTGGCGCAGATGGTCGGGCAATACGGCCTCGACGTCGTCCGGGGCTACATGCGTCACGTCCAGGACAACGCCGAGGAGTCGGTGCGCCGCGTCATCACGAAGCTGAAGGACGGCGCCTTCACGCTGCCGCTCGACAATGGTGCGCGCATCAGCGTCGCCATCCGCGTCGATGCCGCCGGGCGCAGCGCCGAGATCGATTTCACCGGCACCTCGGCGCAGCTCGAGAACAACTTCAACGCGCCGACCGCGGTGTGCATGGCGGCCGTGCTCTATGTCTTTCGCACCCTGGTCGACGACGAGATCCCGCTCAACGCCGGCTGCCTCAAGCCGCTGAAGGTGATCATTCCCGAGGGCTCGATGCTCAATCCGAAGCCGCCGGCGTCGGTCGTCGCCGGCAACGTCGAGACCTCGACCTGCATCACCAACGCGCTCTACGGCGCGCTCGGCGTGCTGGCCTCGTCGCAATGCACGATGAACAACTTCACCTTCGGCAACGCGCACCACCAGTACTACGAGACGATCGCCGGCGGCTCGGGCGCTGGCCTCGTCTTCGATGGCGAAGGGCGGGCCGTCGGCGGTTTCGACGGCACCTCGGTCGTGCAGACGCACATGACGAACTCGCGCCTCACCGACCCCGAGGTGCTCGAGTTCCGCTTCCCGGTGAGGCTCGACAGCTTCGCGGTGCGCGCCGGCTCGGGCGGTGCCGGGCGCTGGCACGGCGGCGACGGCGGCGTCCGGCGGGTGCGCTTCCTCGAGCCGATGACCGCCTCGATCCTGTCCAACGGCCGCCACGCCGGCGCCTTCGGCGTCGCCGGCGGATCGGCGGGCGCACCGGGCATCAACCGGGTGGAGCGGGCCGACGGCCGCGTCGAGGCGCTCGACCACATCGCCAGCGTCGAAATGCGGGTCGGCGACGTGTTCGTGATCGAGACGCCCGGCGGCGGCGGCTGCGGCGTGGCCTGACCGGTCCGGGCTCGTGCTATTGGCAGGCGGACCGGACTCAGGCGACACTCGTCCCATGATTCGATACCTCGCTCCCGCCCTCGCGTCCGCCACCGCCTGCCTCGCGCTCTGCGCGCCGGCGGCAGCGCAGTCGACCCTCACCCCCTTCGGCAATGCAGGCGGCCCGCCGCAGGCGCCGTGGAAGGTCGTCGGCCTGCCGCAGCAGACCAAGCCGTTCACCAAGTTCTCGGTCGTCGACATCGACGGCAAGCGCGCCGTCAGGATCGAGGCCGACGAGTCGTACGGAAATCTCGTCCATCCGGTGAAGTCGATGGCGCCGCCGGCGCATCTCGCCTGGAGCTGGCGGATCGAAAAGCCCCTCGAAGACGCCAACCTGCGCGAGAAGGGCGGCGACGACACCTCGGTCAAGGTCTGCGTCTTCTTCGACATGGCGATGGACAACGTCCCCTTCGCCGACCGGCAGCTGCTGCGCTTCGCCCGCTCGAAGACGAGCGACCCGGTGCCGACGGCGACGATCTGCTACGTCTGGGACAAGAAGCTGCCCGCCGGCACGGCGCTCGACAACGCCTTCACGCGCCGCATGCGCTACATCGTCGTCGACTCGGGCAATGACCGGCTCGACAAGTGGGTCGCCGAGAAGCGCGACCTCGCCGCCGACTTCACCAGGCTCTTCTCCGACGAGAACGGCCAGGTCGTGCCGCCGATCGTCGGCGTCGCGGTGGGCGCCGATGCCGACAACACCAAGGCGCACAGCATCTCGTACGTGAGCGGGCTCGTGCTCTCGCCCTGAGCCGCGCTCGCGCGGACGTCGCGCGACGGCGCGGTCGGGGCGGAGCGTGACTACTCGAGCGGTCGGAAGGCGATCGTCATCGTCGGCGGCACGCGACCGTCGACGTCCTTCGGCAGCACCTCGGTCTTGTCGATCGCGCGCAGCACGGTCTCGTCCCAGGCGGCTACCCCGCTCGAGCTCACCAGCTTGCGGCCGATGATGGTGCCGTCGGGTGCGACCCGCACTTCGACGGTCGCCGACGGATTGCCGGCGACCGATGAGGTCAGGACGATGTTCGGCTTGATGCGCGCCTTGATCCGGCCCGCGTAGCCCGACGACGGTCCGGAGGTGCGCGCCGCGGTGCCCGTGGAGTCGGGGTTCTCGCTCGTGCCGGCCTGCCTCATCATCCGTTTCAGGTTCGCTTCCCGCAGTGCCGCCTGGCGCGCCTCGTCCTTCTTCGCCTGCTCGGCGAGCTTCTTCTTCTCGGCCTGCTCCTCGGCGACGCGCTGGCGCTCGCGCTCGGCTTCGGCGCGACGCGCTTCCTCGCGCCGCGCGGCCTCGTCCTTCTTCGCCTGCTCGGCAAGCCTCTTCTTCTCGGCCTTCTTTTGCGCCTCGAGCCGCTCGGCCTCCTCCTGCTTGGCCTGCTCGCGCTTGGCCTTTTCGATTGCGATCTGGGGGTCGATCTGGGGCGCCACCGGGGTGGGCTTGGCCACGGGCGGCGGCGGCGCGGGCTTGGGCTCGACCACGGGCGTCGGCTTCGGCTCGGGCGGCGGTGGCGTCGGCCGCGGCGCCGCGACCTGCGGCACGGCCGACCACAACTCGGCGACGACGCCTTCGGGCTCGCTCGCCTTCCAGCGCACGCCCCACGCGATCGCCAGGATGAGGAGCGCATGGACGATCAGTGCCAGCACGAGCCCGGAGCGCATGCCCGCCGGCTGGCGCGGCGCGAACGCATCGGGGCGAAGCGTCGCGCTGCTCATCAGCCTCTCGCGCTCTTGACCGACAGGCCGACGCGCCGCACGCCGGCGCGCTGCAGCGCGTCCATCGCGCGCACGACGACGTCGTACTTGACCCCCTTGTCGGCCGAGATGACGACCGGCGTGTCGGCATCGCCGCCTTGCGCCTCGAGCGCGCGCCGGCCGAGGTCGGCGATCGCGACGCCGCCCGCGTCCTTGCCGTCGAGGCGCATGCGCAGCTGCTCGTCGGCGCCCACGACCAGCTCGATCACGTGCTGGGGCATCGTCTTCGTGCTCTTGCCGACCGTCGGAAGATCGACGACCCCGGTCGTGATGAGCGGCGCCGTGACCATGAAGATGATCAGCAGCACGAGCATCACGTCGATGAACGGGACCATGTTGATCTCGTTGATCGTGCGGCGGCGCGAGCTGCGCTGGGCGACGGCGGGCATGGCGTTCGGTGCTTCGGGCCGGTCGTCAGGCGCGTGCGATCGTCGCCGGCGTCGGCATCGCGCCGGCGTTTCGCTGCAGGATGTTGGAGAACTCCTCGATGAAGCTCTCGAGCTGGCCGGCGATGCGGTCGATGTCGCGCGCGAAGCGGTTGTAGGCGATCACCGCCGGGATCGCCGCGAAGAGGCCGATCGCGGTAGCGACCAGCGCCTCGGCGATGCCCGGGGCGACCGTCGCGAGCGTCACCTGCGTCATGTTCGACAGGCCGATGAAGGCGTGCATGATTCCCCACACCGTGCCGAAGAGGCCCACGTAGGGCGACACCGAGCCCACCGAGGCGAGGAACGAGAGGTTCGACTCGATCGCGTCGAGCTCGCGCTGGAAGCTCGCCCGCATCGCGCGGCGCGCGCCGTCGAGGAGCGCGCCCGGATCCATGACGCGCTTTTCGCGCAGCTTGAAGAACTCGCGCATGCCGGAGGCGAAGATGCGCTCCATCGGCGCGTTGCTCGGCCGCTCGGTGGCCTCGGTGTAGAGATCGTTGAGGTTGCGGCCGGCCCAGAAATCGCGCTCGAACTCTTCGTTGGCGGCCTTGGTCTTTCGCAGGCCGAAGAGCTTGCCGAAGATCACGGTCCAGCTCGACAGCGACGCGAGCATCAGACCGGCCATCACCAGCTGCACGACGAAGCTCGCGTGGAGCACGAGGGTGACGATCGAGAAGTCCTGGTTCATGTGGGAAAGCTGTCGCGGATGTCGTTGGGGATTCGGCAGGGCCGGAAAGTTCCGAGCTCCACGCAGCCGATGCGGATCGTCGCTTCGGCAAGCAATTCGCCGGCCCGCCGGGCCTGCTGCCCGATCTCGAGGCTGGCCTGTCCGAGATGGCGAATCTCGACGCTGACCGAGAGCACGTCGTCGAGACGCGCAGGGCGACGATAGCGCACCGCCGTCTCGCTCACGACGAAGGCGATGCCGGCGTCGCGGCGCATCGTCTCCTGCCCATGGCCGAGGCTTCTCAGCCATTCGCTGCGCGCGCGCTCGAAGAACTTCAGGTAGTTGGCGTAGAAGACGATCCCGGCCGCGTCGGTGTCTTCCCAGTAGATGCGCATCTCGAAGCAGTAGGGCGGGCGCGCGCTCGCCGTCATCGGGTCACCCCGCAGGCGCGATCGCCCGATGGATTCCGGGCGCGATCAGTGCTGCAGCTTCTGGTAGACCGGGCCCCAGACCGGATGACCGGCCTCGGACTTGTCGAGCGCGAACGCGTGGTCGGCCTCGCGGGCGCGCCGGAACTCGCTCTCGCACTCGGCGAGGCGGCCGGCGGCGCAGCCGATGAAGGCCAGCCGCTTGTGCGCCTCGGCACGGTCGCGCGGCGAGGCCAGGCCGGTCGCCAGGGCTTCCCTGAAGAGTCGTTCGGCAGTGTCGTATTGGGCGTCGTCATAGGCCTTGAGTCCGGCCAGCAGCGACTTCTCGGCGGGTCGCGCGGCCACGTCGAGCAGGCCGACCGGCGCAGACGGCGACTGCGCGCAGGCGGCAAGCCACAGGACTGTCGATGCTATCGCGACGCGAAGCTTCGACCGGGAAGCGGCGGGCGCGCAGGCCGTGACGCGGACCCCCGCCATCACGACCCGAACTTGTGGCGCACCGTCACGCTCTGTCCCGCAGTGACGTTGACCGACGTGGTGAAGGGGGCGAAGTCGCCGTTGCGCACGACGATCTGGTGTCGACCTTCGGCGAGCGTCAGCTCGGTGATCGGCGGCGCCGCGCCCGACGAGGTGCCGTCGACCTCGACCAGGCCCCACGGGCTGATCGCGATCCGGACGGTGCCGGTCGACGGCGCGACGAGCGACGCCGCCGACGCGATCCGCGCCTCGCTCTCGCGCAGTTCGCGTTCGCGCAGTTCGCGGGCGCGGCGCTCCTTGGCCGTCTCGCGGGCCGGCCTGGCAGCGGCGACCGAGGTCGTGGACGACTTCAAGGAGCCCGCGGCAGGCGACGTTGCCGGCGTGACGCGGGCCGGTGCCGCGTCGGCGACGACCGCGTCGACGGCGAGGGCCGAGGCCAGATCGTGCCCCCCGCTGTGCGCGACGACATCGACCCCGTCGAGGGGTGCGGCCGGCAGCGGCGCGAGATCCGTCGCTTGCGCCGCCGTCGCGGCCGGCGGCTCGGCCGCGACGACGCCAGGGAGCGCGACGGCAGCCGGCGCGACGGGCGTCTCCGAGGTCCTGTCGATCGCTGCGTCGCGTGACGGCATCGTCTCGGCAGGGGGCGTGGGCGTGGCGCGCGTCTGGGCGGCAGCCGAAGCGGCGACGCTGTCGTTCAGCCGCGCCGTCGCCCCGAACCAGAGCCCCATGCCCGCCGCCAGCGCGAGCGCCAGCGCGCCGCCGGCGATCCACCGCAGGCGTCGACGGACTGGCTTCGGCGGCGACACGGCGACGTCGCCCTCGGCGCCGGTCGCGTGCTCGTCGAGCCACCGACGCAGCTCGCGCGCGAACGAGCGCGCCGAGCGGAAGCGCTGCTCGGGATCCTTGGCCATCGCCCGCGCCGCGATCGCGGCAAGCGCCTTCGGCACGGCCGGGTCGAGCTTGCTGGCGAGCGGCGGTTCGAGATGGAGGACGGCTTCGCGGATCTGCGCGAGGGTCTCGCCGTTGAACGGCTTGGTGTCGGTGAGCAGTTCGTAGAGGACGACGCCGAGCGAGAAGACGTCGGCGCGCCGATCGCTCAGCTCGCGCCGAACCTGCTCGGGCGCCATGTAGTAGGGCGATCCTGCGCCCGAATGGGCGTCGCCGCTGTCCTGACGGTGCGCCACCCGGGCGATGCCGAAGTCGAGCACCCGCGGCTGGGTGCGGCCGACCATGAAGATGTTCGCGGGCTTGATGTCGCGATGGATCACGCCCTTCGAGTGGGCGAAGGCGAGCGCGTCGGCCACCCGCCGGACGATCAGCGCGGCCTGGGCCGGCGTCGCGCGCCAGCCCTCCTGGCGCAGCTGGCGCAGGTCGCGGCCCTTCAGCAGCTCCATCGCGATGTAGGCGCGCTTGTCGCTGATGCCGGCGTCGAACACCGTGACGATGTGAGGATGGCTGAGGCCGCCGGCGGCACGCGCCTCGTTGATGAACATCGCGTTGAACGACTCGCGCTCGTCGTCGGCGACCTCGACGTTGAGCGTCTTGACCGCGATCAGGCGCGACAGCAGCGGGTCGTGCGCGGCGAACACGGTGCCCAGGCCGCCGATGCCGAGCTGGTACTTGAGCGCGTAGCGGCCGATGTGGCCGATCGTCGGCAGGGCGCCGTCGGCCGGCTTCGAGACGAGGCCGGCGAACGCGGTCATCGGCACCTGCGTCGCAGGCAGGGTATCCGAATCGCTCCAGAGCGGAACGCCGGGCAGGGTCGGGGCCGGGGGAAGCGAGTCGCCGGAGGCGGTGACAGGCGGTGGCGTGGAGGTGCTCACCGCGCCAGCTTACGTGAGCGCTACGACGCGAAAGCGTGAAAAAGGCGTCGACGCCAACGTTAGTAACACAAGCTCACCAATGACCGCCCGCGCGTCACACCCGCGCCGAGGCGGCGCAGCCGCTCAGCCGCGCGCCGCGCGGGCGGCGTCGACCTCGAGTCGGCGCAGTTGCCCGGCGGCCTTGTCGAGCACGCCGTTGACGTACTTGTGGCCGTCGGTGCCGCCGAAGCTCTTCGCGAGCTCGACCGCCTCGTTGATCGCCACCTTGTACGGGATCTCGATGCAGTGCATCAGCTCGTAGGCGCCGATCATCATTGCCGCATGCTCGATCGGCGAGAGCAGCTCGGTCTTGCGGTCGATGTACGCCGCGAGCACGTCGTCAATCTCCCTGGCCTCGCGGATCGTGCCGTGCAGGAGGAGATCGAAGTGGGCGCGGTCGCACTTGTCGAAGCCGTCCTGCTCGCGGACGTGGGCATCGACGACGCCGGCGTCGGCGCCGCCGAGGAGCCACTCGTAGAGTCCCTGCAGTGCGAATTCCCGCGCTCGCCGACGTGCCGACTTCGCACCGACGCGCCGGCCCGGCGCGCGCGCACGGGCCGGCCTGCCCGGCGTCTCGACCGGCTCGCTCACGAGAGCTCGTCCAGGAGGTTGGCCATTTCCACCGCGACCCGCGCCGCGTCGCGCGCCTTCTCGTCGACCCGCGCCTCGGCCTGGTCGACGTTCTCGCAGGTGAGTACGGCGTTGGCTATGGCGATGCCGTGGTCGAGGGAGACCCGCGTCACCGCCGCGCCGCTCTCGTTGGCGACCAGCTCGAAGTGATAGGTCTCGCCGCGGACGACGCAGCCGATCGCGACGAGCGCGTCGTGGTCGTCGCCGTCGGCGAGCGCCTCGAGGGCGACGCCGATCTCGAGCGCTCCGGGCACCTGGATGTGGGTGATGTCAGCCTCGGCGACGCCGAGCGCCCGGAGCTCGGCCACGCACGCGGCGGCCATGCGGTCGGTCAGCGTCGCGTTGAAGCGCGCCTGCACGATGCCGATGCGCAGGTCGCGCCCGACGAGCCGCTTCGCGATGCCGCGGTCAGCGTCCTGCATGCACGACCGCAGGCGCGGCGACGGTCGGCTCGTCGGCGAGGTAGCCGGTGACCTCGAGTCCGTAGCCGAAGAGGCTCGGCATGCGGCGTGGGCTGCCGAGCAGCTTCATGCGCGAAATGCCGAGGTCGCGCAGGATCTGTGCGCCGATGCCGTAGGTGCGCAGGTCCATCGGCATCGCCGGCGGGCGCGCGCCGCGGCCGAGCGTGAGCGTGTGCGAGAGCAGCGACGCGGCGTCTTCGCCGCAGTTGAGGAGTACCGCCGCGCCGCGCTCGCCGCGCTGCAGCGCCGCCAGGGCGCGCGGCAGCGGCCAGGAGTGATCGCCCGGCCCGGCGTCGAGGAAGTCGAGCACGGAGAGCGGCTCGTGCACGCGCACCAGCACCTCGTCGGCCTCGGTCCAGCGGCCGTGGACCAGGGCCAGGTGAACGCCGCCGGTGCGGTCGCGATAGGCGGTGCACGCGAACTCGCCTTGCTGGGTCAGCATCTTTCGCGTGCCGACGCGCTCGATCAGCGACTCGTTGCGGCTGCGGTGCTCGATCAGCGCCGCGATCGTGCCGATCTTCAGGCCGTGCCGGGCGCCGAACTCGATCAGGTCGGGCAGGCGCGCCATCGTGCCGTCGTCGTTCATGACCTCGCAGATCACCGCGGCGGGGACGAGGCCGGCCATCGCCGCGAGATCGCAGCCCGCCTCGGTGTGGCCGGCGCGCATGAGCACGCCGCCATCCTGCGCCTGAAGCGGGAAGATGTGGCCCGGCTGGACCAGGTCGGACGGCTTGGCGTCACGGCGCACCGCGGCCTGCACGGTGCGGGCGCGGTCGGCGGCCGAGATGCCGGTGGAAACGCCCGTCGCGGCCTCGATCGAGACCGTGAACGCGGTGCCGTGCTGGGCGCCGTTCTTCGCCGTCATCGGCGGCAGCTGCAGCCGCTCGCAGCGCTCGCGCGTGAGCGTGAGGCAGATCAGGCCGCGGGCGTGGCGCGCCATGAAGTTGATCGCCTCGGGCGTGACGTGGTCGGCCGCGAGGATCAGGTCGCCTTCGTTCTCGCGGTCTTCCTCGTCGACGAGGATGACCATCCGGCCGGCGGCCAGGTCGGCGACGAGCTCGGGAATCGGTGCGATCGACATGGCTGAAATTGTAGGTGGGCGAGGGGGCGAGTCTCTGTGAAGGGTCAGCGCGCCGGGCCCGAGGCGAGCATGCGCTCGACGTAGCGCGCGATCGTGTCGATCTCGAGGTTGACGCGCACGCCACGCCCGAGGCTGCGCAGCGTCGTCTGCGCGACCGTGTGCGGGATGAGGTTGACGCTGAACTCGCAGGCCGAGGGCGCATCGACGACGCGGTTGACGGTGAGGCTCACGCCGTCGACCGCGACCGAGCCCTTCTGCGCGAGGAAGCGCGCCAGTGCCGTCGGCGCCTCGACGCGCAGCTCCCACGACTCGCCGACGCGCTCGAAGCGCGAGACCGTGCCGACGCCGTCGACGTGGCCGCTGACGAGGTGGCCGTCGAGTCGGTCGCCGGCGCGCAGCGCCTTCTCGAGATTGACCTCGCCCGGCGCGTCGAGCCCGGCCGTCGCGCCGAGGCTTTCGGCGGAGATCTCGACGTCGAAGCGGTTCGCGCCCGGGTCGAGCGAAATGACGGTCATGCACGCGCCGGCGAGGGCGATGCTGTCGCCGATCGCGCTGCCGTCGAGCCAGCCGGCAGGCGCCTCGAGCGTGAGGCGCTTGCCGAACGACGCGCTCGCGCCGAGCGGTCGAGCCTCGGCGATGCGGCCGACGGCGCTGACGATGCCGGTGAACATGGCGCCATTGTCCTCGTCGCCGCGTCCGGCAACGTCGCCGAGGCGTCACGGCCTCGGCGGCGTGGCTTCAGCGCCGGGGGCGAAGGATCAGGCGCAGGTCGTCGCCGACGATGTCGACGCGCGTGAACACGAAGCCGAGCGCCTCGTCGAGGCCGGCGATCGGCCCGATCGACGCCAGGCTGCGTCCGCTGCCGATGAGTCGCGGGGCCACATACACGAGCAGCTCGTCGACCAGACCTGCGGCGAGGAACGAGGCGTTGAGCTTTTCGCCCGCCTCGACGTGCAGTTCGTTGATGCCACGCCGTGCGAGGTCGGCGAGCATCGCGGCGAGGTCGACCTTGCCGGAAGGCGATGGCACGACCGCGATCTCGGCGCCCCGGGCTTCGAGCTCGCGGCGGCGCTCGCCGGCGTCGACCGCGGCATAGAGGAGCACCTTGCCGGGCGGCGCGACGATGCGCGCGGCAGGCGGGGTTTCGAGGCGTGAGTCGACGACGACGCGAAGCGGCTGGCGTGCGGTCTCGACTAGGCGCACGTCGAGCCGCGGATCGTCCTCGCGCACGGTGCCGACGCCGGTGAGGACGGCGCCGGCGCGCTTTCGCCACGCGTGGCCGTCGGCACGCGCCGCTTCGCCCGTGATCCACTGGCTCGTGCCGTCGGCGAGCGCGGTGCGGCCGTCGAGCGAGATCGCCGCCTTCAGGCGCAGCCAGGGGCGCCCTCGCTCCATCCGGGAGACGAAGCCGATGTTGAGCTCGTTCGCCTCGACTGCGCCCACGCCCGAATCGACCGCGATGCCCGCCGCCGCCAGTCGCGCTGCTCCCTGGCCGGCGACCCGTGGGTTCGGATCGCGCATCGCCATGACGACGCGGCCGACGCCGGCGGCGATCAGCGCGTCGGCGCAGGGCGGCGTGCGACCGTGGTGGGAGCACGGCTCGAGCGTGACGTGGACGGTCGCGCCGCGGACGTCGAGACCACGCGCCGCGGCGTCGCGCAGGGCGACGATCTCGGCGTGCGGGCCGCCTGCTTCCTGTGTGAAGCCGCGCCCGAGCGTCGTGCCATCTGCGCCGACGATGACGCAGCCCACGCGCGGGTTCGGGTCGCACAGGCCGACCGCGCGGGCGGCCAGCGCGAGCGCCTCGGCCATCGGGCCGGCCGGTGTCTCGGATGAAGGCGATGAAGGCGCGAGGCTCACGGGCTGGATGCGATTCAGGGCTGATGTTGCACGGTTCCGTCGGCCGGGCAGCTCTCGCTGCTGCGGATGACGAGGAAGTTCTGCGCCACGAGCGCGCCGTCGACGTCACGCCAGTCGGCCGGATGCGCGATGTTCGCATCGATCGCCCCGCCGCCGACATAGCGGCAGACGCGATGCGCAGCGGCGGCGGTGCCGATCGCCCAGCCGTCGGCGACGAGCGACGCGCGTCCCGACCATTGGCCGTCGGCCCTCGGTGCAACGACGCAATGCCAGGCGAGAAATCGCTCGCCGGTGTCGTCCCAGCGCGCGAGGTCGATCGACGCGGGCGAGGCATCGATCGGCACGTCGACGATGTGCAGGCCCGTGCCGTCGATGTGGCGGACCGTCTTGCGCGCTTCGCTGAAGCATTGGGGCTGCGCCGGGTACGCCGTGTGCGGATCGAGCGCGAGGGTCGCAGAGGTCGCCGGCGGCGGCTCGTTCGCCTGCGACGGCAAGGGAGGGCGGGCGGACGTGAAGCGGATCGTGCCGGACACCAGAAGCCACCGTCCGGTTGCGCAGGCGCCCAGCATGGCAGAGGAGAGATCGCGGGTGCGGGTGGCCGCCGCAACGTCGTCGCAGCGCCCGACGATGTCGCCGCTCGCGTCGTCGAAGACGAGGGCGGTGGTGCCGTCCTCGACCGGCTTCCAAGCGCTTCGGCCGTGTCCGAGCGGGCGCGCCGGCAAGGGCACGCCCGGCGCACGACCGCCGAATGCGCGGGGTGACGCGTCGATCGCCCCGGCGTCGAGGCCGAGGGCGCCCGCGTACCGCGGCGCCGCACCGGCGATGAAGGAGTGCAGGACGACGTCGTGCGGTGAGCCTGCGCGATCGCTCCATCGAACCGCGACCGAGGTCGCCTTCGCTCCGCCTGCCGCGATGTCGTCGACCTGTCGCACGATCCGACGGGCCGCATGCGCGGAGGGTCCGGCGGCGGCGTCGACCACGAGCTCTCCGGCGCCGATCGCCGCATACGAGTGCGCGGCGGAGGCGGCCTCGACGACGGCGAACGAGCGCATCTGCTCGAGGTCTTCGCTGGCGAGCCGGACCGCTTCGGAGCGCTCGCGCGCGATGTCTGCGCCGAGGCGCAGGTGACGCTCCATGTCCGCGGCGGCGACCGCGCTGGCGCCGAGCACGACGAGGGCGACGAGCGATTCGAGCAGGCTGACGCCACGCTGCGAGGGCATCGTGACGAAGATCGATCGACGCGACATGTCAGAAGTCCTTCCAGCTGCCGTTGACCCGTACGAAACTGCCTTCGCGCGTCTTCAGCAAGGACAGGACCGCGTCGTCGTGGACGAGGTCCGGCGCGCCATCGCCGCGGTAGCCGCCTGCGACGAGTGCGGCGCCGCGGATGCTTGCCGAGCCGACCGGGGCATCGTTCCAGGCGAGCGAATCGCCGTACACGAGGCCGGCGATCTCGATGCCGGCCCTCAGGCGAATCGCGCCCGACGCGACGAGCACCACTGGCTCGGCCGCGCTGCCGAGCTGCAGCGGTCCCGCGAGCTCGAGATCGCCGTCGATGTAGATTCGCCGCCGCCCAGCGTCGATCGCTGCGGCAATCGCCGCGGCGCAGTCGTCCGCGCAGGCGAGTCGTGCGAGACCGGGCTGGCGGCTCCATGCCTCGGGCTCCATCCCGAAGCGGCGGGCGAAGAATCGGTCTGCCGACAGCGCGGCCAGCTCGGCGTCGCCGGAGGCGATCGAGGCGCCGAGCGACGATCCGGATGGCGCGATCAGCCGCAACGACGTCGCTTCGACGCGGCCCCCGGCATGCAGCGCGAGCCCGGCGCTGGCGCGATCGACATTGCCGACGCCGAGCGCCGCGGCGCCGACGAGCACGTCGCCGCGCGCCGTCAGCGCGGCTGAAGGCGGCGAACGCAGTGCCGGCACCCAGGCCCAGATCGCCTCGTGTCGGGCCGCGGCCTCGCGGTCGAGCGAGGGGATCGTCGCGCAGCCTTCGCTCGCGTCGAATCGCGTGCAGCCGCCGGCGACCACGCGCACGAGCCCGGCTCGCGGCCCGGCGGCGAGCTCGATGGTGAAGGCCGGTGCCGTCGCAGGTCCTTCGATGGCCGGCAGCTCGGCCCTTCCATCGGAGGGACAGCTGCAGTGCCATCCGGCAGCGTCCCGCACGCACGCCGAGCGAAGCGGAGTCGTGACGCCGGCATCGATCCAGGTCGCGGGCACGAACGTGCCGGTCGGTGCGTCCAGGCGCAGCATCCGCTCGCGCCACGGGCGGGCGGTCGGGTCGGCGCTCGGGAGGCACCGGGCATCGATCCGGGTCGGGTCGTCGACGCGAGCGAGCGCCCATTCGAGGCCGGCCTCTGCCGCCTCGAAGGCCTGGGCCGTGCGGTAGTCGTCGGCCGAGCGGCGCTCCTCGGCCGCGATGTCGCGTTGCGCGAAGGAGACGGCCAGGATCATGCTCACGCACAGGAGCAGCGTGACGACGAGCGCGGCGACGCCGCGCTGAGGACCCCGCGGGACACGGCGATGCGCCGCCGGGTTCTTGCGATGCGACATGGGCTTCATCCTTCGCAGCTGCCGACGACGGCATCGTTGCGGGTGCGGACGCGCGTCTGCAGCGAGCGGGCGACGGCCGGATCGGCAGCCGAGCGGCCGACCAGTTGCACGGCGAAGCTCCTGATCTGCTGGCGCGGCGGGCAGACAGCGCTTCCTGCGGCGCACGGCAAGGCGCAGAACGGTGCGAGGCTGACCTCCTCGATGCTAGGCTCGACGGCGAAGGCGGTGACGACGAGCGTCGCCGGATCGTTGAGCGCCTGCCAGTTGCCGGCGCCGAGCTGCAGCTCGACGACGCTGCCGCGCAGGCGAAAGCCGAAGCGTTCGCTGTCGTCGACGGCGCTGGCGTCGCGCCCGCCGTTCGAGAAGCTGAGCGCGACCCCGCTCGCCGGCGCAGCCCCGGGCATGATCGAGGCGTGCGGATTGGCGAGGGGCGCGATCGGATCGCCGTCGATGCGCACGCCCGACGCCGCCGCCGACCAGTGGCCGGCGCGCCGCAGGTCGCGGGCCACCAGGGCCACGGTCGCGCGCAGGTCCTGCATCAGGCGGGCCTCTGCGAGCACGGCACGCTGCTCCCGCTGGTGCGCCGCGATGGCGCTGCCGGCGGCGGCGACGACCAGGAGGCCGATCGCCGTGCCCACGAGCAGCCCGACCAGCGACAAGCCGCGCGAGCGATGTCGGCGCTGCATCACCGACCCCAGCACTTGCGGTTCGCCGCGTCGTCGTTCGCGGCCGTCGCGTCGGCGCCGGAGGCATACGAAAGCGTCGCATCGGCCTGGCTCAGGCGCAGGAATCGACAGCCGGCGTCGCGCGCTTGCGCCCCTTTCGCGCTGGCCAGGATCACATAGGAGTCGGCGGTCGGCGCCACGATCTGCACGGCGTAGAGGCCGGCCGCGGACACGCCGCGAAGTCCCGCTTCGGCAAGCGTTGCGTAGCCGGCGTTGTTGGCGCGATAGCGCTCCTCGGCAAGCTGCGCCTGCAGGATCGCGACCAGCCCGTCGGTGCGCCGGGCGCGCAGCAGGTGTCCTTCCAGGTTCGGGTACGCGATGCTCGAGAGGACGCCGGCGATGGCGACGGTCACGAGCGTCTCGATGAGCGTGAAGCCGCGCGGGCGTCGAAGGGAAGAGGGGTGCATCGGGATCTCCTGTTCGAGGATGAACTCAGCAGGCGGCGTAGCCCGCGACGGCACCGGCCGGCGAGCACGAGCGCACGCGGCCGACGATGTTCACGACGTGACGGACCGAGCGGCCGCGGGTGTCGACGACACGCAGCGTGCCGGTCGGCGAGCTGGTGCCGTGGAGCGGATCGAAGACGATCGAGCCGACGTTGCCGGCGACGCTGAGGCGATCGGCTGTGGGCAGGACGACGCTTCGGATCGCGCTCGCACCCGCGCCGCAGACGACTTGCGCGGCCGCTGCACAGTCGCAATCGCCGGCGCCGCCGGTGTGGACGATCCAGCAGCTGGCGACGGCGTTCGTTCGCACGCTGAAGCGAAGCGGCCGGTCATGCGCGATCGCTGCGCTGCGCGCGAACTGCAGATCGGCGGCGAGATTGGCCGCGGCGCCCTGCAGTCTGCGCATCGCGAGGAAGGCGCCGAAGTCGGGAACGGCGGTGGCGGCCACGATGGCAGTGATCGCCATCACCACGGCCAGCTCGATCAAGGTGACGCCACGCTGCCGGCGGGAGTGCGGTGAAGTGCTGCCGTGCCTCGTGTCCATGCAACGCACTGTAGGAAGCGCGTCGCGCCGAAGCGATCCCTCGGCAGGGGTTCGCGCGGGGGTCGCGAAGAGGCCCCCGTCGGGGGCGTCGGCCCCCTCAGATGTCGCGGATCAGCTGGCGGAACTCGTCGACGTCCTCGAAGCTTCGATAGACCGACGCGAAGCGCACGTAGGCGACCTTGTCGATGCGCTTGAGCTCGCGCATCACGTGCTCGCCGAGCTTGGCCGAGAGCACTTCCCTGGCGCCGCTGTTGAGGAGCTTGTCCTGGATGCGCTCGATCGCGGCGTCGATCTGCTCGACGCTCACCGGGCGCTTCCTCAGCGCGAGCGTCATCGAGGCGCGGATCTTGGCCGGGTCGAACTCGGCCCGCGTGCCATCCTTCTTCACGACCGACGGCAGCGCGATTTCGGCATGCTCGTAGGTCGTGAAGCGCTTGTCGCAGCTCTGGCAGCGGCGCCGACGGCGGACGACGTCGCCCTCGTCGGAGTCGCGCGTCTCGACGACCTGCGTGTCCTCGTGGCTGCAGAACGGGCAGCGCATCTCAGCAACGACCCCCTGGGGTGAACGAAGAGAGCGCCGGGGTCACTTGTAGACCGGGAAGTCGCGCGTCAGCGTTGCAACCTTGGCACGCACGGCAGCGATGTTCGCCTCGTCGGTCGGCCGGTCGAGGACGTCGGCGATCAGGTTCGCGGTCTGCCTCGTCTCGTTCTCGGCGAAGCCGCGAGTCGTCAGCGCGGGAGTGCCCAGGCGCACACCGCTCGTCACCATCGGCTTTTGCGGATCGTTGGGGATGCCGTTCTTGTTGCAGGTCATGTGCGCCGACTGCAGCACGGTCTCGGCTTCCTTGCCGGTCAGGCCCTTGGGGCGCAGGTCGACGAGCATGACGTGACTCTCGGTGCGCCCGCTGACGATGCGCAGGCCGCGCTCTGTGAGCGTCTCGGCGAGGACGACCGCGTTCTTCATCACCTGCTGCTGGTAGGTCTTGAACGACGGCTCGAGCGCTTCCTTGAAGGCGACCGCCTTGGCCGCGATCACGTGCATCAGCGGCCCGCCCTGGAGGCCGGGGAAGATCGCGCTGTTGATCTTCTTGGCAACGTCCTCCCGGTTGGTGAGGACGATGCCGCCGCGCGGGCCGCGCAGGCTCTTGTGCGTCGTCGAGGTGACCACGTCGGCGTGCGGCATCGGGTTCGGATAGAGGCCCGCGGCGATCAGGCCCGCGTAGTGGGCCATGTCGACCATGAACCAGGCGCCGATGTCCTTGGCGACCTTGGCGAAGCGCGCGAAGTCGATCTTCAGGCTGTACGCCGAGGCGCCGGCGATGATGAGCTTGGGCTTGTGCTCATGGGCCAGCCGCTCCATCGCGTCATAGTCGATCTCTTCGGCCGGCGTGAGGCCGTAGCTGACGACCTTGAACCACTTGCCGCTCATGTTGAGCGCCATGCCGTGGGTGAGGTGGCCGCCTTCGGCCAGGCTCATGCCCATGATGGTGTCGCCGGGCTGGATCAGCCCGAAGAACACCGACTGATTCGCCTGCGAGCCGGAGTTCGCCTGGACGTTCGCGTACTGGGCGCCGAAGAGCTGCTTGACGCGGTCGATCGCCAGCTGCTCGGCGATGTCGACGAACTCGCAGCCACCGTAGTAGCGCTTGCCGGGATAGCCCTCGGCGTACTTGTTGGTGAGCTGACTGCCCTGCGCCGCCATGACGGCCGGCGAGGTGTAGTTCTCCGACGCGATTAGCTCGATGTGCTCTTCCTGTCGGCGGTTCTCGCGCTCGATCACCGAGGCGATCTCGGGGTCGATGCGGGCGAGCGTGAAAGCGGAACGTTCGAACATGGGAGGCCGTCCTTCGAAGGCTAGCCGCGCGATTCTCGAACCTCTCGGCTCGCGGGGCAGCCCAGGCGAACGGCTCGACCGACGGGTGCCGCGCACGCGTCGACCGCGCTTCCCGGTGGTCGTCCACCTCGGGCTCCGGAGCGGAGCCGCATCGCCAGTCGCACGGCGTCGCCAGTGTAGCGCCGCCGTTGCCGGTGGCGGGTCAGTTCAGGAGCGCGACCTTGTTCGAAGGTGCCGTGGCAGCCGCGGCTGCGGCGGGTGGCTCGGCGGCCGGAAGCGGGAGCGGCTCGGTCGCCTCCACAGGCGTGGCGACAGGCGCCGCGGCGCGCTTCGCCGGGCCGGCCGCGGACGCTGTCCGCACCTTGGCGCCGCCGGCGATCGAGCGCAGGATCGACTGCTGGGCGAGGACCTTGGCGGCGTAGCCGCCGTCGTCTCCGCTGTTGGCGGCGCCGACGTAGTAGCGCAGACCCGCCTCCAGGCTGCCGCCGCGGGCGATGCATTCCTTCAGGACCTGGACGCCGACGCGCAGGTTGGTGACCGGATCGAAGGCGGCATGGCTGCCGCCGAAGGCCAGGTACTTGTCGTCGTGGATCTTGGTCATCACCTGCATCAGGCCCTGGGCGCCGACCGGGCTCTCGGCGAACGGGTTGAAGCTCGATTCGACGGCCATCACGGCCAGGATCAGGGTCGGGTCCAGGTTCACCAGCGCGCCGACCGTCCAGGCCTCCTGTACGAGGCGGCTGACCGGCTCGGGGGCGACGTGGTAGCGCCGTGACAGCCACATCGCGACCGACGCCTGGGCTCGGCTCAGGTCCCTCGGGTCCGACGCCGTGGCACGGGCGATCGCGTCGGGCTCGCCGAGGTCGGGCTCGCTCGGAGCGTTGGCCTGCACGCGGGCGTCCTGGCGGGCCTGCAGCCAGGCCAGCGTCTCGGACTCGACGGCATGCCGGACGTCGGGACGGCCGGTGGCGAACAGGGCGACGCCCAGGATCAGAAGACCCAGCAAGGCGAGCGAGTTGTGGCCGATCTCGAGGAGGCCGTGGCCAGCGTCGCGCAGGAACACGGCGCCTGAGCGAAGCGAGGCGCGTCGCCAGGACCGGACGGTGGAACACGAGCGAGAAAACATGGACATCGACTTCTCCCGGCCGTCCCGGGCCCGGCCGAGAGAACGACTGGGCATGAGCACGGCGATAATTTCGGGTCGACACCGGATGAAGACAGCAAAACGGCACGGCGGCCAGACTGTCTCCGCCGTCTCCTCGTGAAGACGGGTCGGAGCCGAAAGCGGCGCGATTCTAGGAATCGCTTTAATTCCCGGTCAACCCTTGAAGCCGACTCCCTTATAACCATTGCGTATGAAATATTCGGATCTGCGCGGGTTCATGGGTGCTCTCGAGCGCGGCGGCGAGCTCGTTCGGGTCAAAGAGCCAGTCTCCACGCGGCTCGACATGACAGCGGTCGGTGACTTCGTGTTGCGCCAATCCGGGCCAGCGCTGTTTTTCGAAAACCCTGTCGGTTACAACATTCCGGTCCTGACCAACCTGTTCGGGACGGCTCGCCGGGTCGCTCTGGCGATGGGTGCGGACGACGTGGAGGCGCTGCGCGACATCGGTTCCATGCTCGCCAGCCTGAAGGAGCCGGAGCCACCGAAAGGGCTTCGCGATGCCGGTCGGCTGTTACAAATGGCGCGGTCGCTCTGGTCGATGCGCCCGATCGAAGCCTCCCGGCCCCCCTGTCGCGAGGTCGTGGTCGACGAGGCGGACGTCGACCTCGCGCGCCTGCCGGTCCAGTTCTGCTGGCCACAGGACGCCGGCCCCCTCATCACCTGGGGGCTGGTCATCACGCGGGGACCGCAGGGAGGACCATCGCCGCGGCTGCGACAGAACCTGGGCATCTATCGGCAGCAGGTGATCGGTCGCCGCCAGGTGATCATGCGCTGGCTGGCGCATCGAGGCGGCGCCCTCGACTTCCGCGAGTTCGCCGCGGCACGACCCGGCGAGCCTTTTCCGATCGCGGTGGCGCTGGGCGCGGATCCCGCGACCATGCTGGGCGCCGTCACGCCGGTGCCGGACGCGCTCTCGGAGTACCAGTTCGCAGGCCTGCTCCGCGGTAGCCGTACCGAGGTGTGCGACTGCAGCGTCGGCGACTCGGGCGTGATGCTGCAGGCGCCGGCCAGCGCCGAGTTCGTGTTCGAAGGCCACATTCCCGCAGTCGCCGCCGGCTTCGCTGCCACCAGCGAGTCGGGGGTGCCGATGAAGGAGATCGGCGGCTATCTGCACGCGCTCGAGGGGCCCTTCGGCGATCACACGGGCTACTACAACGAGCAGGACTGGTTCCCGGTTTTCGAGATCGCGCGGATGACGCACCGCCGCGATCCGATCTATCACTCGACCTACACCGGCAAGCCGCCCGACGAGCCCGCGGTGCTCGGCGTCGCCCTGAACGAGGTCTTCGTGCCGATCCTGCAGAAGCAGTTTCCGGAGATCGTCGACTTCTATCTGCCGCCCGAGGGCTGCAGCTACCGGATGGCGATCGTCAGCATCAGGAAGCGCTACCCGGGCCACGCCAAGCGCGTGATGTTCGGCGTCTGGAGCTTCCTGCGCCAGTTCATGTACACCAAGTTCATCGTCGTCACCGACGACGATGTCGACGTGCGCGACTGGAAGGACGTGGTCTGGGCGATCACGACCCGGATGGATCCGGTGCGCGACACCGTCCTCGTCGACCGCACGCCGATCGACTACCTCGACTTCGCGTCGCCCGTCTCGGGGCTCGGCGGCAAGATGGGTCTCGACGCGACCAGCAAGGGTCCGGGCGAGACCGAGCGCGAGTGGGGCCGCCCGATCCGGCAGGATCCGGCGGCAGAGGCCCGCGTCGCCGAAGTGGTCGCCGCGATCCTGTCGAACGATCGCGCGAGGAAGGCCGGCTAGCGACGCCGGCGCGGCGCGGCCCGCTTGGCTGCGGGCTTGGCGGCCGGCGCAGCAGCCGCCGGCGCTGCGGCGGCGGCAGCGGCCTTCGAGGTGCCCGACTTCAGCCCCTCCGACATGCCGATCAGCACGCCGCTCACCATCGCCGCGTAACCGTCGAGCATCGCCTGGGCTGCGCGCACGCCGCTCGATCGCCCCTCGCGCATCATTGACTGCGACTGCGCCAGCAAGCTCTGCACGGTCTGCGTCGCCTGCGTGCCGGT
>JBBSBZ010000002.1:0-44214 GCA_038250795.1 Burkholderiales bacterium | reverse complement strand
CTTCGTGAAGTAGAGGTCGCCGCGCTTCTCGCCGTGGTATTCGAAGATGTGGGTCTCGACGATCGAGTCGACCGGGCAGCTTTCCTCGCAGAAGCCGCAGAAGATGCACTTGGTGAGGTCGATGTCGTAGCGTGTCGTGCGACGCGAGCCGTCGTCGCGCACGTCGCTCTCGATCGTGATCGCGAGCGCCGGGCACACCGCCTCGCACAGCTTGCAGGCGATGCAGCGCTCCTCACCGTTCTCGTAGCGGCGCAGGGCGTGCAGGCCCCGAAAGCGCGGGCTGAGCGGCGTCTTTTCTTCCGGGTACTGGACGGTGACCTTCTTGGAGAGGAAATGTCGGCCCGTGAGGCGCATGCCCTTCAGCAGCTCGCCGAGCATGAAGCTCGAGAGGAAGTCCTTGATCGGTGTGGCCTGTGCCATGGCGTGTGCTCTTACCTCCAGAGGTTCCAGGGCGACTGGATCACGAGGCCGACGACGACGAGCCAGACCAGCGTGACCGGAATGAAGATCTTCCAGCCCAGACGCATGATCTGGTCGTAGCGATAGCGCGGGAACGTCGCCCGCGCCCAGAGGAACAGCGTGGCGATGACGAAGGTCTTGGCGAAGAGCCAGAACCAGTTCCAGAACCACGCCGTCGAGACGATCCAGTCGGGCGTCTGCAGGCCGACGAGCGAGAACGAGATCGGCGCATACCAGCCGCCGAGGAACATCACCGAGGCGAGGGCCGAGACCAGGATGATGTTGGCGTACTCGGCGAGGAAGAACATCGCGAACGCCATGCCCGAATACTCGACCATGTGGCCAGCGACGATCTCCGACTCGCCCTCGACGACGTCGAATGGCGCGCGATTGGTCTCGGCGATGCCGGAGATCACATAGACGACGAAGATCGGCAGGAGCGGCAGCCAGTTCCAGCTCAGGAAATTCAACCCGTGCGACGCCGCGAAGCCGCGCCCCTGGCCGAGGACGATGTCGGTCATGTTGAGGCTCGCGGACACCATCAGGACGACGACGAGGGCGAAGCCCATCGCGATCTCGTAGCTCACCATCTGCGCTGCGGCGCGCAGCGCGCCCAGGAAGGCGTATTTCGAGTTCGAGGCCCAGCCGGCGATGATCACGCCGTAGACCTCCATCGACGTGATCGCCATCAGGAAGAGCAGGCCGGCGTTGATGTTCGAGAGCGCCGTCTCGGGGCCGAACGGGATGACGGCCCAGGCGGCGAGCGCCGGCATGATCGTCATGATCGGGCCGAGGAAGAAGAGGCCGCGGTTGGCCGCCGTCGGCACGATGATCTCCTTGAAGATCAGCTTGACGGCGTCCGCGATCGGCTGAAGGAGGCCGAACGGCCCGACGCGGTTCGGCCCGGGCCGGATCTGGCTCCAGCCGATCGCCTTGCGCTCCCAGAGCGTCAGGTAGGCGACCGCGCCGAGCAGCGGCACGACGAGAGCGACGATCTTCAGCACGTTCCACACGACGGGCCAGGCGCCGCCCAGGACGCCCGATCCGTAGCTCTGAAATGCGTCGAAGCTCACGTGGCGCTCGTCTCGCGCGAGGACCGCGCGATGCTGGAAGTGCCGGCGACGAGTTCGATCCGCAAGGCGCCGAACATCGGGCCGAGCGGGGCCGTGAGGGGATGGCCTGCGGCGACGCGGATCACGTTGGCCGCCAGCGAAGGATCCACCTTCGCGGGCAGCACGACCGACGTCCGGCCTTGATGGATGCGGACGAGGCTGCCGTCGACGATGCCGAGCTCGGCGGCGAGCTCGCTCGGGACGCCGGCCGCCGGCGGCCGCGCATCGGCGGTGTGCTGGAGTGCCGGGGCGCGACGGACGATCGCGTCTGCCGAATAGATCGGCACGTCGGCAATCCGTTCGAGGCCCGACGCGGGCGACGCGCTCGCGGCCAGCTCTGGCTCCGGTTCGGCGCCACCCGAGCTCGCCGGCGACAGTCGCTCGGCAAGTGTGGAAACGTCGCCGAGCGCCTCGTCGCGCACCTCTTCCGAGGTCTCGGCTACGAAGCCGGAAAGGCCGAGAAGATTACCGAGGACGCGCAGCACCTTCCATGCCGGCCGCGTGTCGCCGAGTGGCTTGACGACCCCGTGAAAGCTCTGGACCCGGCCCTCGGCATTCACGAAGGTGCCCGATGTCTCGGTGAAGGGTGCGATCGGCAGCAGCACGTCGGCCACGTCGTCGACCGGCTTGAAGGGGGTGAGCGCGACGACCATCTCGGCGCCGCCTAGGGCGGCAAGCGCCGCGGGCGGATTCGCGCTGTCGAGCGAAGGCTCGACGTTCAGGAGCAGGACCGCCTTGAGTGGCGCGTCGCCGCCGAGCATGCGTGCCGCGGTCGCGCCGTCGGCACGCGGCCTCGCGCCGACAAGCTGCGCACCGACGCCGTTCGCGCCGTCGACGAGCCAGCCGAAGGTCGCGCCGCTCTGCTCGGCGATCCATCGGCCGAGGCGCTCGAGCTGCGTCGCATCCGGATGCTCGGCCGCCGCGTTGCCGAGCAGCACGGCCTTGCGATCGCCGCCCTGCAGCGCCGCGGCGATCGAGTTCGCTTCGTCGGTGATCGGCGCGTCGACCGGGGCCGGCACGCCCTTGCTCGCGGCCAGCGCCGCGGCGATCGAGGCGAGCGAGGCCGCCCAGGCGCCCGGCGCGGCGACGATGCTCGGGCCCATCGGCATCAGCCAGTCGTCGCGCAGCGCGTGGACGCTCATGACCTTGGCGCCCTTCTTCGTCGCCTGCCGCAGACGCGAGGCGAAGAGCGGATGGTCCTTGCGTAGGAACGAGCCGACGACCAGGACGCGCTGCAGCTCCGAAAGCGAGGCGATGGAGCGGCCGAGCCAGCGCGGCGCGGCCTTGGCGACGCGCGTCGCCGACTCGCGCGGCGCGCTGTCGATGTTCTCGCTGCCGAGGCCGCGCACGAGCTTGGCGAGCAGATGCAGCTCCTCGACCGTGCTCGTCGGCGTGGCGACCGCACCGATGCTGCGCGCACCGTGCTCGACGGAGATCTGGGTCAGGCCGCGCGCCACGTAGTCGAGCGCGTCGGTCCACGACACGGGCTTCCAGTCGCCGCCTTGCCGGATCATGGGCATTGTCAGACGCTCGGGGCCGTTGAGGGCCTCGTAGGAGAAGCGGTCGCGGTCGGCGATCCAGCACTCGTTGACTTCCTCGTTCTCGAGCGGGACGACACGCATCACCTGTGCGCCCTTGACCTGCACGATCAGGTTGGCGCCGGTGGAGTCGTGCGGGCTCACGCTCTTTCGGCGCGAAAGCTCCCAGGTGCGGGCGCTGTAGCGAAACGGCTTCGAGGTGAGCGCGCCGACCGGGCAGATGTCGATCATGTTGCCGGAGAGCTCGGAGTCGATCGTCTCGCCGGCGATGGTGGTGATCTCGGAGTGCTCGCCGCGATGGATCATGCCGAGCTCCATCACGCCGGCCACCTCCTGGCCGAAGCGGACGCAGCGCGTGCAGTGGATGCAGCGGTTCATCTCCTGCATCGAGATCAGCGGGCCGACATCCTTCGGGTAGACGACGCGCTTGTCCTCGTCGTAGCGCGATGACGACGCGCCGTAGCCGACGGCGAGGTCCTGCAACTGGCACTCGCCGCCCTGGTCGCAGATCGGGCAGTCGAGCGGATGGTTGATGAGCAGGAACTCCATCACGCCCTGCTGCGCGTTGAGGGCCTTGTCGCTCTTGGTCTTCACGACCATGCCCTGCGTGACCGGCGTGGCGCAGGCCGGCATCGGCTTCGGGGCCTTCTCGATCTCGACGAGGCACATCCGGCAGTTGGCCGCGATCGTGAGCTTCTTGTGATAGCAGAAGTGCGGGATGTAGGTGCCGACCTGGTCGGCGGCATGCATCACCATGCTGCCCTCGGGCACCGAGACCTTCTGGCCGTCGAGATCGATCTCGATCATGGCTTGACGAGCTCCTTGAACGCCGGCGACGCCGCCGCCCGCGTGGCCATGCCGTACTGGAGCGTCGCCGCAGCTGCGGTCTGCCCGGGATGCGGGCTGGCCGACGGTCCGAGAGTGCCGGCATGAACCGGCGCGGCGGCCTTCTCGATCAGGTCGACGAATTCGTTCTTGAAGTGCTTGATCATCGCGCGCACCGGCATCGCCGCGGCGTCGCCGAGGGCGCAGATCGTGCGTCCCTGGATGTTGTCGCAAACCGAGTTGAGCAGCTCGATGTCCTGCTCCCGGCCGGTGCCGTTGGCGATCCGCTCGACCATCCGGTAGAGCCAGCCGGTGCCCTCGCGGCACGGCGTGCACTGGCCGCAGCTCTCGTGCATGTAGAAGTACGAGAGGCGAAGGAGCGAGTGGACCATCGAGCGGGAGTCGTCCATGACGATGACGGCACCCGAGCCGAGCATGGAGCCGGCCTTGGCAATGGCGTCGTAGTCCATCGTCAGCTCGTTCATGATCGCCGCGGGCAGCACGGGCGCCGACGAGCCGCCGGGAATCACGGCCTTCAGCGTTCGTCCCTCGGTCACGCCGCCGGCGAGCTCGAGCAGCTTCGTGAAAGGCGTGCCGAGAGGAACCTCGTAGTTGCCGGGCTTCTGCACATCGCCGACGACCGAGAAGATCTTGGTGCCGCCGTTGTTGGGCTTGCCGATGTCGAGATACGCCGCGCCGCCGTTCACGATGATCCACGGCACCGCCGCGAACGTCTCGGTGTTGTTGACCGTCGTCGGCTTGCCGTAGAGGCCGTAGCTCGCCGGAAACGGCGGCTTGAAGCGGGGCTGGCCCTTCTTGCCTTCGAGCGACTCCAGGAGCGCGGTTTCCTCGCCGCAGATGTAGGCGCCGAAGCCGTGGCACGCGTGAAGCTGGAAGCTCACCGGGGAGCCGAGGATCTCGTCGCCGAGGTAGCCGGCCGCGCGCGCTTCCTCGAGCGCTTCCTCGAAGCGTTCGTAGACCTCGAAGATCTCGCCGTGGATGTAGTTGTAGGCGACCTTCACGCCCATCGCGTACGCCGCGATCGCCATCCCCTCGATGACGATGTGCGGGTTGAACATCAGGATGTCGCGGTCCTTGCAGGTGCCCGGCTCGCCTTCGTCGGAATTGCAGACGAGGTACTTCGCGCCCGGGAACTGGCGCGGCATGAAGCTCCACTTGAGGCCGGTCGGAAAGCCCGCGCCGCCACGGCCGCGCAGGCCGGAAGTCTTCACCTCGGCAATCACGGCTTCGGCCGTCATGCCCTTGCCTTCGCCCTGCTCGAGAATCTTGCGCCAGGCCTGATACCCGCCGCGCGCTTCGTAGTCCCTCAAACGCCAGTTCTTGCCGTCGAGGCCGGCGACGATCTGGGCGCCGATGTGCCGGCCGTGAAAGCAGGTCTCCGCGCCGGTGGCCTGAAAGCGGGCGAGATCGAAGGTCGGCTGGCTCATGCGTCGCTCGTTGCCGGCGCGGCACGCAGGAAGGAGACCAGCTCGTCGAGGCGCGCATCGCTCATGAAGCTCACCATCTGCCGGTCGTTGACGAGGATCACCGGGGCGTCGGCGCAGGCGCCGAGGCACTCGGCCTTCTGCACGGTGAAGGCGCCGTCGGACGTCGTTGCGCCCTCCTCCACGTGCAGCGACTCGCAGAGATGCTCGAGCGCGTGCTGGCCGCCGCGCAACTGGCACGGCAGGTTGGTGCAGACGTTGAGCTTGACGCGGCCGACCGGCTCCTGGTTGAACATGTTGTAGAAGGTCGTGACCTCGTGCACCGCGATCGGCGGCATGTCGAGCGCGGCGGCGACGATGTTCTCGCTCTCGTGCGAGATGAACCCGTGCTCTCGCTGCAGGATCGCGAGACAGGCGATCACCGCCGAGGCCTTGCCGGCAGGCGGGTACTTCGCGATCTCGCGCTCGAAGGCCTTTGCTGCCGCGGCCGACAGTTGCCCGGCCGGCTTCACGCCATGGGCACCTTCCGCGCCGGTGCCCGCAGGTGCCGAACCGCCAGGGCGAGGCTGGCCGCGCGAAGGATCCACGACGGTCGAGCTCATCGGTCGATCTCCCCGAACACGATGTCCATCGTGCCGATCACGGCCACGGCGTCGGCGATCATGTGGCCGCGCGCCATCTCGTCGAGCGCGGCGAGGTGAGGGAAGCCCGGAGGGCGGATCTTGAGCCGGTATGGCTTGTTCGCGCCGTCGCTCACGATGTAGATGCCGAACTCCCCCTTCGGGTGCTCCACCGCGGCATAGGCCTCGCCTTCGGGCACGCGGATGCCTTCGGTGAAGAGCTTGAAGTGATGGATCAGGTCCTCCATGCCGCTCTTCATGTCGAGGCGCGACGGCGGCGCGACCTTGTGATTGGCGGTGATGACGGGGCCGGGATTGACGCGCAGCCAGTCGACGCACTGGCGGATGATCCGGTTGGCCTGGCGCATCTCCTCGACACGCACGAGATAGCGGTCGTAGGTGTCGCCGTTGACGCCGAGCGGGATGTCGAAGTCCATGTGCTCGTAGACGTCGTACGGCTGGTGCTTGCGCAGGTCCCACAGGATCCCCGAGCCGCGCAGCATCGGCCCGGTGAAGCCGAGGTTCTTGGCACGCTCGGGCGTGACGACGCCGATGCCGACGGTGCGCTGCTTCCAGATCCGGTTGTCGGTCAGGAGCGTCTCGTACTCGTCGACCTTTTCCGGGAAGCGCCTGGAGAAGTCGTCGATGAAGTCGAGCAGCGAGCCGCCGCGGTTGGCGTTCATCTCGCCGGTCGCCTTCGTGCCGCGGATCTTCGACTCGCGGTACTGCGGCATCGAGTCGGGAAGGTCGCGGTAGACGCCGCCCGGCCGGAAGTAGGCCGCGTGCATGCGCGCGCCCGAGGCGGCCTCGTACATGTCGAACAGGTCCTCGCGCTCGCGAAAGCAGTAGATGAAGATGTTCATCGCACCGCAGTCGAGGCCGTGCGCACCGAGCCACATCAGGTGGTTCATGAGGCGCGTGATCTCGGCGAACATGACCCGGATGTACTGCGCCCGGATCGGCACGTCGACACCGAGCAGCTTCTCGATGGCCAGGCAGTAGGCGTGCTCGTTGCACATCATCGACACGTAGTCGAGCCGGTCCATGTAGGGCAGCGACTGGATGTAGGTGCGCGTCTCGGCGAGCTTCTCGGTCGCGCGGTGGAGCAGGCCGATGTGCGGATCGGCACGCTGTATCACCTCGCCGTCGAGCTCGAGCACGAGACGCAGCACGCCGTGCGCGGCCGGATGCTGCGGCCCGAAGTTCAGCGTGTAGTTCTTGATGTCGGCCATCTAGCGCAGGCCACCGTAGTTGTCTTCGCGGATCACGCGCGGCGTGATCTCGCGCGGCTCGATCGTCACCGGCTGGTAGATCACGCGACGCTGGTCGGGGTCGTAGCGCATCTCGACCGTGCCGGAGACGGGAAAGTCCTTCCTGAACGGGTGGCCGATGAAGCCGTAGTCGGTGAGGATGCGGCGCAGGTCGAGGTGGCCGTCGAAGATGATCCCGAAAAGGTCGAAGGCCTCGCGCTCGAACCAGTTCGTGCTGCTCCACACGTCGGTGAGCGAGGCGACTTGCGGGACGTCGTCGTCGGGGCAGAAGACCTTCAGGCGCAGCCGCCAGTTGTGGGTGAGCGAGAGCAGATGCGAGACGACGCAGAACCGCGGCCCTTCCCACGGCTCGTCGCGATAGCTCGAATAGTCGACGCCGCAGAGGTCGACGAGCTGCTCGAAGGCGAGGTCGCCATGGTCGCGCAGCATCTTCGCCACCTCGAGGTAGTCGGCCGCGGCGACGGTGAGCGTCAGCTCGCCGAGGGCGCGGTCGAGCTTCTTCACCCGCTCGCCGAGTCGGGTGCCGATCGCTTCCTGCAAAGTGTCGAGCTTGGTCATCGTGACTGCGTCAGCGCGCGATCGTGTTTTCGCGCCGGATCTTGGCCTGCAGCTGCAGCACGCCGTAGAGCAGGGCCTCGGCGGTCGGCGGGCAGCCCGGCACGTAGACGTCGACGGGCACGATCCGGTCGCAGCCGCGCACGACCGAGTAGCTGTAGTGGTAGTAGCCGCCGCCGTTCGCGCACGAGCCCATGGAGATCACCCAGCGCGGCTCGGCCATCTGGTCGTAGACCTTGCGCAATGCCGGCGCCATCTTGTTGCAGAGCGTGCCGGCGACGATCATCAGGTCGCTCTGGCGCGGGCTCGGCCTGAACAGCATGCCGAACCGGTCGATGTCGTAGCGCGCCGCACCGGCGTGCATCATCTCCACCGCGCAGCACGCCAGACCGAAAGTCATCGGCCAGAGCGATCCGGTCTTCGACCAGTTGATGACCGTGTCCAGGCTCGTCGTGACGAAGCCTTCCTTCAGAACGCCGTCAAGAGACATTGGTCATTCCCAGTCCAGGGCGCCCTTTTTCCACTCGTAGGCGAAGCCGACCACGAGGATGCCCAGGAAAACCATCATCGACCAGAAGCCCGTCGGTCCGATCTCCTTCAGCGACACCGCCCACGGAAAGAGAAAGGCGATCTCGAGGTCGAACAGGATGAAGAGGATCGCGACGAGGTAGTAGCGGACGTCGAACTTCATCCGCGCATCCTCGAACGCCTCGAAGCCGCACTCGTAAGGGGAGTTCTTCGCCTGGTCGGGCTTTCTCGGCCCGAGGAGAAAGCCCAGCACCTGCGGCGCGACGCCGACCGCAATCCCGATCAGGATGAAGAGGATGACGGGCAGGTAGGGTTCGAGGTTCATTGAGTTGGTGCCGACGGCGAGACTCGAACTCGCACAGCTTTCGCCACTACCCCCTCAAGATAGCGTGTCTACCAATTTCACCACGTCGGCGGCACTCGATCTGTTGCGTCGGCTGGCATGAGGATTGGCTCGCCGGGCAACTCGGAATTCTATCCGAGCCTGTCTATTGCTTGGGGATCGCTCCGGCCCCCGACGCTGCTGCAGGCAGGGTCGCCGGGGCGGTCGGCGCGAGCGCCGTCGGCAGCGTGACCGCGCTCGCGCCCGGCGCGACCGGCGGGGCGGCGGGGATCGCGCCCGCACCGGATGCGGTCGTCGCGGGCGCCGATGCGCCGATCGCGGGACGATCGAGAATGCTGCCCGCGGTGGCCTTCGGCCGATCGTTCGCGGAATATGCGAGCGCGAGGGTGCAGACGAAGAAGAGGCCCGCGCAGAACGCGGTCGATCGCGACAGGAAGTTCGCGCTGCCGGTAGCTCCGAACAGGCTTCCGGAAGCGCCGCTTCCGAACGACGCGCCCATGTCGGCGCCCTTGCCGTGCTGGATCAGCACCAGACCGATCATGACGAGTGCCGTCAGGATCTGCAGGGCCAGCACGAGGTTCATGACAGTATTCATCGAGGAGCGACTCCGTGGGTCGTGGGTTCAGCCGGCTGCCCGGCAGATGGCGACGAATTCAGCCGCCTTCAACGAGGCGCCGCCGATGAGGCCGCCGTCGATGTCGGCCTGGGCGAAGAGCTGGGCCGCGTTGTCGGCCTTCACGCTGCCGCCGTAGAGGATGCGGACCGCGCCGGCGCCCGCCGCAGCGAGCGCAGTGCGAAGGACCGCGTGCACGCTCTGGGCCTGCTCGGACGATGCCGTCTTTCCGGTGCCGATGGCCCACACGGGCTCGTAGGCGAGAACGATCTTCGAAGTGTCGTTGCCGAGACGCACCGTCACCGCCCCGAGCTGGCGCAGGACGACATCCTCGGTGGCGCCTGCGTCGCGCTCGGCCAGCGTCTCGCCGACGCAGACGATCGGCACCAGGCCGTGCGCGAGCGCGCGCTGTGCCTTCTCGGCGACGAGGACGTCGCTTTCACCGTGCAGGGCCCGACGCTCCGAGTGACCGACGATGACTTCGCGGCAGCCGAGATCGGCGAGCATGGCCGCCGAGACCTCGCCGGTGTAGGCGCCCGAGTCGTGGCTCGAACAGTCCTGCGCGCCCCACGAGATCGGGCTGCCGGCCAACGTGGCGGCGACGTCCGCGAGATACGGCGTCGGCACGCAGACGCAGACCTCGGCGGTCGTCGCGGGCGCGGCCTTCAGAGCCGCGAGCAAGCCGGCATTCGCGCTGCGACTGCCGTTCATCTTCCAGTTGCCTACGACCATCTTGCGACGGGACACCGGCGGCGTCGACGAAGACGACGCGGCTACCACGAGAGCACCAGCTTGCCAATGTGGCGGTTCGACTCCATGACCTGGTGCGCCGTGGCGGCATTCGCGGCCGCGAACACCTCGTGGACGACCGGCTTGACGCGGCCGCTCTCGAGCCAGGGCCAGACCGTCTTCCTCAGCGACTCGGCGATCGCCGCCTTGAAGGCGACCGGGCGGGGCCGAAGCGTCGAGCCCGTGATCGTGAGCCGGCGGCGCAACACGAGGCTGGCATCGATCGTCGCGCTGGTGCCGCCCTGGACCGCGATGACGACGATCCGGCCGTCTTCGGCCAGACACTTCACGTCGCGGCCGATGTACTCGCCCGCGACCATGTCGAGAACGACGTTGGCGCCGCCGCCGGTGATGCGCAGCGTCTCGGCGACGAAATCCTGGGTCTTGTAGTCGATCGCATGATCGGCGCCCAGCGCACGGCAGGCCGCTGCCTTCTCGGCGCTGCCGACGGTGACGACCACGTTCGCGCCCCATGCCTTGGCGAGCTGGATCGCGGTGACGCCGATGCCGCTCGAGCCGCCGTGCACGAGAAGGGTCTCGCCCGGCTGAAGCCGCCCGCGATCGAAGACGTTCGACCAGACGGTGAAGAAGGTCTCGGGCAGGCTCGCCGCCTCGATGTCGCTCAGGTTCGCCGGGCTCGGCAGGCATTGCACGACCGGCGCGACGCAAAGCTCCGCGTAGCCGCCGCCGGCGACCAGGGCACAGACCCGGTCACCACGCGCGAAGCCGGCCGCCGACATGGCGGCCGCGTCGCCGCCTTCGATCGTGCCCGCCACCTCGAGACCAGGAATATCGGAGGCGCCGGGAGGCACCGGATAGAGGCCCTTTCGTTGCAGCACGTCGGGACGGTTCACGCCCGACGCCGCGACGCGGATGAGCAGATCGCCTGCGCCGGGCGACGGCGTCGGCCGATCGCACAGGCGCAGGACGTCGGCCGGGCCCGGGGCCGTAATCTCTATCGCTCTCATCGAGGGGGTCGCTGACGCACTCGGGGCAAGATGCTCACTCGTGCACAGCCTGCTCGCGCGGCGGCATGTCGCGATCGAGCAAGGCCTTCATCGACAGCTTGACGCGGCCCTTCTCGTCGGTCTCGAGGACCTTGACGCGAACGATCTGGCCTTCCGAAAGGAAGTCGGTGACCTTCTCGACGCGCTGATGGGCAATCTGACTGATGTGCAGCAGGCCGTCCTTGCCCGGCAGCAGGTTCACGAGCGCGCCGAAGTCGAGGATCTTGGTGATCGGGCCCTCGTAGATCTTGCCCACTTCGACTTCCGCCGTGATCTCCTCGATGCGCTTCTTGGCGTGCGCGGCCTTGTCGGCGTCGGTCGAGGCGATCGTGATCGTGCCGTCTTCGCCGATGTCGATCGTGCAGCCCGTCTCTTCGGTCAGCGCGCGAATCGTCGAACCGCCCTTGCCGATCACGTCGCGGATCTTTTCCGGGTTGATCTTCATCGTGTAGAGGCGCGGCGCGAACTGCGACACCTCGGTGTTCGCCGTGCCCATCGCCTCGGTCATCTTGCCCAGGATGTGCAGGCGCGCTTCCTTCGCCTGCGCCAGCGCCACCTGCATGATCTCCTTGGTGATGCCCTGGATCTTGATGTCCATCTGCAGGGCGGTGACGCCCGCGGTGGTGCCGGCGACCTTGAAGTCCATGTCGCCGAGGTGATCCTCGTCGCCGAGGATGTCAGTCAGCACGGCGAAACGGCTGCCTTCCTTGATGAGGCCCATCGCGATGCCCGCCACGTGCGCCTTCAGCGGCACGCCGGCGTCCATCAGCGCAAGGCAGCCGCCGCACACCGAGGCCATCGACGACGAGCCGTTCGACTCGGTGATCTCCGAGACGACACGCATCGAGTACGGGAACTCGGCACGATCGGGCAAGACGGCGACGAGGGCGCGCTTGGCGAGCCGCCCGTGGCCGATCTCGCGCCGCTTCGGCGAGCCGACACGTCCCGTCTCGCCGGTGGCGAAGGGAGGCATGTTGTAGTGGAGCATGAAGTACTCGCTGTACTCGCCGGCGAGCGCGTCGATGCGCTGCGAATCGCGGTCGGTGCCGAGCGTGGCAATGACGAGCGCCTGGGTCTCGCCGCGCGTGAAGAGCGCCGAGCCGTGGGCACGCGGCAACAGGCCGTTCCTGATCTCGATCGGACGGACGGTGCGCGTGTCGCGGCCGTCGATGCGCGGCTCGCCCGACAGGATCTGGCCGCGGACGATCTTGGCCTCGATGTCGAACAGGATGTTGTCGACCTTGACCTTGTCGACGGCCGCGCCGCCTTCGCCCAGCGCCGCCATCGTCGCCGTCGTCACGTCGCGGGTGGCGTGGGTGCGCGCCTGCTTCGAGCGGATCTGGTAGGCGTCGCGCAGCTTCTGCTCGGCCAGCGCCTCGACCTTCGCGATGAAGGCCTGGTCCTTGGCGGGCGCCTGCCAGTCCCACATCGGCTTGCCGGCTTCCTTGACCAGGTCGTTGATCGCGGCGATCGCGACGTTGCCCTGCTCATGGCCGAAGACGACGCCGCCGAGCATGATCTCCTCGCTCAGCTGCTTGGCTTCCGACTCGACCATCAGCACCGCGGCCTGGGTGCCCGCGACGATGAGATCCATCTGGGTCTCGGCCATCTGGGCCTTGGTCGGGTTGAGCACGTACTGGCCGTCGATGTAGCCGACGCGCGCCGCGCCGATCGGGCCGTTGAACGGGATGCCCGACAGGGCCAGCGCGGCGCTCGAGCCGATCAGCGCCGGAATGTCGGCCGCGACCTCGGGATTGAGCGAGAGGACGTGGATCACGACCTGCACTTCGTTGTAGAAGCCTTCCGGGAAGAGCGGGCGCAGCGGCCGGTCGATCAGCCGCGAGGTCAAGGTCTCGAGCTCGCTCGGGCGGCCTTCGCGCTTGAAGAAGCTGCCCGGGATCTTGCCCGCGGCATAGGTCTTCTCGATGTAGTCGACCGTGAGGGGGAAGAAGTCCTGGCCGGGCTTGGGGTCCTTGCGGGCGACGACGGTCGCGAGAACGACGGTGTCGGCGATGCTGACGATCACCGCGCCGCCCGATTGCCGGGCGATCTCGCCGGTCTCGAGCGTGACGGTCTGCTGTCCCCACTGGAAGGTCTTGGTGACCTTGTTGAAGATGCTCATGTCTGGTTCTTCCTTTCGTGACGGGCGCCTTTCGGGCGGCGCCTACACCCGGGAACTAGCAGCGAGGGCGTAATGCCATTCCAAGGGTGCTCGCCGACGACGCCGCGCGAACAACGGTGGAATGACACAGCGACGCCGTGAAGCCGCTCGTTCCCATGCGCCCGCGAGCCACCGGTCGTTTCCAGTCGGCTGCGGGCTTTCGATATCTCCTACTTGCGCAGGCCGAGTTTCTGGATCAGCGCCGAATAGCGCTGGACATCCGTGTTCTTCAGATAGGCCAGCAGGCTCTTGCGCCGATTCACCATCTTCAGCAGGCCTCGACGGCCGTGGTGATCCTTCAGATGGGTCTTGAAGTGGGGCGTGAGCTCGTTGATCCGGTCGGTGAGCAAGGCGACTTGCACCTCGGTCGATCCGGTGTCGGCGGCGCCGCGGGCGTGCGCCTTGACGATCTCGGCCTTGTGTTCGATGGTGGCTGGCATCTCGTTTCCTCGAATGAAACCGAGCGCCGGCGAGATGCGGGGCTGCGGTTTCGGTGCTGGACTTGCGATCGCCGGTGAAACCGACCGGCGTCGTGCAGATTCCGCCGCGTACGCAGCAGAGCCGGAAATTATAGCCCGCGAGCGATCTGCGCCCTGCCTCAGGCCGCCACCAGCGGCCAGCGTGGTCGAACGTCGAACGTGCGGCCCATCTCGCCGGCGATGCCGCGTTGCCACCGCATCGCGGCGGCGAGGGCGATCATCGCCCCGTTGTCGGTGCACAGGGCCGGTTCGGGGAAATGCACCCGCACGCCCCGCTGCGCGCACTCCTCGAGCAGCCGCTGCCGCAACGCGGCGTTCGCGCCGACGCCGCCGGCGACGACCAGGCGATCCAGCCCGCTTGCCTCGAGCGCAGCCAGCGACTTGCGCACCAGCACGTCGACGATCGCCTCCTGGGTCGATGCTGCCAGGTCCGCCCTGGCCTGCTCGCACGTGGAGTCGAGCCTGGACGCGTGGATGCGGACGGCCGTCTTCAGCCCCGCGAACGAGAAGTCGAGATTGGGACGGTTGAGAAGAGGCCGCGGCAGCGCGAACGCCGTCGGATCGCCGAACTCTGCCAGGCGAGCCAGCGCCGGACCGCCGGGGTAGCCCAGGCCGAGCAACTGCGCCGACTTGTCGAACGCCTCGCCCGCGGCGTCGTCGATGGTGTCGCCCAGCAGCTGGTATCGGCCCACGTCCGCGACCTTCAGCAGCTGCGTGTGACCGCCCGAGACCAGCAGTGCCAGGAACGGAAACGACGGCGGCTCCGCCGAGAGGAAGGGCGAGAGGAGGTGCCCTTCGAGATGGTGGATTCCCACCACCGGTCGGGCGAGCGCCGCCGCCAGGGCGCAAGCCACGCCCGCACCAACGAGCAGCGCGCCGGCCAGTCCGGGGCCGCGCGTGCAGGCAACGACATCGACCTGCGCCTTCGTCAGCTTCGCGTCCCGCAGCACCTGAGCCAGAAGCGGCAGGACGCGCCGGATGTGGTCGCGCGACGCCAGCTCGGGGACGACGCCGCCATAGGTCGCGTGCAACTCGACCTGGCTGTGCAGCGCATCGGCGACGAGCCGTGGCGAGCTGCCCGCTTCACAGGCGACGAGCGCGACACCAGTTTCGTCGCAGGAGGTTTCGATGCCGAGGACGTTCAATGGTGCATGGTAAAGGCTGCGCATTTCGACGCCCGGGTGCGCGCCATGGGTTCACCGATGCCCCTGTCGCCGCTCGGCAGACCTGTAACGCCGACCGTTGCAAATTTCACGAACGAGTTGCAAAGAAAGACCTCCTGGCGCAGCGCAGCACGGTTAGGCTGGGGCTCTTCCCGCTTGGACGCTGCGTGGCCAGCTCATTCCCCGGATGAAAGAGTACCGACTCCTCGCTTGGCCCGACCTCAAGGGCGACTATGCGCGCATCGCCTATCGGCGCGCGCTGAGCGAGATGTCGCAGCGGTATCTGAGCCTGGCCAAGCTGGTCGAGATCAGTGGCCTGAAGAAGAGCGAGGCGCGCGCGCTGCTCGAGATGCTCGACAGTCGCGCCGCTCTCGGCGAGCGCGACACCAGCGCGCCGGATTCGTTCCTCGACTCGATCAGCCCGCTCGGCTGGCTGCGCCGCGCGATGAACGCCAATCACGACCGTCGCTAGACCGCCGGCGTCGACGACGCCATTCCTTCAGTCCCGCCTTCTGCACCCGTCGCCCGTACGGCGTCAGTGCTTTTCCCTGGCGTGGTTGATCGAGTACTTGGGAATTTCCACGGTCACGTCCTGGCGCGCCAGGATCGCCTGACACGACAGCCGCGAGGTGGGCTCGAGGCCCCAGGCGCGGTCGAGCAGGTCTTCCTCGCTCTCGTCCGGCTCGCCGAGCGAGGCGAAGCCCTCGCGTACGACGACGTGGCAGGTCGTGCAGGCGGAGCTCATCTCACACGCATGCTCGATGGCGATGCCGTTCTCGAGGAGGGCCTCGCAGATCGACACGCCGGGCGCGGCCTCGATGTCCCGCCCCTTGGGGCAGTACTCCGGGTGGGGCAGCACCTTGATCACCGTCACGTTCAGAGCTCCTCGATCCGGCGGCCGGCGAGTGCGCGGCGGATGCCACGGTTCATGCGCTCTGCCGCGAAGCTCTCGGTCGCCGCCGACAGCGCCTTCAGCGCGGCATCGATTCGACCGCGATCGGCGCCGGAACGGGCCCGGCGAAGCGACTCGCCGGCCTCGTCGATCGACGCCCGGTCCGCCGCCGACAGCAGATCGCCGTCGGCCGACAGCGCCGTGGCGACCGCGGCGAGCAAGCGATCGGCGTCCACCTGCGCCTCCCGCAAGGCGCGGGCGGCCATGTCGTCCTCGGCGTGGCCGAAGCTCTCGCCGAGCATGCGGGCGACCTCGTCGTCGCCGAGACCGTAGCTCGGCCGCACGGTCACGGCCGCCTCGACACGCGTCGATTCCTCGCGGGCGGCGACGCTCAGCAGGCCGTCGGCGTCGACCGTGAACGTCACCCGGATGCGAGCCGCGCCTGCCACCAGCGGCGGCAGGCCCTGCAACTCGAAGCGGGCGAGCGAACGGCAGTCGGCGACCAGCTCGCGCTCGCCCTGCACGACGTGGATCGCCATGGCCGTCTGGCCGTCCTGGAAGGTCGTGAAGTCCTGCGACCGGGCGGTCGGGATCGGGCTGTTGCGTTCGACGATCCGCTCGACCAGTCCGCCCATCGTCTCGAGCCCGAGCGACAGAGGGATCACGTCGAGCAGCAGCAGCCCGTCGGCCCCGTGCTGGCCGGTGAGCGCGTCGGCTTGGCGCGCGGCGCCGAGCGCCACGACCTGATCGGGGTCGAGATCGACCCGCGGAGTCCGCTCGAAAAAGGCCTCGGTCGCTCGACGAACGAGCGGCATGCGGGTCGCGCCGCCGACGAGGATGACGCCGTCGACCTTCTCCTTGTCGACCTTGGCATCGCGAACGACCTGCCGCGTCAGAGCGATCGTCCGCTCGACGAAGGGACGAGCGACCGCCTCGAGGTCGGTCCGGCTGACGACGGTCGCCGCCCGGGCGCCGGCAATCACGCACGCGAAGGTCGCCTCGTTCGACGCCGAGAGCGCCTCTTTCGCTGCGCGCGCGGCGATCCGGGCGGCGCGGCGATCGCCGGCTTCCGTGGCGACGACGCCGATGCGGCCAAGCGCCCAGTCGGCAAACGCCGCGTCGATGTCGTCGCCACCCAGCGCCGAGTCTCCACCCGTCGCGATGACTTCGAACACGCCCCGCGTCATGCGCAGCAGCGAGAGATCGAAGGTGCCACCGCCCAGGTCATAGACCGCGTAGAGGCCTTCGCTCGCGTTGTCGAGCCCGTAGGCGATCGCCGCCGCGGTCGGCTCGCTGACGAGGCGCAGCACGCGGATGCCCGCGAGCTCGGCTGCGTCCTTGGTGGCCTGGCGCTGGGCATCGTCGAAATAGGCCGGCACGGTGATGACAGCGCCGTAGAGCTCGTCGTCGAAGGTGTCTTCGGCACGCTGCCGTAGCGTCGCCAGAATCTCCGCCGAGACCTCGACCGGCGACTTGACTCCGCCGGCGGTGCGCATCCGCACCATGCCGCTCGCGTCGTCGACGAAGTCGTAGGCCGCGCGATCCGATGAGGCCACATCGGTCAGGCCTCGCCCCATGAGACGCTTCACCGACACGATCGTGTTGTGCGGGTCCGCGACCGATCCTTCCAGCGCCGCCTTCCCGATCCGGGCCGTCCCGCCGTCGAGATACCGCACCGCAGACGGCAGCAGCACCTCGCCGCCGCGGTCGGGCAGGCACTCGGCGACGCCGTTGCGCACGGCGGCGACGAGCGAATGGGTCGTCCCGAGGTCGATGCCGACCGCGAGCCGCCGCGTGTGCGGATCGGGCGACGCTCCGGGCTCGGAGATCTGCAGCAGCGCCATCTCAGCGCGCCAGGGCGTCGAGCCGATCGTCGAGATCGGCGGCGAAGCGCTCGACGAACATCAGCGCCCTCACCTGTCGAACCGCCTCGGCGACGTCGCTCGCTCCATCCAGCGATCTCTCGATCCGCTCGTACGCGGACTTGCGGGCGACCTGGACTTCCCGCTCGATGCGCTGCAGGTCCGTTTCGGTCGAGGCGTCATCGAGCGCTTCGCGCCAGGCCATCTGCCGGTCGAGGAAATCGACCGGCATCGCCGTGTTGTCCTCTGCGCCAACGGGCGCCCCGGCGAGCTCGCACAGATACGCCGCCCGCTTGAGCGGGTCCTTCAGTCGCTCGTAGGCTTCGTTGACGCGAACTGCCGACTGCATCGCCGCCAGGCGGGCTGCGCTGTCCGCCGCGGCGAAGCGATCCGGATGAACCTCGCCCTGGAGCGCGCGACGGCGCGCATCGAGCTCCGCGCGGTCGAGCCCGAAGCGGCGCGGCAAGGCGAACAATTCGAAATCGTCGATGGCGAGATGTGATTTCATCGGAAATGAGAAGGGCCCGCGCTGCGGGCCCGAGGAGCCAGGCGAGCGGCTCTGCTAGACCCGAAACGACTCTCCGCAGCCGCAGCGATCCTTCTCGCGCGGGTTGTGGAACTTGAAGCCCTCGTTCAGGCCCTCGCGAACGAAGTCGAGCTCGGTGCCGTCGATGTAGGGCAGGCTCTTCGGGTCGACGATCACCTTGACGCCGTGGTCCTCGAAGACGTGATCCTCCGGGGCGAACGCATCGGCGTACTCGAGCTTGTAGGCCAGCCCGGAGCAACCCGTCGTCTTCACGCCCAGGCGAACACCGACGCCGCGGCCGCGCTTGCCGAGGTAGCGCGTGACGTGGCGTGCCGCCGCTTCGGTGAGCGTGACCGACATCTCAGCCGACCGCCTCGGCCGTCGTCTGTGCGGGCGCTGTCGCCGCGACCGTCGCCGGGTTCTTCGCGCGATAGTCGTCGACCGCCGCCTTGATCGCATCCTCGGCGAGGATCGAGCAGTGGATCTTCACCGGCGGCAACGCGAGCTCGGTCGCGATGTGGGTGTTCTTGATCGCCAGCGCCTCGTCGAGCGACTTTCCCTTGACCCACTCGGTGACCAGCGAGCTCGAGGCGATCGCCGAGCCGCAGCCGTAGGTCTTGAACTTTGCATCCTCGATCAGGCCGGTCCGGCTGTCGACCCGGATCTGCAGCTTCATCACGTCGCCGCAGGCCGGCGCGCCGACCATTCCGGTGCCGACGGCCTCGTCGCCCTTGTCGAACGAGCCGACGTTGCGCGGGTTCTCGTAGTGCTCTACGACCTTCTCGCTATAAGCCACTTTGTCCTCCTGGATGCAGACGGCGTCAGTGCGCCGCCCACTGGATGGTGCTGATGTCGATGCCGTCCTGGTACATGTCCCAGAGCGGCGAGAGCTCGCGCAGCCTGGCGACGCGATCCTTCAGGGTCGACACCACGTAGTCGATCTCTTCTTCGGTCGTGAACCGGCCGATCGTCATGCGCAGGCTCGAGTGCGCGAGTTCGTCGCTGCGGCCGAGCGCGCGCAGCACGTAGCTCGGCTCCAGGCTCGCCGACGTGCAGGCCGAGCCCGACGACACCGCGATGCCCTTGACGCCCATGATGAGCGACTCGCCCTCGACGTAGTTGAACGACATGTTCACGTTGTGCGGCACACGCTGCGTCGGATGGCCGTTCAGGAACGTCTGCTCGATGCCCGAGAGGCCGTCGACGAGCTTGCCGTGGAGCATGCGGATGCGCTCGATCTCGGTTCCCATCTCTTCCCGCGCGAGGCGAAAGGCCTCGGCCATGCCGACGATCTGGTGCGTAGGCAAGGTGCCCGAGCGCATGCCGCGCTCGTGTCCGCCGCCGTGCATCTGCGCCTCGATGCGCACCCGCGGCTTGCGGCGCACGTAGAGCGCGCCGATGCCCTTCGGGCCGTAGGTCTTGTGCGACGCCAGGCTCATCAGGTCGACCGGCAGCGTGCGCAGGTCGATCGTCACCTTGCCCGTCGCCTGGGCGGCATCGACGTGGAAGACGATGCCGCGCTCGCGGCACATCGCGCCGATGGCGGCAATCTCCTGGATCACGCCGATCTCGTTGTTGACGAACATCACCGAAACGAGGATCGTGTCCTTGCGCAGCGCCGCCTTGAGCTTGTCGAGGTCGAGCAGTCCGTCTTCCTCGACGTCGAGGTAGGTCACCTCGAAGCCCTGGCGCTCCATCTCGCGCATCGTGTCGAGCACCGCCTTGTGCTCGGTCTTGACGGTCACGAGGTGCTTGCCGCGCGTCTTGTAGAACTGGGCCGCGCCCTTGATCGCGAGGTTGTCGGATTCGGTCGCGCCCGAGGTCCAGACGATCTCGCGCGGATCGGCACCGATCAGCGCCGCGACGTCCTCGCGCGCCTTCTCGACGGCGGCCTCGGCTTCCCAGCCCCAGGCATGGCTGCGCGACGCCGGGTTGCCGAAGTGCTCGCGCAACCACGGGATCATCACGTCGACGACGCGCTGATCCACCGGCGTCGTCGCGCCGTAGTCCATGTAGATCGGGAAATGGGGAGTCATGTCCATCAGGCGGCAGCCGTCATTTCGCGAAGGCCGCTCCGAGCGCGAACACCGAATTCGGCGCCGTGATCTTGATCGGCTTGACGACCGGCTGGGTCGAGATGGCCCGCTTCACCGGGTGCTCCTCGATCGACACGCCCTTGGCGATCTGCTCGTCGACCAGCTTCTTCAGCGACACCGAGTCGAGGAACTCGATCATCTTCGAATTGAGGCTTGCCCACAGATCGTGCGTCATGCAGCGGCCGGCATCGTCGCCCATGCAGTTCTCCTTGCCCGCGCAGCCGGTGGCGTCGATCGGCTCGTCGACGGCGACGATGATGTCGGCGACGGTGATCTCCTCCGACTTGCGGCCGAGCGAATAGCCGCCGCCCGGGCCGCGCGTGCTCTCGACGAGCTCGTGACGCCGCAGCTTGCCGAACAACTGCTCCAGGTAGGACAGCGAAATCTGCTGACGGCTGCTGATCGCCGCGAGCGCCACCGGACCGGAATGCTCGCGCAGTGCGAGATCGATCATGGCGGTGACCGCGAAGCGGCCTTTGGTGGTCAGACGCATGCAAAACTCCTCAAACCGGTGACGGAACGCTGCTTCCAGCGGCGTACCGACAGTTGGCAAACGCCGACCGTCGGCTCGATTTCCCCTACCGAGTGCTTATTCCTACTAATTCACTCAAGTATAACGGAAGCCGAGTAATTCGGTCGAGATTGAGTCGTTTAGTTCCGCTTCAAGAGTGGCGCCCTCACCCCTTGCGCCAGGGGCGTAGGAGAACCCGGCGGAAGGGACACGACGTTGTCCGACACAGCCGCGCCGAAGGCCTGCTCGCGCAGCGCCGAGAGCTCGTCGCGCACCCGGGCCGCGCGCTCGAACTCCAGGTTTCGCGCGTGCTCGAGCATCTGCCGCTCGAGCAGCTTGATCCGCTTGCCAAGGTCCCTTTCGCTCAGCGCTTCCGCTGCGACCGCGTCCCGGGCCGACTTCAGGTCGTCCTTGGCGCTCTTGTCGCTGTAGACGCCATCGATCATTTCCTTGATCCGCTTGATCACGCTCGTCGGCGTGATGCCCTGGGCAAGGTTGTGCGCCGTCTGCCTGGCGCGGCGCCGGTTGGTCTCGTCGATCGCCAGCTTCATCGAGTCGGTGACCTTGTCGGCATAGAGGATGGCCTTGCCGTTCAGGTTTCGCGCCGCGCGCCCGATCGTCTGGATCAGGCTTCGGCCCGAGCGCAGGAACCCCTCCTTGTCGGCATCGAGGATGGCGACGAGCGACACCTCCGGGATGTCGAGGCCCTCGCGCAGCAGGTTGATGCCCACCAGCACGTCGAAGGTGCCCAGGCGAAGGTCGCGCAGGATCTCGACCCGCTCGACCGTCTCGATGTCGCTGTGAAGGTAGCGCACCTTCACGCCGTTGTCGGCAAGGTAATCGGTGAGCTGCTCGGCCATGCGCTTGGTGAGCACGGTGATCAGCACACGCTCGCTGACTTCGACCCGGTCGCGGATCTCCTGCAGCACGTCATCGACCTGGCGCGTCGCCGGCCTCACCTCGACGACAGGATCGATCAGCCCGGTCGGCCGGACCAGCTGCTCGACGACCTGTCCGGCATGCTGCTTCTCGTAGTCGGCCGGCGTCGCCGAGACGAAGACGACCTGGCGCATCTTGGCCTCGAACTCCTCGAACTTGAGCGGCCGGTTGTCGAGCGCCGAGGGCAGCCGAAAGCCGTAGTCGACGAGCGTCGTCTTTCTCGCGCGGTCGCCGTTGTACATGCCGCCGAGCTGGCCGATCATGACGTGGCTCTCGTCGAGGAACATGAGCGCGTCCTTCGGCAGGTAGTCGACCATCGTCGCCGGCGGCGAGCCGGGCGGCGCGCCCGAGAGATGGCGCGTGTAGTTCTCGATCCCCTTGCAGTGACCGATCTCCTGGAGCATCTCGAGGTCGAAGCGGGTGCGCTGCTCGAGCCGCTGGGCCTCCACCAGCTTGCCGGCCTTGACCAGCTCGTCGAGGCGCTCGCGAAGCTCGATCTTGATGGTGTCGATCGCCGAGACCACACGGCCGCGCGGCGTCGCGTAGTGGCTCGCCGGATAGATCACGAAACGCGGGATCTTCTGGCGGATCCGGCCGGTGAGCGGATCGAACAGGGTCAGCGACTCGAGCTCGTCGTCGAACAGCTCGAGGCGGATCGCGAGCTCGCTGTGCTCGGCCGGGAAGACGTCGATCGTGTCGCCGCGCACCCGGAACGTGCCGCGCGAGAAATCCGACTCGTTTCTCGTGTACTGCATCCGGATCAGATGGGCGATCGCGTCGCGCTGGCCGAGCTTGTCGCCGGTGCGCATGATCATCCGCATCTCGGTGTAGTCCTCGGGCGCGCCGATGCCGTAGATCGCGCTCACCGAGGCGACGATGATCACGTCGCGCCGCTCGAGCACGCTCTTGGTGGCCGACAGGCGCATCTGCTCGATGTGCTCGTTGATCGCCGAGTCCTTCTCGATGAAGAGATCGCGCTGGGGGACGTAGGCCTCGGGCTGGTAGTAGTCGTAGTAGCTGACGAAGTACTCGACCGCGTTCTTCGGGAAGAACTCCCGGAATTCGCTGTAGAGCTGAGCTGCCAGGGTCTTGTTGGGCGCAAAGACGATCGCCGGTCGGCCGATTTGCGCGATCACGTTGGCCATGGTGAAGGTCTTGCCGGAGCCGGTGACGCCCAGGAGCGTCTGGAACGCCAGCCCGTCGTGGATGCCCTCGACCAGCCCCTGGATCGCGGCCGGCTGGTCGCCGGCGGGCGCGTAGGGCCGGAACAGCTGGAACGGCGACCCGGGGTATGTGACGAATTCGCCCTCCGGCTCGGCGGACGGCACTTCCTGGAGCTCCACTTCGTTCGTCAAGGTCATGGCAGATAAAATGGAGCGTTGGCTCGCGCATTCGGCGCGAAACCCATCAGACTACCGCAACACGTCGGGCGAAGCGACCGTCTCGACCCTGCCGCCTCCTGCCCAAATGGCGGCCCGCGCAGGTTTTCCAAGGTCGCCGCCTCAAAGGAACGATTCATGTCCACGCTCTTCGACGCCGTCGAGATGGCTCCGCGCGACCCGATCCTCGGGCTCAACGAGCAGTACCTGGCCGATGCCAACCCGGCCAAGGTCAACCTCGGGGTGGGCGTGTACTTCGACGAGAACGGCAAGCTGCCGCTCCTGCGCTGCATCCGCGCGGCCGAGGAAATGATGATGGAAGCGCCGTCGCCGCGCGGCTACCTGCCGATCGACGGCATCGCCGCCTACGACGCCGCGACCCAGGCGCTCGTGTTCGGCGCCGATTCGCCTGCCCGCAGGGAGGGCCGGATCGCGACCATCCAGGCCGTCGGCGGCACCGGCGCCCTCAAGGTCGGCGCCGACCTGCTCAAGCGCATGACGCCCGACGCCCGCGTCCTGATCAGCGATCCGAGCTGGGAAAACCACCGCGCCCTCTTCGAAGGCGCCGGCTTCGAGGTCGGCACCTACAGATACTACGACCCGGTCCGCCAGTGGGTCGACTTCGCCGGCCTGCGGGCCTCGCTCGCCGCGGCGGCGCCGGGGACGATCGTCGTCCTGCACGCCTGCTGCCACAACCCCACCGGCTGCGATCTCAACGCGGCACAGTGGAGCGAAGTGGTCGAGCTGCTTCGCACCGGCTCGCTCGTGCCCTTCCTCGACATGGCCTACCAGGGCTTCGGCGAGGGTCTCGTCGAGGACGGGCGGGCCGTCAAGCTCTGCCTCGACGCCGGTCTCGACTTCTTCGTCGCCACCAGCTACTCGAAGAGCTTCTCGCTCTACGGCGAGCGTGTCGGCGCCCTCTCGGTCGCTTGCGCCTCGAAGGATGCCGCGGCACGCGTCCTGAGCCAGCTCAAGCGCGTCATCCGCACCAACTACTCCAACCCGCCGACGCACGGCGCTGCCGCGATCACCAAGGTGCTGTCGACGCCGGCGCTGCGAACGATGTGGGAGGAAGAGCTCGCCGGCATGCGCGAGCGCATCAAGCGGATGCGCGTCGAGCTGCAGAAGCGGCTGGTGACGGCCGGCGCCGGGATCGACACCGACTTCATCACCCGCCAGCGCGGCATGTTCAGCTACTCGGGCCTCAAGAAGGCTCAGATGGAGCGCCTTCGCAGCGAGTTCGGCGTCTACGGCGTGGATTCCGGGCGCATCTGCGTGGCTGCACTCAACGAGCGAAACCTCGACGCCGTCGTGGACGCGATCGCCCAAGTCACTGAAAAGGCCTCCGCATGATGCTCTACGAGTGGTACGAGGCGCAGCGCGCGCTCCTGAGTCCCTTCTCCGAATTCGCCAGCGCCTCGTCCAAGCTCTACAACCATCCCCTTTCGCTCTTCGCGCACACGCCGCAGGCCCATCGCGTGTCCGCCGGCCTTGAGCTGATGCACCGGCTCGCCAAGGACTACGAGAAGCCCCAGTTCAACATCAATTCGATCAGCGTCGACGGCACGGACGTGGCCGTTCATCAGCGGGTCGCGCTCGAGAAGCCGTTCTGCCGGCTGCTTCGCTTCAAGCGCTTCACCGACGACCTGCCGACCTTGCAGCGGCTGAAGCTCCAGCCCGTGGTGCTGATCGTCGCGCCGCTCTCGGGCCACCACTCGACGCTCCTGCGCGAGACCGTGCGCAAGATGCTCGAGAGCCACAAGGTCTACGTCACCGACTGGACCGACGCGCGCATGATCGCCGAGGACAAGGGGCCCTTCCACCTCGACGACTACGTCGCCTACGTGCAGGAGTTCATCCGCCTGATCGGCCCCGAGGTCAACGTGATCTCGGTGTGCCAGCCGACGGTCCCCGTGCTCGCCGCGATCTCGTTGATGGCCAGCGCCGGCGAGACGACGCCGCGCACCATGACCATGATGGGCGGCCCGATCGACGCTCGCAAGAGCCCCACCTCGGTCAACAACCTGGCGACGAACAAGAGCCTGGCGTGGTTCGAGAACAACGTGATCCATCGCGTGCCCGTGAACTACCCGGGCGCGGGCCGGCGCGTCTATCCCGGCTTCCTCCAGCACGCCGGCTTCATGGCGATGAATCCGGACCGGCACCTGAAGTCGCACTACGACTTCTTTCTCGACCTGATCGGCGGCGACGACGACAACGCGGACTTCCACCGCGGCTTCTACGACGAGTACAACGCTGTCCTCGACATGCCCGCCGAGTACTACCTCGACACCATCAAGACCGTGTTCCAGGACTTCGCCCTCGTCAACGGAACCTGGGTCATCGGCGGCGAGCCGGTGCGACCCCAGGACATCAGGAACACGTCGTTGCTGACCATCGAGGGCGAGCTCGACGACATCTCGGGCGCTGGCCAGACCAAGGCGGCGCACGACCTGTGCACCGGCGTCGCCGCCGACCAGCACTTCCACTACGACGCGATCGGCGCCGGCCACTACGGCATCTTCTCGGGACGGCGCTGGCGCGAGAAGGTCTACCCGCGGGTGCGCGATTTCATCGCCGGTCACCAGGACCCGAGCGCCAGGAAGCGACTGGCGCGCAGCAAGCGCGCGGCGGTCAGCGCCTGAGCGACTGCCGACGGATGACGGCGCGCCCGGCGCCCACCGTCGAGGCGTTGCTGGACGTCTTGCCGCAGACGCAGTGCACCCGCTGCGGCTACGCCGACTGTCGTGCCTACGCGCAGGCGATCGTCGCCGACGGCGCCGCCATCAACCGCTGTCCGCCCGGCGGGCAGGAGGGCATCGAGCGACTCGCGCGGGTCAGCGGCAGAGCCCTGCTGCCACTCGATCCGGCCTGCGGAAGCGAAGGAGCGCGCGCACTGGCGGTGATCGACGAGGCATGGTGCATCGGCTGCGCGCTCTGCCTGAAGGCGTGCCCCGTCGACGCGATCGTTGGCGCCGCCAAGCGCATGCACACGGTGATCGACGCCCTCTGCACCGGCTGCGAGCTCTGCATTCCGGTCTGTCCGGTCGATTGCATCTCGCTCGCCGAAGTCACCGGCGGGCGCACCGGATGGCAGGCCTGGAGTTCGGCGCAGGCCGACGAGGCGCGCAGGCGCCATGCACACCGCCTGGTGCGTCCAGGTGCCGCCATCGATCCGGGCGACCCGCACGAGGCCGAGGGCGCACCCGCTTCGCCGGCCGCACCGGATCGCAAGCGCGCGACGATCGCCGCGGCGCTCGTCGCGGCCCGATCGCGCAGCGACCGCGCTCGTTGAAGCACCCGGCCGTCCGAGAGTGAAGACCTCCGCCATCGCGCCGTTCTTCGAGACGCTGCGCGACGCCAATCCCGAGCCGGCGAGCGAGCTCGAGTACGCGAGCGTGTTCGAGCTGCTCGCCGCCGTGCTGCTCTCGGCACAGGCCACCGACAAGGGCGTCAACAAGGCGACCCGGCATCTGTTCGCGATCGCGCCGACGCCCGCAAGGATGATCGCCCTGGGCCTGCCGGCGATCGAGGATGCGATCAAGACGATCGGCCTGTTCCGCAACAAGGCGAAGAACCTGCTCGCGACCTGCCACATCCTCGTCGATGAGCACGGCGGGCGCGTGCCGCGCACGCGCGAAGCGCTCGAAGCGCTGCCCGGAGTGGGCCGAAAGACCGCCAACGTCGTCCTCAACAGCGCCTACGGCGATCCGACGCTGGCCGTCGACACCCATGTCTTTCGCGTCGCCAACCGCACCGGCCTCGCGCCGGGCAAGGACGTGCTCGAAGTCGAGTTGCGCCTGCTCCAGCGCGTGCCGGAGGCTTTCCTCGCCAACGCCCATCACTGGCTGATCCTGCACGGGCGCTACGTGTGCCAGGCCAAGCTCCCGCTCTGCGAGGTCTGCGCGGTGGCGCGCTGGTGCGACTCGGCGCCGCGTCAGTTGCGCACGCGGCTCGGCGAGCCGGCAGCGGGTCGGAACTAGTCTCCCGCCCGCCACGCAGCGGCTACGTCGTCAGATTCGGCAAAGCAATCCAGCGTCCGTCGAACGGCACGATCCGGATCGCCGCGCCGAACACGTCGACGAGCGTTGCGTGCAGCGCCGGAGCGTCGCGATCGCCCTCGCCGACCACGGCACCGCGATCCATCACGACGATGCGATCGGCGAGAAGGGCCAGCGACAGGTCGTGCAGCACGCTCACGACCGTCGTGCCGGCGCGTACCTGCCGCGCCACGAGGCGGACCAGCGCCACCTGGTGCGAGGGGTCGAGATGGGTCGTCGGCTCGTCGAGCAGGAGGATCGGCGCGCCGACGGCCAGGGCACGCGCGAGCAGCACGCGCTGACGCTCGCCGCCGGAGAGCTCGTGCAGCCGCCGCGCCTGCCAACCGGCGCACTCCGCATCGGCCATCGCGCGCTCGATGCGCGCCTCGTCGTCGGCACTCGGCGCCGCGAACAGGCCGAGATGCGGCAGGCGGCCGAGCGCGACGATCTCGCGCGCCGTCAATTCGCCGCGGGCGTCGCCCTGCTGCGTGAGCCAGGCGATGCGCCGCGCCCGCTCGCGCGCCGGCCAGTCGTCGAGCGCCCGGTCGTCGAGACGCACCTCGCCGCGATCCAGCCGTTGCAGCCCGGCGAGCGCTCGCAAGAGGGTCGACTTGCCGGCGCCGTTCGGCCCCACGATCGCGGTCCAGCCGGCGCCGATGTCGAGGTCGACGCCGCGCACGGCCGGCGTGCCGCCGAGGGTGACCGACACGCCGCGCGCCGACAGGCGGGTCATCGCGGCGACCGGCGCCGAAGCAGCCAGACCAGGTAGCCGCCGCCGAAGAGCGCGGTGAGCACGCCGACCGGCACCTCGCGGGGCGCGATCAGCGTGCGCGCAGCGACGTCTGCGGCGAGCAGGAGCACGCCGCCGGTCGCCGCGCTCGCGACCAGCAGATAGCCGTGCGCGGCGGGTGCGAAGCGGCGCACCATGTGCGGCGCGACGAGGCCGACGAAAGCGATCAATCCGGCCTGCGACACGGCGAGTCCGGTCGCCAGCGCAAGCAGTGCGACGAGTGCGAGCCGGACACGCGGCATCGACAGGCCCAGGCTGGTCGCGGTGTCGCTGCCGAGCGTGAGCGCGTCGAGCGCGCGGGCGAAGCGCCAGCTCGGCGGCAGGACGAGGGCCAGCCCGAGCCCGAGCACGACGCAGCTCGCGACGCCGAGGTAGCCGGTGCTGCCGAGCATGAACGCCTGCTTGCCTCGCAAGGCGTCGGGCGCGGCGGTCGTGACCAGATCGCCGGCCGCCGCGAGCATCACGCCGACGATCACTCCGGCCAGGAGCAGCGCCGTGCCCTGCTCCGCGCCACGCGCGAGCAGCAGGGTGAAGGCGACGCCCAGAAGCGCGCCGGCAAAGGCCGCACCGACCAGGCCGATGCGGCCGAGCGGGCCGAGTGCGGCGAGGCTCACCGTCTGGCCGACGAGCGCGCCCGAGGCCACCACGAGCACGACCGCGAGCGAGGCGCCCGAGGCCGAGCCGAGCAGGTAGGGATCGGCCAGCGGATTGCGAAAGAGCCCCTGCGCGGTCGCGCCGGCAAGGCCGAGCAGTGCGCCGACCAGCCAGGCGCCGACCGTCCGGGGGGCGCGGATCTGGCCGACGACGAGCGCCCCGTCCGGGCTGCCGAGCAGCGAAAAGAGCTCGCGCAACGACCAGCCGTCGCCGCCGGCAGCGAGCCCGGCCGCGAGCAGGGCGACCGTCGCGACGGCGAGGCCGATCCCCAGGCGCCGGCGACGATTCCGGTCGGCGTCGGCGCTCATCGACGGGCCGCCCGCGTCGGCATCGCGGCAAGGCAATCCGCCAGTGCGATCGCCGCCTGGCCCATGCGCGGGCCGGGCCGCGTCAGCACCTCGTAGCGATCGGCCGGCAGCGCGCACGTCTGCCCGTCGCGCAGCGCGTGCAGCGCCGCCCAGCCCGGGCGGCTCGGCATGGCGGCCAGCTCGCGAGCGACGGCGACGACGATGTCTGGCTGGAGGCGAACCACGTATTCGGGATTGAGGCGAGGGAACGGACCGAGCTCGGCGGCCAGGGCGTTGCGCAGGCCGAGCCGTTGCAGAGTCTCGTCGACGAACGAGCCCGCACCCGCTGCGTAGGGCGTGGCATCGATCTCGAAGTAGACGCGCCGGTCGTGCAGCCGGGCGGGCACGCGCCGCGCCGCCTCGGCGAGGTCGCTCTCGATGCGCGACCAGACGCGGGCGTCGGCGCCGGGCAGCGCCAGCACCTGCGCGAGCACGGCGAGCGCTCGCCGCACGTCGGCGCGATTGCGCGCCTCGAGCACGAGCACGCGAACGCCGAGCGCCTCGAGACGGTCGACGACGCGCGCCGAGCTCGAGACCAAGACGAGATCGGGCCTGAGCGCGACGATCCGCTCGATCTGCGCATCCTCCAGCCCGCCCAGCTTGGGCAGCTCCGCGACGCTCGCAGGCCAGTTCGAGAACCGATCGGTGCCGACGAGCCGCTCGCAGGCGCCGAGCGCACACACGTTCTCCGTGAAGGACGGCAGCAGGCTCACGATGCGCTGCGGCGGGGCCCTGAAGGCGAGCGTCGCGCCCCGGTCGTCGCGCACGGTCACCGGCGCCGCTGCCGCGGCGAGCGAGAGCATCGCGAACCACGCGAATGCCAGACCGCGTGCGGCACGCCGCACGGTCAGAGACCCTGGCTGTCGAAGCGCACGCCGATCCAGGCCTGTCGCCCCAGCCCCTGGAAGTCGCGCAGCGGCTCGACGCGGTGGTCGAGGGCGTTGAGCAGCTTGGACTCGACCTGCCATTGCGAGCGGATCCGCCATGTCGCCTTCAGGTCGACGACGCCATAGCCGCCGAGCGCGGCGCTGCCGTTCTCGGCGTCCGGGCGTCTGCCCACGACCAGCAGCGCGCCGCCGACCGTCCACGCGCCGCGGTCGTAGTCCACGCTCAGGTTCTCCTGGTGCGCTGCGCGGCGGGCGAGACGATGGCCGGTGTCGGCGTTGGTCGCATCGAGCAGGCCGACCGTCGCGCGGACGTCGAGGCCGCCCCAGCGCTGGCCGGCGGTGATCGTCGCGCCCTGCAACTTCGCGCGACCGACGTTGCCGGCGCAGCCGGGGTCGAACACCGGCGCGGCCGGGCAGAAGCTCCGATCGGGCTGGTAGGCGATGAGGTTGCGCACGCGATTGCGGTACACGGTGACGGCGGCGCGCGTGTCGCCGCGCTGCCAGTCGATGCCGAACTCGACGCTTCGCCCGCGCTCGGGTTGCACGGTCACGACGCCATAGCCGGGATAGAAGAGGTCGTTGAAGGTCGGCGCCCGAAACGTCGTGCCGGCCAGCGCCCGCAGCTTCAGGCCGCGCAGCACTTCGTAGGCGTAGCCGAGGCGTCCCGTCGTGTTGCCGCCGTAGACGGAGTTGTCGTCGTGGCGCACGTCGGCCTGCAGATCGCCCGACCCGAGGTGACCCGAATAACCGGCGATGAAGGCGTTGTTGCGGCGGGTCGGCCCGAACGCATAGATATCGCCGCCGGCTTTCTCGCCGACGTGCTCGTAGGCGAGCACCACCCGTTGATCGGCGCTCAGGCGCAGCAGGTTCTGCCAGGTGGCCTGGTCGCGAAAGGTGATGAAGCGACTCAGGCTGCCGCCGCCGCTCGTCAGGTCGTCGACGTTGTGCGAGAGCTGCATGGACGTCGTCCAGAGCGTCGTGAGCTCGCCGCGGTAGTCGGCCGAGACGACGCGCGTCGTCAGGAAGCCGCGAAAGTCCGGCGACGGATCGGTGCCGGAGGTGACCGGATCGAAGTCGCCGGAGTCGTAGCGCGAGTGCAGCTTCGCCTCGAGCACGCCGACGCCGATGCGGTGGCCTTTCGCGGGCGAGTAGCCCAGGCGCACGCTACCGGTGTTGCGCGAAAAGCCGTCGTCGTCGGGATTGAAGTAGCCGTACGCGTCGTTCGGAAAGATCGACGAGACGCCGCGGCTGCCGTCATGTCCGAGCGAAAGCGCGTAGTCGAACGACCCCTCGGATCCGGAGACGCCGACAGCGCCCTCGGCCGATCGATAGCGTCCATACGCCGCATGCGCCGTGAAGCGCGGCGCGCCGCTGCCGCGGCGGGTAAAGATCTGCACCACGCCGCCGACGCCGTCGGCGCCGTACAGGCTCGAGCCCGGACCGCGCAGCACCTCGATGTGATCGACCTGCGAGAGACTCAGCGCTTCAAGCTCGGCCTGGCCGAGCGTTGCCGAGCCGATCCGAACGCCGTCGACGAGGACGAGCGTGCTGCTGGTGCTCGCACCGCGGATGAAAAAGCCCGTCGACTGGCCGGGCCCGCCAGCCCGGACGAGTTGCAGGCCGGCCTCGCGGCGCAGCAGGTCCTCGACCGAGTCGGCCGTGCTGCGGGCGATCGTTGCAGCGTCGATGACGACGAGGTCTGCCGTGCTGCGGCTGAGCGACTCGGCCTCACGCGTACCGGTGACGACGACCGGATCGAGCGCCGTCTGGGCAACGGCGGGGAGCGACGCGGCGAGGAGCGAGGCGATCAGGAAACAGGCATGCGCAGCCGCCTTCGGCACGCGCGAATGAGTGCGAACAGGGAACATGAGGAGCCTTCGAACAAGCGGCAAGTGCCTCGCTTCCCCGCGAGCGCTTGCGAATGGGTCCTGGCCGAGGCCGGACCCGCTTGTTGGCCGGTATCCGGGCTGACGGGGCGACCCGGGCGACCTTCCCGAAGGCCGAGGCCTTCAGTGGCATGTGCGCCCGAGCTGAAGCGACTGCGCAGTCGCCTCGCCCGCCGTACCGTTGCGGGGGCAGCGCGGTTTGGATGACGCTCGCGCGCCACGTTCCGCTTCCCGTTTAACCGTGTCGGCATGAACGCCTTCACGAGCACCAACGATTCCATTCTAAGCAGCGTCGCCGGCGCGAAGGCCGACCCTACAATTCGCCACCTCTCCTGCCGCCGGAGCCCCATGGCCACGATCGAGGATCTCGCAGACCGGGTCGAACGCCTGCTTCTTCGGCACGAGGAGCTGCAGCGAACGAACGCGCTCCTGACCACGCAGCTCGGCGCCGTCACCTCCGAACGCGACAACCTGCGCTCGCGCCTGAACGCCGCGCGCAGCCGCATCGACGTGCTGCTCCAGCGCCTGCCGCGCGAGCCCGAGGCCCCGGCCGACGACGGCAGCGGCGGGACGCCGCTCAGGAGCGTCGGATGAAGCAGGTCGAAGTCACTATCCTCGGCCAGAGCTACATCCTCGGCTGCCCCGACGGCGGCGAGAGCGCGCTGCTCGCGGCCGTCGTCGACGTCGACCGCGAGATGAGCGCGATCCGCGACGCCGGCAAGGTGAAGGCACGGGAACGGATCGCCGTGCTCGCGGCGCTGAACCTCGCCTTCGCGCTCGCCGAACGGCCGTCGCGAGCGCCGGTCGAGGCGGCTGGTGACGGGGATTCGCGCTCATCGACGGCGGCTGGCGAAGTCGATATCGACGCGCTGGTGCGGCGCCTCGACATGGCCCTCGGAGCCGACGGACAACTGCTTTAGTTCACAGCTTTCGCGGGGCCCGCGGAGTATGATGAATTCGTCCGTTGCGCTCGCGTGAACTCTATATTTCCTTGAACCGATGCTCGCAAGAGCAAGGGCTTGGAACATCGCCCGGCAGGTGTGATCGTCTCGCGTCAGATGAACCCGAAACCTGGCTGACCTCGCCCACCTGAACTGCCTGGGTTCAGGAATGCGGTTCACGGAGCGCGGCGGACACCTTATCCCCTCGATCCCGGTGTCCCGATGCGCTACTGGTTGATGAAAAGCGAGCCGGGCGAATGCTCGGTCGACGACGCGGCGGGTGCGCCGAACGCAACGGTCCCGTGGGTCGGCGTGCGCAACTTCCAGGCACGCAACTTCATGAAGAACGACATGTCGGTCGGCGACGGCGTGCTCTTCTATCACTCCTCCTGCCCCGAGCCCGGCATCGCCGGCCTCGCCGAGGTCGCCTCCAAGCCCTCGGTCGACGAGACCCAGTTCGATCCCAAGAGTCCCTACTTCGACGGGAAGTCGCGGCGCGAGGCGCCCAAGTGGTGGCACGTCGACGTGAAGGTGACGAAGAAGACGCCGCTGCTCTCGCTGGCGGCGATGCGCCTGGCACCCGACCTCCAGTCGATGCGCGTGCTTCGGCGCGGCAACCGGCTCTCGATCACGCCGGTGAGCGACGACGAGTGGCGGGCCGTGAATCGGCTCATCGGCAAGCTCTCCTGACCGGTGATGCGCAGTCGCGGCCTCCGGCAGCGACCACGGCGCCGCAATAATCCGCCACCCGACGTTCGCGTCGTGACGGCGCTGGCGCCTCCACCATGAAGCACATCGACAAGCTGAACCGGCTGAGCGAATCGCACGGCGCGCTGGCGCCCGGCAAGGGCATGGTCTCGGGCGTGATCGCGCTCCTGCTCGCCGCCCTCTGCTTCCTCGGCGTGCTCGCGTTCCACTTCCCCGAGTACCTGACGACGCCGCAGCTGAGGAAGTCGTACAGCGTCGACGTCATGCGGCTGCTGCTCTTCTGGTCGCTGGTGCTGTCGGGCGCGCTGGCGCTCTTCAACATCGTGATGAGCCGCGCTCGCTGGCTCGCCCTGACGGCGTTCGTCCTCATCGGCCTGTCGCTGGCGCTCGGTGGCCACAAGGTGCCGGTCAACGACTTCGCCGACAACACGCCCTACATCGGCCTCGACTGGTTCATCCTCGACCTGCTCGGCTCGACCCTGATCTTCGTCTTCATCGAGAAGCTCTTCGCCCTGCGCAAGAACCAGCCGGTCTTCCGCCCGGAATGGCAGTGCGACTTCCATCACTTCCTGGTCAACCACATGATCGTGGGCTTCGTCCTGCTCGCGACCAACCTGCTCGTGCACAAGCTCTTCGGCTGGGCCGCGCAGGACGGGATCCGCGCCTGGGTCGGCGGCCTGCCCTTCTTCGTCGCGCTCTTCCTGATCGTGCTCGTCGCCGACCTGGTGCAGTACTGGACGCATCGGGCTTATCACGAGGTGCCGATGCTCTGGCGCCTGCATGCGGTGCACCACAGCGTCAAGAGCATGGACTGGCTCGCCGGCTCGCGCCAGCACATCCTCGAGCTCATCATCACGCGCACGCTCGTGCTGGCGCCGATCTACGTGCTCGGCTTCAGCAAGGAGGTGATCGACGCGTACATCGTGATCGTCGGCTTCCAGGCGGTGTTCAACCACGCGAACGTGAGCGTCCGGCTCGGGCCGCTGCGCTACCTGATCGTGACGCCGAACTTTCATCACTGGCACCACTCGGCCGACACGGAGGGGATCGACCGCAACTACGCTGCCCACTTCGCGTTCATCGACTACGCCTTCGGCACCGCCCACAAGGCCGAGCGCAAGTGGCCGGACGGCTACGGCGTCGTCGGCGACTACGTGCCGAACGGCTTCTTGAAGCAGCTCGCGTTTCCGTTCGTCTGGAAGGGCTGAGGGCGCCGCGTCGGTCGCGTGCAATTCGATGTCGCGATCATCGGCGCGGGCGCCGCGGGGCTCCATTGCGCCGCGATGGCCGGGCAGCTGGGCCTGTCGGTGCTGCTCGTCGACCACGCCGAGAAGGTCGCCGAGAAGATCCGCATCTCGGGCGGCGGCCGCTGCAACTTCACCAACATCGACGTCGGTCCGGCGAACTTCGATTCGGCCAACCCCGACTTCTGTCGCTCGGCCCTGGCCCGCTACACGCCGCGCGACTTCATCGATCTGGTCGAGCGCCACGGCATCGCCTGGCACGAGAAGCACAAGGGGCAGCTCTTTTGCGACGGATCGAGCGCCGGGGTCGTCGCGATGCTGCTCGCCGAGTGCGCCGCCGGCGGCGTCGAGCGCTGGCAGCCGTGCCGCGTCGAGGCCGTTCGCGTCGCCGCCGCCGGATTCGAGCTCGACTCCACGCGCGGGCCGATCGGCGCGCGCCGCCTCGTCGTCGCGACCGGGGGACTGTCGATCCCGAAGATCGGCGCCAGCGACTGGGGCCATGTCCTGGCCCGCCGGCTCGGCCACCGGCTCGTCGACATCCGCCCCGGTCTCGTCCCCTTCACCTGCTCGGGCGCGCCGTGGCACCGCTTCGAGCCGCTCGCCGGGGTGTCGCTGCCGGTCAGGATCGAGGCCGGCAACGGCGCCCGTCGGGCCGTTTTCGACGACGACCTGCTCTTCACCCATCGCGGCCTGAGCGGTCCCGCCGCGCTCCAGGCCTCGACCTACTGGCGCGAAGGCGAACCCGTCACGATCGATCTGGCGCCCGACGACGACCTGGGCGTCCGGTTCGCCGCTGCCAAGGCGACACGGCGAAAGCTCGGCGCCGTCCTTGCCGAAAGGCTGCCGCGGCGGCTGAGCGAAGCGTGGCTGCAGGCCGGCGAGTCCGATCGTCCCGCAGCCGAGGTGCGCGACCACGAACTCGCCGACCTGGCCGCCCGGCTGCAGCGATGGAGCGTGCGACCCGACGGAACCGAGGGCTACCGCAAGGCCGAGGTCACCGCCGGCGGCGTCGACACGCGCGACCTCGACTCGCGCAGCCTGGAAAGCCGCCTCGTGCCCGGGCTGCATTTCATCGGCGAGGTCGTCGACGTGACCGGCTGGCTGGGCGGCTACAACTTCCAGTGGGCCTGGGCGAGCGCCGCCGCCTGCGCCCGGGCGTTGGCCGCGAATTGCTCCACCGGGCGTGGCGGGCTATAATCTTCGTTTTACCGAAATACCCCCGGCCCGGCCGGCAGCTCCCAGAATGACTACTGTTCGCGTCAAGGAAAACGAGCCTTTCGATGTCGCTCTTCGTCGCTTCAAGCGCACGATCGAGAAGCTCGGGCTCCTGACGGACCTGCGCGCGCGCGAGTTCTACGAAAAGCCCACGGCCGAGCGCAAGCGCAAGAAGGCCGCTGCCGTGAAGCGCCACTTCAAGCGAGTGCGCAGCATGCAGCTGCCGAAAAAACTGTTCTGAGGCCGTCCGCCGAAGACGCCCGAAGCCCGCGACTGCGGGCTTCGCCGCTTCTGCCGCTGCGATGACAGGATCCGCCATGAGCCTCAAGGAACAGATCACCGAAGACATGAAGACCGCGATGCGCGCGAAGGATGCGCCTCGCCTCCTCACGATCCGGGGCCTCCTCGCGGCGCTCAAGCAGCGCGAGGTCGACGAGCGCATCACCCTCGACGACGTGGCGGTCGTCGCCATCGTCGACAAGCTCGTCAAGCAGCGCAAGGACTCGATCGAGCAGTTCGCGGCGGGCGGGCGACAGGACCTGGTCGACAAGGAGAAGGCCGAATTGCAGGTGCTCGAGGCCTACCTGCCCGCGCGTCTCGGCGCCGACGCGATCGCCGCCGAGGTCGCCGCGATCGTCGCCGAGACCGGAGCGAGCGGCCCGGCCGACATGGGCAAGGTCATGGCCGCGGCGAAAGCCCGGCTCGCGGGACGGGCCGAGATGGGCGCCGTCTCGGCTGCGGTCAAGGCGGCACTTGCACGTCCCGCCACCTGAGACTCACGCCATGACGCTCGCGACGCAAGCCATCTCCGACGCCATTGCCGTCACCGGCCAGCTCGAGCCGCAGGCCATGGCCGAGGTCGCCGCGGCCGGATTTCGCAGCGTCGTCAACAACCGTCCTGATTTCGAGGGCGGTCCGGACCAGCCCACCTCGGCCAGCATCGAGGCGGCAGCGCGTGCGGCCGGGCTGTCCTACGCGTGGCTGCCGGTCGCCCCGAGCGTGCAAAGCCCCGAGGACATTGTTCGCTTCGCCGCCCTTCTGTCGAGCCTGCCCGGGCCGATCCTCGCGTTCTGCCGCACCGGCACGCGATCGGCCAAGTTGGTGCGCGCCGCCTCCGGCACCTGAGCCGTACGTCGGCCCGGCGCGGCCCCTAGCGCAAACACGCAGGCTCGGCGCGAGCGGCCTTCCATAGAATCGGCGGCGCCTCGCGCGGGGGTCTTCCCGTCGAGCCCTCCATTCCCTTCGCCGGAGAGCCCGTGGCGCCTCTTCTCACGCTTTCTCGGCTGATCGATCGCTTCAGCGAATTCGTCGGTCGCTGGGTCTCCTGGCTCGTCCTGGCCGCGGTTCTCATCAGTGCCGGCAACGCCATCGTTCGCAAGGTCTTCGACGAGAGCTCGAACGGCCTGCTCGAGATCCAGTGGTACCTCTTCGCCGCCGTGTTCCTTCTCGCAGCCGGCTATACGCTGCAGCGCCAGGAGCACGTCAAGATCGACGTCATCTACGGCCGCTTCAGCAAGCGCACGCAGATCTGGATCGACATCTTCGGCATCTGTTGCTTCCTGCTGCCCTTCGTCGTCGTCGTGATCAATCTGTCCTGGCCTCTCGTGGTGCGGGCTTACGAGATGCACGAGATGTCCAACAACGCCGGCGGCCTGGTGCGCTGGCCGGTGTTCGCGCTGCTGCCGGCGGGCTTCGTCCTGCTCGGCATCCAGGCGGTGTCCGAGCTCATCAAGCGGATCGCCTTCCTGCGCGGCCTGATCCCCGACCCGACCGGGCGACACGTCACCAAGAGCGCCGAGCAGGAGCTTGCCGAGTTCATCGCCCAGGAGCACGCAGCCGGCGCGGCCGACCTCCTGCACGGCAAGGCATCGAAATGATGCATCTCATCGCCTCCAACATGGCTCCGATCATGTTCGGCAGCCTGATCGTGTTCCTGCTGGTCGGCTATCCGGTCGCGTTCTCGCTGGCGGCGTGTGGCCTCTTCTTCGGCTTCGTCGGCGTCGAGATGGGCATCATGCCCGAGTCGCTGTTGCAGGCGCTGCCGCTGCGCATTTTCGGGATCATGCAGAACGACACGCTGCTGGCGATCCCCTTCTTCACTTTCATGGGCCTGATCCTCGAGCGCTCGGGCATGGCCGAAGACCTGCTCGACACCATCGGCCAGTTGTTCGGGCCGGTCCGCGGCGGCCTCGGCTTTGCCGCCATCCTGGTGGGAGCGATGCTCGCCGCCACCACCGGGGTGGTCGCCGCGTCCGTGATCTCGATGGGCCTGATCTCCCTGCCGATCATGCTGCGCTACGGCTACGACCGCCGCGTCGCCACCGGCGTCCTCGCGGCGTCGGGCACGCTGGCCCAGATCATCCCGCCGTCGCTGGTGCTGATCGTCCTCGCCGACCAGCTCGGCAAGAGCGTCGGCGATTTCTACAAGGGCGCGTTCATCCCGGGCTTCGTCCTCACCGCCCTCTACCTCGGCTACGTCGCGGTGCTGGCGCTGATCAAGCCCTCGATGGTGCCGGCCCTGCCGAAGGAGGCGAGGACGATCAAGGAAGACGACGGCACAGCGGGCTTGCGCTCGCTCGGCGTGCTCACCGTCGTCGCCGTCTGCGCGGCCGTGCTGTTCGCGAAGTCGCGCCCCCAAGGCACCGCGACCGACGAGATGATCGTCACTTCGATGTGCGTGGGCATCGGCGTGGCCTTCGTTCTCGCGGTGGCCAACCGCGCGTTCAAGCTGAAGCTGCTCTCGCGCATGGCCGAGCGCGTCACCTTCGTGCTGATCCCGCCGCTGGCGCTGATCTTTCTCGTCCTCGGCACGATCTTCCTCGGCATCGCGACGCCGACCGAGGGCGGCGCGATGGGCTCGGTCGGCGCACTGGCGATGGCGATCTCGCGCCGACGGCTCAGCATGCGCCTCCTGCGCCAGGCGATGGACAGCACGACCAAGCTGTCCTCCTTCGTGCTGATGATCCTGGTCGGCTCGACGACCTTCAGCCTGTCGTTCCAGGCCGTCGACGGTGCGATCTGGGTCGAGCACCTGCTCACGAGCCTGCCCGGCGGCCAGCTGGGCTTCCTGATCGTCGTCAACCTGCTGATCTTCATCCTCGCCTTCTTCCTCGACTTCTTCGAGCTCGCCTTCATCATCGTGCCGCTCGTCGGCCCGGTGGCGGCCAAGCTCGGCATCGACCTCACCTGGTTCGGCGTGCTGCTGGCGATCAACATGCAGACCTCGTTCATGCACCCGCCGTTCGGCTTCGCCCTGTTCTACCTGCGCAGCGTCGCGCCGCTGGAGGACTACGACGACAGGGTCACCGGCAAGCGGATCCGCAAGGTGACCACCGGCGACATCTATCGCGGCGCGATTCCGTTCGTGATCATCCAGGTGGTGATGGTCGCCGTCGTCATCTTCTTTCCCCAGATCGTCATCGGCAATCTGGACAAGCCGGTTTCGATCGACGTCGACAAGGCGTTCCAGGAGATGCGCCAGGATTCGCGCCAAGGTTCGTCGAATCCCTACGTCAACCCGGTCGAAGCTCCGGCATCCAGCGCCGCTCCCTCGAGCGACGCCAGCCCCGATCCGATGCAGGCGCTGATCAACTCGATGAAACGCAACCCGGCACCCACCAAGCCCTGAGGTTCCGCGCCGCGGCAACGCCAGAATCAAGACAAAAAAAGCCCCGCTGTGCGGGGCTTTTTCGCTTCCGAGGCGGCAGCGTCAGAGCTTTTGCGACTGCATGAAGTCGTCGAACCCGGCTTCGGTGAAGCGGAACCAGAGGTTCGCATCGCGACGCCAGGCCTGGAAGTCGGCGAAGATCTTCTTCCACTCGGCGTTGCTCGCATTGAGCTCGCTGTAGACATCGCCGGCCGCCTTGAACGAGCTCTCCATCATGTCCCGCGGGAAGCGGAACAGCTTGGTTCCCTGCCCGACGAGCGTCTTCAGCGCGGCCGGGTTGCGGTAGTCGTACTTGGCGAGCATCTCGACGTTGGCGAGGGCGGCCGCCGATTCGACGATCGCCTTGTTCTCGGACGAGAGGGCTTCCCAGGCCTTGTTGTTGATGAAGAAGTCGAGTTCAGGACCACCTTCCCACCAGCCTGGGTAGTAGTAGTTCGGCGCGACCTTGTTGAAGCCGAGCTTGAGATCGTCATAGGGACCGACCCACTCGGCAGCGTCGATCGTGCCTTTCTCGAGCGCCTGGTAGATCTCGCCGCCCGGGATGTTCTGCGGCACGCCGCCGATCCGCTCAATCACCTTGCCGCCGAAGCCGCCGATCCGGAACTTCAGGCCCTTGAAGTCGGCGAGCGACTTCACTTCCTTGCGGAACCAGCCGCCCATCTGCGCGCCAGTGTTGCCGCCGGGGAAGTTGATGATGTTGTACTTGGCGTAGAACTCGCGCATCAGCTTGAGACCGTTGCCTTCGTACATCCAGGCGTTCATCTGGCGGGCGTTGAGGCCGAACGGAATCGCGCAGCCGAGGGCGAAAACGGGATCCTTGCCGAAGAAGTAGTACGGCGCCGTGTGCGCGATCTCGACGGTGGCGTTCTGCACGCCGTCGACGACGCCGAACGCCGGCATCAGCTCGCCGCCCGCGTGGGTCGTGATCTGGAACTTGCCGCCGGTCATATCGCTGACTTTCTTGGCGAAGACCTCGGCCCCCCCGAAGATCGTGTCGAGCGAGCGGGGGAAGCTGGACGCCAGGCGCCACCGAATGTTGGCCTGGGCGTTGACGATGGCCGGCGCCGCACCGGCGGCGAGCACGCCGGCGAGGCCGGTCTTGCGGATGAAGGAACGACGTTGCATGAGATCTCCTAGGCAAAGCGCGGTGACTGGAATGCGGCGGATTCTAGGAAGCGCCGGGGCCCCGGCCGACCGGGATTTACCCGCTCGCCCGAGCCGCCTTCGCCAGCGCGAGACCCTCAGGCCAGGGGCTAGGCGCCCGCGATCTTCATCCGCTCGATCAGCACCGAGCCGATCGTCTTGTTTCCGGTCGTGTAGGCGTCGGCGCCAACCCCGGCGATCTGCGTGAACATTTCGCGCAGGTTGCCCGCGATCGTGATCTCGTGCACCGGGAACGCGATCTTGCCGTTCTCGACCCAGAAGCCGGCCGCACCGCGCGAATAGTCGCCCGTGACGTAGTTGACGCCCTGGCCCATCAGCTCGATCACGAAGAGGCCGCGGCCCATCTTGGCGAGCATCGCGTCGAGGTCGTCGCCGGGACGCGTGAGGCGCGACGTGAGCGACAGGTTGTGCGAGCCGCCGGCATGCCCGGTCGTGCGCATGCCGAGCTTGCGGGCCGAATAGGTCGACAGGAAATAGCTGCCGACGACGCCGCCGTCGACGATGTGCGCCGCCTTCGTCGTCACGCCCTCGTCGTCGAACGGCGCGCTGCCCTTGCCGCGCAGCACGTGGGGGTCCTCGTGGATGTCGATGTGTCCCGGCAGGACGCGCTGGCCGAGGCTGTCGAGCAGGAAGGTCGACTTGCGGTAGAGCGCGCCGCCGCTCGTCGCCTGCACGTACGCTCCGAGCAGACCGGAGGCGAGCGACGACTCGAACAGCACCGGCACCTCGCAGGTCTTGATCTTGCGCGAGGCCAGGCGAGAGAGTGCCCGCTCGGCGGCGTAGCGCCCGACCCCTTCCGGCGCCGCGAGCTCATCGGGCGAGCGCATCGACGTGTACCAGGCGTCGCGCTGCATGTCGTCGCCGGAGCGGCCGGGCAGCGACGCGATCGGCGCCACCGAGATCGCGTGCCGCGAGCTCGCATAGCCGGCGCCGAAGCCGCGCGTGTTGGCGGCGTAGAAATGCGACTGCTGCGCCGAGACGCCGGCGCCCTCGGAATTCGTGATTCGCCGGTCGACGGCCAGGGCCGCGGCCTCGCAGCGCGTCGCCAGGGCGATCGCCTGCCCGGCGTCGATCGCCCAGGGATGGAAGAGGTCGAGATCGCGCCGCGAGGCCGCGCCATCGGCCAGATCGGCCTCGTCCGGCAAGCCGGCCGCCGGGTCCTCGGCGGTGAAGCGCGCGATGTCGTGGGCGGCACGCACGGTCTGCTCGATCGCCGCGCGCGAGAAGTCGGACGTGCTGGCGTTGCCACGCCGCTGGCCGACGTAGACGGTGACGCTGATGGACTTGTCGCGGTTGCGCTCGATGTTCTCGGTCTCGCCCTTTCGCACCGACACCGACAACCCCACCCCTTCGGACACTTCGGCGACGGCGTCGCTCGCACCCAGGGACTTGGCCGTCGCGAGGCAGGCCTCGACGAGCTCGCGAAATCGATCGCGAGAGTAGGCGAAGGCCGATGGCGCTGGCACGATGGCCGCGGTGACGTGAGACATGGGGAGTCGAGGGCGGGGGAAGAGGGTCGAGCGCAGGCTCGCGGCGTGTGCTGCGAGGGCGACGACTATGATAACGACGCCCTTCGGCCACTGCGCCTCACCGCGCTTCCCGCGACCATGCCCGAGCGATCGCCCCACCCCGGCGCGCCCTCCGAACTCGCGTCGACCCACGACGCCGCGCCGCTGCGGGAGCGGCCGAGCAAGACGCGCCGCAAGCACGAGTCGCACGAGCTCCAGTCGCTCGGCGAAGCCCTGCTCGAGCTGCCCGACGACCAGGTCGCGTCGCTCGGTCTCTCGGAGCCTCTGGTCGACGCGATCCGCGCCGGCCGGCGGATCCGCGCCCACGAGGCACGGCGTCGACAGATGCAGCTGATCGGCAAGCTGATGCGGCAGAACGATGTCGATCTCGCGCGCGCCGCCGTCGCCGAACGCCAGCTCGGCCACGCGCGCGACTCGCTCGCGCTGCACCGGGCAGAGCGCTGGCGCGAAGAACTGATCGCCGACGACGAGGCGACGACCCGCTTCGCCAGCGAGCACCCCGGCGCCGACGTCCAGCGCTTGCGCGCCCTGGTGCGCAATGCGCGCAAGGACGCCGCGAACGCGCCCGAGCAGCGCAGCGGCCGTGCCTATCGCGATCTCTTCCGCTTCGTCCGCGAGCGCGAGTCCGATGATTGACACCGCGCTCGACACGGTCCGGATCGGCCTGGTCTCGGTCAGCGACCGCGCCTCGGCCGGCGTCTACCGGGACAAGGGGATTCCGGCGTTGCAGGACTGGCTCGCCCGCGCCGTCCTGAACCCGATCGAGTGGCAGACCCGCCTTGTCGCCGACGAGGAGCCGACGATCTCGGCGACCCTGCGCGAGCTCGTCGACGACGCCCACTGCGATCTCGTCCTCACGACCGGCGGCACCGGCCCGGCGCCTCGCGACGTGACGCCGGAAGCGACCCTGGCCATCGCCGGCAAGGTGATGCCCGGCTTCGGCGAGCAGATGCGGCGCATCTCGCTCGCCTTCGTGCCGACGGCGATCCTGTCGCGCCAGGTGGCCGTCGTGCGCGGCAAGGCGCTCGTGATGAATCTGCCCGGTCAGCCGAAGTCGATCGCCGAGACGCTCGAAGGCCTGCGCGACGCGACGCCGCCGGTGCCGGGCATCTTCGCAGCGGTGCCGTATTGCATCGACCTCATCGGCGGGCCGTACATCGAGACCGACCCCGCGGTGTGCGTGGGGTTCCGACCGAAGTCGGCGATCAGGGTCGTGAAGGACACCTAGCGCGGCCCTGCCGCGCGAGTCACTTCACGAGTCGGCTCAAGCGCTCGGCGTCGAAGGTCTCGGTGGTGTGCGCCTCTCCCGGCACGCAGTCTCCGCTCGGCAGCTCGCGCGAGCGCGCCGACAGCTTCTCGATCGCCTGCCAGAGGAGCGCGATCTGGTGCTCGTGGCCCGACGCGTTGTCGATCAGCCCCTTCATCGCCAGAGACACCGGGTCGTCGCCTTGCGTCAGCCCGTAGGCCGAGAAGCCCATCTTCGCCGCGTTGGCCTCGCGGGTGGCCTCGGCCTCGGCCTGGATGATGCGTGCCGGATTGCCAACCGCCGTCGCGCCCGGCGGAACCGGCTTGACGACGACGGCGCCCGAGCCGATGCGCGCGCCGTCGCCGACCGTGAAGCCGCCGAGCACCTGCGAGTTCGCGCCGACGATGACGCCCTTGCCGAGCGTCGGGTGGCGCTTGGCGCCGCGCGCAAGCGACGTGCCGCCGAGGGTCACGCCCTGGTAGATCGTGCAGTTGTCGCCGATCTCGGCGGTCTCGCCGACGACGACGCCCATGCCGTGGTCGATGAAGACGTGCCGGCCCAGGGTCGCGCCCGGGTGGATCTCGATCCCGGTGAGGAAGCGCGCGATGTGCGAGACGAAGCGGCCGAGCCAGTGATAGCCGTGCTTCCAGCACCACGCGGCGCGCCGATGCAGCACGATCGCGTGCAGGCCCGGATAGCAGGTCAGCACCTCGAAGTTCGAGCGTGCCGCCGGGTCGCGCTCGCGGATGCAGGCGATGTCTTCGCGAAGGCGCTGGAACATGG
>JBBSBZ010000001.1:0-75706 GCA_038250795.1 Burkholderiales bacterium | reverse complement strand
TATGTACGTACAGTTCTTGGCTCACCCCGGAGTTTTCATGACGCTCTCCTCCCTGCGACAGAACTATCGCCCGAAACCCGATCGGGCGCCCCTTTGGTTGCGACGACTGCTGGTCTGGCTCTAGCTATTCTTCGAACGAGCGCAGCCGGTGTCTGCTGACAGAGTAGTCGAAGCGCCAGCTGTGCGAGCCACCCTTGACGAACAGCAGCAGGCACAGGCCATCGCCATCGTTCAGTCGGCTGCGAGGATCACCGGGGTTGATGGCCTTGATGGTCGCGTTTGACACGATGAGGTGCTTCGCCATTTGCAGTGACTTTTCATCGGAGAGGGCCCGATTTTCGAGTCACTGCACTCACTGCAATGTGAACTCCGATCTGACGGGATTTCCCGGGACGTCTTGGACAAGAAAAAATCCCTTGAGCGTTGATTCTCAAGGGATTTTTGATCTTCCCGGGACTTCTCGGGACCTTGCTGGACGGTCAAATGGTGGAGAGGAGGAGGATCGAACTCCCGACCTTCGCATTGCGAACGCGACGCTCTCCCAGCTGAGCTACCCCCCCACGGCGACAGCGAGTTTAACGCACGGCCAAGGCCGGCTTTCGCCTGCAGCCGCAACATAGCGACACCCAATGCGGGCGATTGAATGCCGGTATTGCTGGTCAGGGTCGAACGCGCTAGCGTCGGCAGAAGCGGGCCGCGTCACCGGGCCGGCCGCACGATGGGCAGTCACTCGAGGAGATCGACATGGGCTTGAAGGGATCGAAGACCGAACAGAGCTTGCGCGACGCGTTCGCCGGCGAATCGCAGGCCAATCGCCGTTACCTCTACTTCGCGAACAAGGCCGACATCGAGGGCCAGAACGACGTCGCCGCGCTGTTCCGCTCGACCGCCGAAGGCGAGACCGGGCATGCGCACGGTCACCTCGAGTTCCTCGAGCACGGTGTCGGCGATCCGGCGACCGGCCTGCCGATCGGCACCAGCCGGCAGAACCTCATGGCCGCCGTCGCCGGCGAGACCCACGAGTACACCGACATGTACCCGGGCATGGCCAAGATGGCACGCGAGGAAGGCTTCGACGAGGTCGCCGACTGGTTCGAGACGCTCGCCAAGGCGGAGCGCTCGCACGCGAATCGCTACCAGAAGGCGCTCGACGCGCTCGTCGACTGAGTTCCTCGCTTCCTCCACTCTTGGACACAGGGGCCCGCGCGGCCCTTGTTCATTGATGACGCTGCGCGAAGGCAACCTCGAGGCGCCGACCCGCCACCCGATCGACTGGCAGGGCGCCGACTACCGCGACGAAGGGAAGGCCTTCGCCGAGATGGAGCGCGTCTTCGACATCTGCCACGGCTGCCGTCGCTGCGTGAGCCTGTGCCACTCGTTCCCCACCTTGTTCGACCTGATCGACGCCACCGACGACGGCGAGGTGCACGGCGTCGACAAGAAGGACTACGCGAAGGTCGTCGAGCAGTGCTACCTGTGCGACCTCTGCTACATGACGAAGTGCCCTTACGTTCCGCCGCACCCGTGGAACGTCGACTTCCCGCACCTCATGCTGCGCTCGAAGGCGATCGCGTACGGCAAGGGGGAGGTCGGCACCGCCTCGAAGGTGCTCGCGGCAACCGATGTCCACGGACAGCTCGCAGGCATCCCGATCGTGGCGCAGTCCGTCAACGCGGCAAACAGGACCGGGCCGGTGCGCGCGCTTCTCGACAAGGCGCTCGACGTCCATCCCGAGGCCTGGCTGCCGGAGCTGGCGACGAGGCGCTTTCGCAGCGCTGCGAAGGATGAGCGCCTCTCGAGCGATGCGATCGCGGGCGACCGGACGCCCGGCAAGGTCGCGATCTTCGCGACCTGCCACGTCAACTATCACGAGCCGGGAATCGGCCTCGACCTGCTGGCCGTCCTGAAGCACAACGACATCGCGTACGAGATCGTCGAGAAGGAAGCGTGCTGCGGCATGCCCAAGCTGGAGCTCGGCGACCTCGAAGGCGTCGCCAGGCTGAAGGCGAAGAACATTCCGGTGCTCGCGCGCTATGCGCGCGAAGGCTTCGCGATCCTCGCCGCCGTGCCGTCGTGCACGCTGATGTTCAAGCAGGAGCTGCCGCTGATGTTCCCGGACGACGCCGACGTGAAGCTCGTGCAGGAGGCGATGTTCGATCCCTTCGAGTACCTGGTCGCTCGCCATCGCGACGGCTTGCTCAAGACCGACTTCACCACGCCGCTCGGCAAGGTGAGCTATCACGTGCCCTGCCACGGCCGGGTGCAGAAGATCGGCAGGAAGACCGAGGAGATGCTCAAGCTGATCGGCAAGACGGTCGCGGTCGAGGTGAACACGGTCGAGCGCTGCTCGGGCCATGCCGGCACCTACGGCGTGAAGACAGAGACCCATCCGATCGCGATGAAGATCGGCAAGCCGGTGTTCAAGGCGATGGGCAATGGTGGCCCCGACTTCATCAGCTCCGACTGCGCGCTCGCCGGTCATCACATCGCCCAGGGCATGGCGGAAAACGGCGGCGTGGTCGCCGAGCTGCGCCACCCGATCAGCCTGGTGCGCCTCGCGTACGGGCTGACCTAGCGTCATGGCGATCACCCGGGCAAGCCTGCTGACGCTCGAGGCGTACGCGAAGATCCGCACCTCGGCGCGGGCGGCGTTCATCGTCCATCGCAAGCTGCGCACCGTGCATCTCGGCGAGCACCTGAGCGTGCAGTTCGAGGACGAGACGACGATCCGGCGCCAGATCCAGGAGATGCTGCACATCGAGAAGATCTTCGACGAGGCGGGCATCCAGGGCGAGATCGACGCCTACGCCGCGCTCGTTCCAGACGGCACGAACTGGAAGGCGACGATGCTGATCGAGTATCCCGACCCGAACGAGCGCAAGCGCGAGCTGGCGCGGCTCATCGGCGTCGAGGATCGCGTCTTCGTCGAGGTCGAGGGTCAGGCACGCGTGTATGCGATCGCCGACGAGGACCTCGACCGCGAGAACGACGAGAAGACCTCGGCGGTGCATTTCCTCCGCTTCCAGCTGGGTGCCGCAGCGCGCGAGGCAGTGCGGGCCGGCGCCGGCGTGCGCCTGGGCTGCGACCACACCCAATATCCCGCGCACACGACGATCGCGCCGGAGACGCTCGCGAGCCTGGCCGGCGACCTGCGCTGATCGCGGTGCGGGCCAATGATCGACTTAGGATATAGCTATCGAAGTTCTAGGATCGATAGCTTAGAATATCTCCTGTCGCGCCACCCGGCGCCTTCATCAAGGACAGGAACTCCATGAAAACCATCGGCGACAAGCTCGAAGCCTTCAACGTCAACGGCGTCAAGCCCGGCTTCAACCAACATGAGGAAAACGGCGTCTCCGCGTTCGAGGCGATCACCGAGAAGAGCTTCCCGGGCAAGTGGAAGGTCATCTATTTCTGGCCGAAGGATTTCACCTTCGTGTGCCCGACCGAGATCGTCGGCTTCGACAAGCTGGCCGGACAGTTCGCGGAGCGCGATGCGATCCTGATGGGCGGCTCGACCGACAACGAGTTCTCCAAGCTCGGCTGGCGCCGCGACCACAAGGATCTCTCCAAGCTCGGCCACTGGAGCTTCGGCGACTCGCGCGGCTCGCTGGTCGACCAGCTCGGCATCCGCGACAAGGCCGAAGGCGTGGCGTTGCGCGCGACCTTCATCGTCGATCCGGACAACACGATCCAGCACGTGAGCGTGAACAACCTCAACGTCGGCCGCAACCCCGAGGAAGTGCTGCGCATCCTCGACGGCCTGCAGACCGACGAGCTCTGCCCGTGCAACCGCACGGTCGGCGGCGACACGCTCTGATACGGTCGCATCGACGTCCGACCCAGCCCGCCTCGGCGGGCTTTTTATCGACCTCATGGAGACACGCGACATGGAATTCCTGAACGCAATCAAGGAACTGATTCCCGACTACGCCAAGGACATCCGATTGAATCTCGACGGCGTCATCGCGCGCTCGAGCCTGGAGCCGGAAGACGCTCTCGGCGTCGCGCTCGCCGCGGCGTTCGCCGCCAAGAGCAAGCCGCTCGTCGATGCGTTCAAGGCAGCGTCATCGCCAGCGACCGCCAACGCATCGCTCACGGCCGCTGCGCTCATGGGCATGAACAACGTCTGGTACCCGTTCGTCGAGATGGCCGACGACGAGGATCTGAAGACCCAGCGTGCCGAGCTGCGCATGAACGCCTATGCGAGCTCGGGCGGCGTCGCCAAGAAGCAGTTCGAGGCCTATTCGCTGGCGGCGTCGATCGTCGGCAAGTGCCACTTCTGCGTCGCATCGCACTACGCGCTGCTAAAGAAGGAGGGCCTCACGACCCAGCAGTTGCGCGACATCGGCCGGGTCGCCGCCGTCGTCAACGCCGCGGCGCAGGTGATCGCCGCCGGCTGACCGCTACCTCGGCCGGCGCCGCCAGCCGTCGAAGCTGTAAAGCGCGAGCGCGATCCAGATGCAGGCGAAGCCGGCCAGCCGGCCCGCCGTCAGCGGCTCGCGGAAGAGCCAGATGCCGAGGAGGAACTGGATCGTCGGCGACAGGTACTGGAACAGGCCGAGCGTCGAGAGCGGCAGGCGACGCGCGGCCGCGCCGAAGAGCAGGAGCGGAATCGTCGTCGCCGGCCCGAGGCCGAGCAGCCAGAAGTCGGTCGCGAGGTCGGGCCCGGGAAAACTGGTCGGGCTGCTGCGCCACCACCACGCCATCGCCACGATGGCGGCGGGCGCGAGGATCATCGTCTCGAGCGTGAGTCCTTCGAGGGCGCCGAGCGTCGCGACCTTGCGCAGCAGGCCGTAGGCGCCGAAGCTGAGCGCCAGCGCGAGGCCGATCCAGGGCAGATGCCCGGCACTCGCCGTCAGCCAGGCGACGCCGAACGCGGCGAGCCCGAGGGCGATCCACTGGGCGCGCCGCGGCCGCTCGCCGAGCAGGAAGTAGCCGAGCGCGACGTTGACGAGCGGCGTCATGAAGTAGCCCAGGCTGGCGTCGACGACGTGGCCGTTCGAGACCGCCCAGATGTAGGTGATCCAGTTCGCCGAGAGCAGCAACGCGCTGACGACGAAGCTGGCCATCACGCGGCCGTTTCGCAGTGCAGCGCCCAGCCAGGTCCATTGGGCTCGCCACGTGAGCACGACGCCCATCAGGATCAGCGACCAGACGATCCGGTTGGCCAGCACCTCGACCGGAGAGGCTCCCGGCATCAGGCGGAAATAGAGCGGGAAGAAGCCCCACCACGTGAAGGCGATCGCGGCCGCCCACACGCCCCGGCCGGCGCGGGACGGCGTCGTCGAGGCGACGATCAGGCCTTCTCGAGCAGATGCCTGCCGTACTGCTCGCGCAGCCGGTTCTTCAGCATCTTGCCGGTCGCGCCGAGCGGGATCGCGTCGACGAAGATCACGTCGTCGGGCGTCCACCACTTCGCGATCCGGCCCTCGTAGAACGAGATCAGCTCCTCGCGCGTGAGCTCCGCGTCGAGCTTCCTGACGACGACGAGCAGCGGCCGCTCGTCCCACTTGGCGTGCTGGGCCGCGATGCAGGCGGCCATCGCCACCGACGGGTGGGCCATCGCGATGTTCTCGAGGTCGATCGAGCCGATCCACTCGCCGCCCGACTTGATCACGTCCTTCGAGCGATCGGTGATCTGCATGGAGCCGTCGGCATCGATGCTGGCGACGTCACCGGTCGGAAACCAGCCATGGCCTTCGGCGTCGGGCACGAGCGGATCGCCGCCTTCGTCGCGGAAGTACTTCTCGATGACCCACGGCCCGCGCACCATCAGCTCTCCGGACTGCTCGCCGTCCCACGGCAGCTCCGCGCCGTCGGCGCCGACGATCTTCATGTCGACGCCGTAGACCGAGCGTCCCTGCTTGGCCTGGATCGCGAAGCGCTGCTCGGGCGGCAGCGCGGCCTGCTTGCCCTTCAGCGTCGCGACCGTGCCGACCGGGCTCATCTCGGTCATGCCCCAGGCGTGCAGCACCTGCACGTCGTAGCGCTCCTGGAACGTCTTCATCATTGCCGGCGGGCAGGCCGAGCCGCCGATGATCGTGCGCCGCATGGTCGAGAAGGTGAAGCCGTTGGCCTCGACGTAGCCGAGGAGACCCTGCCACACCGTCGGCACGCCGGCCGAGAGCGTGACGCCTTCGCTCTCGAAGAGCTCGTAGAGCGACTTGCCGTCGAGCCCGGGCCCGGGGAAGACGAGCTTGGACCCATTCATGCACGCCGCGTAAGGCAGGCCCCAGGCGTTGACGTGGAACATCGGCACGACCGGCAGGATCACGTCCTTGGCCGAGCAGTTGAGCGCGTCCGGCAGCGAGATCGCGAAGGTGTGCAGCAGCGTCGAGCGGTGGCTGTAGAGCACGCCCTTCGGATTGCCTGTCGTGCCCGAGGTGTAGCAGAGCGACGAGGCCTGGCGCTCGTCGAACTCGGGCCAGGCGAAGACGTCGCTGGCGGCGTCGACGAGGTCCTCGTAGCAGAGCAGGCCGGGGATCTTCGACGTCGCCGGCATGTGCGCGCGGTCGGTCATCGCGACGAAGGTCTTGATCGTCTTGACGCGCCCGGCGATCGCCTCGACCAGCGGCAGGAAGGTGAGGTCGAAGAACAGCGCCTGGTCCTCGGCGTGGTCGGCGATGTAGACGACCTGGTCGGGGTGCAGGCGCGGGTTGAGCGTGTGCAGCACCGCGCCCGAGCCGGACACGGCGTAGTAGAGCTCGACGTGGCGATAGCCGTTCCAGGCCAGCGTCGCGACGCGGTCGCCGTCGCGGATGCCGAGCGCGGCGAGCGCGTTGGCCATCTTGCGCGAGCGCGCGGCAATCTCGCGATAGGTCGTGCGATGGATGTCGCCCTCGACCCGGCGCGAGACCACCTCCTGTTCGCCGTGGTGCCGCTCGGCGTGGACGAGGAGCGTGGAGATCAGCAGCGGCAGCTGCATCATCGAACCGTACATGGTGTCTCCGTCGGGAGTAGTGTCGTGGTGGTGGCGGGCGAGGGTATCAGCGCTTCGGTGCGACCGGCTTGACGGCAAGCGAATTCGGATCGACGGGCTTGAGGTCGCCGCAGTTCGCGCCGACCCATTTCGCCTTGATCGTCATCTGGGTCGTCCTCGGCTCGCCGCGGAAGGTGTAGGTCGACGTCGTGCGGACGGTGTAGTTCTCGGCGTTGGCGAACACCGCCTCGCCGTCGCTCGTCGACGCGGGCGCGGTGCAGGTGGAGTGCCATTTCCAGCCGCTCGCGCTGCGCGCGCCGTACTCGATCCGGCAGTTGGTCGCGCGCGACTGCCAGCGGCCGGAGTCGAGCGATCCCTTGTCGAGGCAGATGCGGTTGGCGCCATCGGCGCCCATGGAAACGCCGTTGGCCTTCATCTGCGCCTGGACCTTCGCCCGCACTTCGGGCGGCAGGTTCTTCATCATGTCGGCCGGAGGCGCTTCCTTGCGCCCTTCGGCCTGGCGCTCGCTGCGCACCTCCCACAGGCCCGGCTTGATCGGCGGTGTCTGGGCGGCGACGAAGGCGGGCGCGAGCGCGCCGCCCAGGGCGATGCCGAAGGCAAGGCGAAGAGCGCGGGCGCGGCGAAGGTCGAGCGCGGGCATCGGTGAAGTCTCCACGGAGTCGGGCGAGCGCATCGGATCGGCGCCAGAGCGATTCTGCAGTGCGGGCCCGGCGCCGCGCATCGGCGCTCGCCCTCTTCTTCAAGGGGGCGGGCCGATCCTCACACGCTTCGCAGGCATCAGCGGCAATGGCCCTCTCGGGACCGGCGGCCTTGCGATGAGTACTGTATAAACGTACAGTCATCGCATCATGGACCTCGTGCCCCCTGCTTTTTCCTCCTCGCCGCAGCCGGTCCGGCCGCGGGGTGAGTGGCTGCCCGAAGCGGTGGCGCGCCCCCGGCCGCTGCCGACCCGGCCGGTGGTGGCGAAAGTCGAGCGGCGCGCCCCGGAAACCCTCCATCCAGCCCTCTGGCTCGGCCACCAGATCGGCCGCAGCGCCGGCGATGCCATCGCCAGCGGCTTCGCCGCGCTCGACGCCGAGCTGCCCGGCGGCGGCTGGCCGCGCCGGGCCCTGAGCGAGCTGCTGTTGCCGCATCCCGGCGTCGGCGAGATCCGCCTGCTTGCGCCGTCGCTCGTGGCTGCGCAGCGCGCCGGCCGGCTGGTGATGGTGTTCGATCCGCCGGCGGCGCTGTCGGCAGCGGCGCTGGAGCGTCTCGGCTTCGACGTCGCCGCGCTCCTCGTCGTCCACACCCGTGCCCGCGTCGTCGCCGGCAGCGACAGCCTCTGGGCGCTCGAGCAGGCCTTGAAGAGCGGCCACGTCGGCGCGGTGCTCGCGTGGCTGCCGCCGCGCTTGCGCGCCGAGCGGCTGCGCCGGCTCCAGCTCGCTGCCCACAACCACGACGGCGCCGCCTTCGTCATGCGCGAGGCGTCGTGCGCGGGTCGGCCCACGGCGTCGCCCTTGCGGCTGGCATTGCAGGCGGGCGGCACAGACCGGTTGCGCCTGCAGGTGCTCAAGCGGCGTGGCCCGCCGCTCGACAAGCCCCTGGAGCTCGCCTTGCCGACAGTGCTGTCGGGGGCAGCGAAGCGGCGCTCCGAGAGCGAGCGCGCGCGCGGCCCGGCCTGGCAGGCGGCGACCTTCGTCAACTTCGCCTGAACGCCGTGACGGCGAGCCGCCGCGTGCCCCGACCGACCGATCGCTTTCCCGCTTCTGCTTTCCCGCTTTTCTTTCCATCGCCGCATCGTGCTCTGGGTCGCTCTTCATCTGCCCTGCCTCTCGCTCGAATCGTTCGCGGCGACGCTCGCCGCGGTCGGCGCAGGCGATGCGGCGAGCGCGGCCGAACCTGCGATCGCGCTGGTCGACGAGCACCGGATCTCGGCGGCCAACGCTGCCGCGCAGGCCGAGGGCGTCAAGCCGGGGCTGAAGCGCGCGACCGCGCTCGCGCTCGCGCCGCGCCTCGTTCTCGGCCAGGCCGACGCGACGCGCGACGTCGAGGCTCTGCTGCCGGTCGCGCATGCCGCGCTCGCCTTCACGCCGAGCGTGTCGCTGCCGGCTGCGAGCGAGCCGAATGCCGCGCCGCACACCGTGCTGCTCGAAGTGCAGGCGAGCCTGCGCTACTTCGGCGGCCTCGACCGCCTGCTCGAGCGGCTGCTGCAGGCGATGCAGCCGCTCGGCCACGAGCTGCGCATCGCCGTCGCCGCGACCGCCGCTGGCGCAGCGATCCTTGCCCGCGTCGAGCCGCCGCCGCGCTGCGCGAGCCTGGAGGCGACGCGATCGGCGCTCGCTGTCGCGCCGGTCTGGCTGCTCGGGCCGGGCCGCGAGCACTGGGAGGCCTTGCAGGGCATGGGCCTGCGTCGTGTCGGCGACCTGCTCGGCCTGCCGCGGGCCGGACTCGCGCGCCGCTTCGGCGAGTCGCTGCTGCTGGAGATCGACGCCGCCTTCGGCCGCCGGCCCGATCCGCGCGAGTGGGTCGTGCCGGCGCGACTGTTCGAAAGCCGCCTCGAGCTCTTCGCCCGTGCCGACAGCACCGAGCAGGTCCTCCACGGTGCGTCGGTGCTGCTCGCGCGTCTCGTCACGTGGCTGGCGGCGCAGCACGCCTTCGTGCGGCGCTTTCGCCTTCTCATGCACCACGAGACGCGCTGGCAGCAGGGCGATCGCACGCCGCAGGCGACCTCGCTCGAGATCGCCCTCGCCGAGCCCGCGCGCGACAGCGCCCACCTGCTCGTGCTGCTGAGGGAGCGCCTGGCGCAGGTGCAGTTGCCGGCGCCGACGCTCGAGCTCGCGCTCCAGGCCGAGGACATCGTCAAGCGCGCCGCGCCCAACAGCGAGCTCTTCCCGACCCGGCAAAGCGAGAACGAAGGCCTGACGCGATTGATCGAGCGGCTGCAGGCGCGCCTCGGCGCAGACCAGGTGCAGTGCCTCGGCGCGGTCGAGGACCATCGACCCGAGCGGGCGAGCGGGCTCAGCCGCGCCGACGCCGCGGCGCGGCCATCGCGGGGCGCGAGGTCGAAGGGTCGTCGCGAGATGCCGGCGGCATCGACGACGCACGAGACCCTGCCGATGACGGCGTCGGCAAGACCGGTCTGGCTGCAGCCGGTCTGCGAGCCGCTGCAGGAGCGGCGCTCGCGTCCCCTGCTCGACGGCCGGCCGCTCAGCCTGCTCTCGGGCCCCGAGCGGATCGAGGCCGGCTGGTGGGATGCCGGCCTCGCCGAGCGCGACTACTTCATCGCCGAGACGGCCGATGGTGCGCTGGTCTGGATCTACCGCGCGCGCTTGCCGCTATCGGCCGAAGGAACGAATGAAAGCGGCTGGTTCCTGCACGGCCGCTTCGGCTGAAAGCATGGAGATTCCGTCGCTCGCGCAGCCGGAAGATCCGTGCTTTCAGCGGCGCTCTTCGCCGATCAGCGTGAAGCCGCGACGGCGCAGCGACCCGCACAGCCAACGGTTGCCGTTGACGCCGCAAAAGAGCATGTAGATCGCGTAGAAGCCCAGGCCTGCGAGGGCGACCGCGGCGGTGCGCGAGGTGGGCGTCGGCGCGCCGTTGAAGTAGGCCTCGCCCACGTAGTAGAGCAGGCCGACCGCCGCCAGCAGCCAGGTGCGCTTGACGATCGCCGAGAGCGATCCGACGAAAAACGCCTGCCATGAAAAACCCATCTTGACGCGAACGATGTCGCCCTCGGGCGACTTGTACAACCGGTACGTCCTCATTCCATCTGCCCCTTGCCTGGACGACCTCTTCTCGAAGCCCGAAGGTACTTCGGTCCGTGCGTCGCGGCGCTCCACGCCGCGGCCACGGCCGGTACAAAGTCTGCTTCGGCAGATTTGTGTCGTCTCTCGAGGGAGCGATCGTGTCGATCCCGTCAACTCGGTAACGGGATGTTCGCGGAGGTCGTGATGAAACGTGTCGACGTCGCCGCTACGCGACGCGCCCGAACCACCAGACCGACAGGCCCGCGGCGAGCAGCATCAGCCCCGCGCCGATGGCGGCGAGGAGGGCACTGATCTCGGTCTCCTTCTTCTCGACGATGAGCCGCGTGCTGAGACCCTGGTAGACCTTCTTCAGGTCGGCGGCGGTACCGGCGTAGAAGTAGTCGGCGCTGGTCAGCTTGGCGACGGCCTTCAGCGTGTCCTCGTCGAGGCGCACACGCATCGACCAGCCCTCGAAGCCGATCGTCTCGCCTTCCTTGGTGCCGATACCGACGGTGTAGATGCGGATGCCGCGGTCGGCGGCCATCTTCGCGGCCTCGAGCGAGTCGGGGCCGGTCGTGCGCTGGCCATCGGTGAGCAGGATGATCGCCGCCGAAGAATAGGAGCCCGGCGCCACCGGCTGGAAGTCGGGCGGCGGCTTGTCGTTGGGGCCGGGCGGCATGCGCCGCTCGCCGGTGATCTGCGACAGGTCGATGCCGGCCTCGGGGAAGATGGTCGCCAGCGACAGGACGATGCCGCTGCCGATGGCGGTGCCGCGCTGGAGCTGGAAGCGGTCGATCGCCGCGTTGACGTCGTCGCGGCTCAGGGTCGGCGCCTGGACGACTGCGGCGGTGCCGGCGAACGAGACGACGGCGATCTTCACGTTCCTCGGCAGATCGGCGACGAAGGCCTTGGCCGCTTCCTGCGACGCGACCAGGCGATTGGGTTCGACGTCGGCGGCGCGCATGCTGCCCGACACGTCCATCGCCAGCACGATCGTCTCCTGCGCCGACGGCAGCGTGATCAGCGCCGCCGGCCGCGACGACGCGAAGAGGAGCGTCGCCAGCGCCAGGAACATGAATGCCGGCGGCACGTGGCGGCGCCAGGCGCTGCGCGAGCCGAGCGCTTCCTTGACGAGGCCGAGGTTGGCGTAGCGCAGGCTCGTCTTCTTGCGCCGCGTGATCAGGAACCAGTAGAGCAGGATGGCGACCGGCAGGACGAGCATCGCCCACAGCATCGACGGCCAGAGGAACGTCAGAAAGGGCGTGGACGTCATGGCGACGTCCACGCGGCCGCTGTCGGCCGCACGTGGTCGACCGAGCGGCGGCCCGCGCCGCTCCAGTTGGCGAGCCGGCTGCGCTGCTTGCGCAGGTCGGTGAAGCGCAGCACCGCCTCGACGAGGTCGTCGTCGGTGCCGAGCTCGAGCGTGTCGACGCCGGCGCGCCCGAGCGATTCGCGCAGGGTCGTCTCGCGCCGCCCGGCCGCGGCGGCGAAGCGCTTGCGAAAGCCGCCATGGTGGGTGTCGACGACGATCTGCTCGCCCGTCTCGGCGTCCTTCATGGTGATCAGGCCGATGTCGGGCAGGTTCATCTCGAGCGCGTCGAAGAGGCGCACCGCGGTCACCTCGTGGCGCAGCGACAAGGTGCCGAGCGCCTTCTCCCAGCCCGGCGCGCTGATGAAGTCGGAGATGACGAAGATCGTCGAGCGGCGCTTGACGGTGCGCTGGGCGGCGAGCAGGAGGTCGCGCAGATCCGTCGCACCGGCCGCGGCCTCGGGCGGCCGTTCGGCCATGCGCTGCAGGAGCTCGAGCACGTGCCGGCGACCGCCACGCGCCGGCAGCATCGTGTCGACGCTCGTGCCGTAGAGGAGGGCGCCGATGCGGTTGCCGTGGCGGGTGAGGAGGCGCGCCAGCACGGCGACGAACTCGCGCGCGACCATCCGCTTCGTGCGCCGATTGGAGCCGAAATCGACGCTCGCGGAGAGGTCGACGAGGAACCATGCCGAAAGCTCGCGGTCCTCGGTGAACTGGCGCACGTAGGGCTGCTGCAGCCGTGCCGTGACGTTCCAGTCGATGTGGCGCACGTCGTCGTGGTGCTGGTACTCGCGCAGGTCGGCGAGGTCGAGGCCGGCGCCACGCATCAGCGTGCGGTGGTCGCCCTGCAGGAGGCCGTCGAGGCGCCGCATCACGGTCCACTCGAGCCGCTTCAGAAGCGCCCCGGACGCTTCGATCGCAGCGGCCGCGCCGTCGTGGGGCGAGGCCCGCGCAGAAGGTGCGGCGTCGGTCATTTCTCGAGCGGCTTGTCGGGCACCGGGATCTTCTTCATCACCCGGGCGATCAGGGCGTCGGCATCGATGCCCTCGGCGAGCGCCTCGTACGACAGGACGAGACGATGGCGCAGCACGTCGCCGACCAGGCCGGTCATGTCCTCGGGCAGGGCGTAGCTGCGGCCGCGCATGAAGGCGAGCGCGCGAGCGCCCTCGATCAGGCCGATGGTCGCGCGCGGGCTGGCGCCGAAGGTGAGGTACTGGCCGATGTCGCCGAGACCGTAGCGATCCGGTCGGCGGGTCGCGCTGACGAGCTTGACGGCGTACTGGATCAGCGAAGGATCGACGTAGATCTTGCGGCACTCCTGCTGCAGCTCCTGGAGCTGGCCCATGCTGGCGATCGGGCTCATCGTGACGGGCGCACCCGTGACGCGCTGCGCGATCACGAACTCCTCCTCCTCGCTCGGATAGTCGACCAGCACCTTCATCATGAAGCGGTCGACCTGGGCCTCGGGCAGCGGATAGGTGCCTTCGGTCTCGATCGGGTTCTGAGTCGCCATCACGAGGAAAGGCTCGGGCACCTTGTGGGTCTCGCCGGCGATCGTCACCTGGCGCTCCTGCATCACTTCGAGCAGCGCGCTCTGCACCTTGGCCGGCGCGCGGTTGATCTCGTCGGCGAGCAGCAGATGGGTGAACACCGGCCCGAGCGAGGTGCTGAACTCGCCCGTGCGCGGGTTGAAGATGCGCGTGCCGACGAGGTCGGCCGGCACCAGGTCGGGCGTGAACTGGATCCGCTTGAAGGTGCCGCGCAGGGTCTGCGCCAGCGTCTTCACGGTGAGCGTCTTGGCCAGGCCCGGGACGCCCTCGACGAGCAGATGGCCCTGGGCGAGCATCGCCACCATCACGCGCTCGAGGAAGTGATCCTGGCCGACGACGACGCGCTTGACCTCGTAGAGCACGCGCTCCATGAGCGTGGCGGCCTCGGCCGGGATCGAAGAAGAGTCGGTCATCGCGAGCCTGGGTCAGTGGAAGAGGGATCGGCGCGGCGCCGGCGATGGGAATCGGGGAACGCGCGCGACGTCAGAAGGGCGGCATGCCCGCCGCCGCGGCCGCGTTCTCGATCGGCACCGCGAAGCCGATGCCGATGAAGACGCGCTGCCGGTTCGGATTCAGGATCGCCGTGACGATGCCGACCACCTCGCCGTCCATCGTCACCAGCGGGCCGCCCGAGTTGCCCGGGTTGGCGGCGGCGTCGAACTGGATCAGGTTGCTCAGCATCTGCTGGCCGTCGGGAGAGCGGAACTGGCGCTTCAGCCCCGAGACGATGCCTTCGGAGGCCGACGGACCGATGCCGAACGGAAAGCCGACCGCGACGACGTGGTCGCCCGAGGCGAGGTCGGCGGTTGAGCGCATCGTCGCCGCCTCGAGGTCGTCGGGGATGGTTCTGGCGCGCAGGACGGCGAGGTCGTTCTCGGGCTGGGTGCTGAGGATGACCGCTTCCGAATCGGAGCCGTCGAAGAAGGTGACGCGGACCCTCTTCGCACCGGCGACGACGTGCAGGTTGGTGAGGATGGTGCCGTTGTCGATGATGACCACGCCGGTGCCGATGCCGCGCTCGACGGTGCCGTTCTCCTTGGCCTCGGAGCCGTCGTCGCCTTCGGTCATCAGGCCGACGACGCGCACGACCGAGGGGATGATCGCGTCGTAGGCGCGCGAAGCCGGCGACACGAGCGGCTTGTCCTCGATCGACTGGCGCACGCCCGCCTCGATCTGCTCCATCGTGAGCGGCGCCTTGGCGTTGAACGTCGGGCCGAGCCACCAGATCGCCGCGGCCAGGGCGATGACCGCGAGCGCCCAGAGCCGGCGCTCCTGGCGCAGCAGCGCGCCGGTGACGCGCGACCGCTTCGTGGCCGGCCCGGTTGCCGCAGCAGCTTCAGACGCCGCCGATGCCGATTCGGGAACGGGCTCGACCGGTCGGTGCGAACGGCTGTACAGCGGGACTCGTTTCATCGGGGTCATCCGGGCCGCGGGGGTGGGCCGACCGGCACGCAAGACTTGCGCCGCCACAGCCGCCGACCTTCGTGCCTACGGTAGCACGGCGGCAATGACTTGTCAGAGGCGAAGGGCGTCGCGGCGAGCGAGGCATCATGGCGTCGATGTCAGAACTGCCGCCGTCCGAACGACCTGCGGGCGCGGGCGCCCAAAAGGTGCCCGGCGGCGATGTCGGCACGCCGGCCTGGATCGACACGCACTGCCATCTCGACGCCGCCGAATTCGACGCCGACCGCGACGCCGTCGTCGAGCGCGCGCGTGCGGCCGGCATCGCGCAGATCGTCATTCCCGCGGTCGACGCCGGGAATTTCGCACGCGTCCGCGAACTGGCGCATCGCTACCGCCTGTCGTACGCGCTCGGCATCCATCCGATGTGCACCGATCGCGCCGGCGCCGGCGACCTCGACGTCCTGCGCGCGGCCCTCGAGATGCAGCGCAACGATCCGCGCCTGGTCGCCGTCGGCGAGATCGGCCTCGATCATTTCATCGAGGGCCTCGACCGCGAGCGCCAGGAGGGCTTCTTCTCGGCCCAGCTCGCGCTCGCCGCCGAGTTCGAGCTGCCGGTGCTGCTGCACGTGCGGCGCGCCGTCGACACGGTGCTGAAGCATCTGCGGCGCCGGCCCGGCCGCGGCGGCATCGCCCACGCCTTCAATGGCAGCGAGCAGCAGGCCGAGGCGTTCGTGGCGCTGGGCTTTCGGCTCGGGTTCGGCGGCGCCGTCACGTTCGAGCGCGCGCTGAAGATCCGGCGCGTCGGCGAGGCGGTGCCGATCGACGCGATCGTGATGGAGACGGATTCGCCCGACATCGCGCCGCAATGGCGCTATCGCACGGCCGAGGCGCGTGCCGCAGGCGCATCGATGCGCAACGAATCGGCCGAGCTGGCACGCATCGGCACCGAGCTCGCGGCGCTGCGTCGCGTGCCGCCCGCCGATTTCGCCGTCGCGACGAGCGCCAACGCGCTGCGCTCGCTGCCACGACTGGCCGCGCTGATGGCGGCGTCCGCATGAGCGCGAGGAAGGGCGATCCGCTGCCGGAGGTGACGATCTCGGAGTCCGACGGCGTGCGCTACCTGCACCTGGGCACGCCCGGGATCCAGGGCGCGATGAAGATCGACGAGCCGCTCGAGATCGATCTCGAGTACGTGCGACGGATGATGGTCTGGATGCTCTGCATGGAGCCGGACGCGTTGGCCGGCGCGCGTGCCGTGCAGCTCGGCCTCGGCGCGGGCGCGATCACGCGCTTCTGCGCGAAGCAGCTGAAGATGCGCACGACCGTCGTCGAGCTCAACCCGGCCGTGATCCAGGCCTGCCGGCACTGGTTCCGGCTGCCGGCCTCGTCGGAGAAGTTCGAGGTGATCGAAGGCGATGCGCTCGCCTACGTCAGCGACGCCGCCCGTCGTGCCTCGGCCGACGTGCTCTGCGTCGATCTCTACGACCACGAGGCGGCCAGCCCGGTGCTCGACAGCGCGCGTTTCTATCGCGCCTGCTTCGACCTGCTCGACCACGGCGGCGTGATGACGGTGAACCTGTTCGGCCGCGACGCGAGCTTCGAGACCAGTCTCGAGCGCATCGCCGCCGCCTTCGGGCTGGAGGGCGTTCTCTCGCTCAAGCCGACGCGCGAGGGCAACACCGTCGTGCTGGCGATGAAGCATGTCACGTTACCCGGCCGGGACGAGCTTGCCCGACGTGCCGAAACCATCGAAACTCGGTGGCAGCTGCCGGCCCGCAAGTGGCTGCGCATGATGCGGCCCGCGGCGGCGTCATCGGCAGCCCGCCCCTCCAACGACTTTCCCGAATGAAACCCAAGATCGTGCCTCCGGAACCCGGCAAGGAGCCAGCCGCCGCGGCCCTGCGGTCGGTGCAGCGCGATCTGGCCGCGGCCGGTGCGCGCCCGATCGGCGCGGCGCGCGACAGCACGCAGGGGCGCGAGAGCGAGTTCGGCCGCTCGATCGGCTCGGCCCGGCCGACCTCGAACTTCGCGCAGACCGATCTCACGCTCAACGTCGTGTCGAGCGGCAAGCTCACCTGGCGCACCGTGCTCGCCTGGCTGCGCGACGACAAGATCCTGAGCGCCGAGGACATCGAGCGCACCGCGCGCCGTTTCGCCGGCGGCAACAGCGCCCAGCATCCGCTCGTGCGCCTGGGCAGCGCGGGGCTCACGCGCCTGGGCGACGGCAAGCTGCTCGACACCGAGACGCTGACGGAGTGGCTGGCCCGGCGTTCGAACATGCCGTACCAGCGGATCGATCCGCTCAAGGTCGACGTCGGTCGCGTCTCCGACGTGATGTCGATCCAGTACGCCGAGCGGCGCCACGCGCTGCCGCTCAGCTTCGGCCCGACCGAGGTCACGATCGCCACCTGCGAGCCGCTCGACATCGCCTGGGTGCCGGAGATCGAGGCGCACACCAAGCGCAAGATCAAGCTCGTCCTGGTCAACCCGACCGAGATCGCGCGCTACACGACCGAGTTCTACGCGCTCTCGCGCTCGGTGCGCAACGCCACCAAGATGGGCGAGTCGGCGGCGCTCGCCAACTTCGAGCAGCTGGTCGAGCTCGGCAAGTCGGGCAAGCAGCTCGACGCGAACGACTCGGGCGTGATCCAGGTCGTCGACTGGCTCTGGCAGTACGCCTTCGACCAGCGCGCCTCCGACATTCACCTCGAGCCGCGCCGTGAGCGAAGCGTCATCCGCTTTCGCATCGACGGCGTGATGCATACGGTCTACCAGCTGCCGCCCGGCGTGATGAGCGCGATGGTGGCGCGCGTCAAGCTGCTCGGCCGGATGGACGTGATCGAGCGGCGCCGTCCGCTCGACGGCCGCATCAAGGTCAGGAATCCCGCCGGCGACGAGGTCGAGATGCGGCTGTCGACGCTGCCCACGGCGTTCGGCGAGAAGATGGTGATGCGGATCTTCGATCCCGATACCACCGTCAAGACGCTCGAGAGCCTGGGCTTCGGCAGCCACGACGGCCGGCGCTGGGAAGAGCTCACGGCACGGCCGCACGGGATCATCCTGGTCACCGGCCCGACCGGCTCGGGCAAGACGACGACGCTCTACTCGACGCTGCGCCGCCTCGCCACCGACGAAGTCAACGTCTGCACGATCGAGGACCCGATCGAGATGATCCAGCCCGCGTTCAACCAGACGCAGGTGCAGAGCGGGATCGACCTCGGCTTCACCGAAGGCCTGCGCGCGCTGATGCGCCAGGACCCGGACATCATCATGGTCGGCGAGATCCGCGACCTCGCGACCGCCGACATGGCGATCCAGGCCTCGCTCACCGGCCACCTCGTCTTCTCGACCCTGCACACCAACGACTCGGCGTCGGCGATCACGCGCCTCAACGACCTCGGCGTCGCGCCCTACCTGATCGGCTCCACGCTGGCCGGGGTGCTCGCGCAGCGCCTCGTGCGAACGCTCTGCCCGGCGTGCAAGCAGCCCGACGAGGAGGTGACGCGCGAGACGCTGCACGAGGTCGTCAAGCCGTGGCGGCTCAACGGCGGCGTTCGTCCCTACAAGGCGGTCGGCTGCCTCGAGTGCCGCATGACCGGCTTTCGCGGCCGGGCCGGCCTGTTCGAGCTCCTCACCGTGAGCGACGCCGCGCGCAGCACGATCCAGCCGGTGTGCGACGAGGGCCGGCTGCGCCAGCAGGCGCTTCAGGACGGCCTGCGTCCGCTGCGTCTGGCCGGCGCGATGAAGGTCGCCGAAGGCTTGACCACGCTCGACGAGGTGCTTCGCGCGACGCCCGCCTGGGAATAGGTCCGGCAGCGACCGGCGCGCAGAGCGCGGGTTCGCGAACCGCCTTTGCGCTCGGTGAAAACCAGACGGGGTCGCCGGGGGTCGCTCCCTAGAATCGCGGCTCCACGACAGGGGCAGAGAGGTTTCGTGAAGATCAAGAGCGAGCGCGACTTCTGGTCGGGCCTGATGTTCGTGGTTGTCGGCGTCGGCTTCGCGATCGGCGCCACCAACTACAGCATGGGACCGGAGTGCCCCGCGAACGACCCCTGCGCCGCCAACCTCTGGGCCCGCATGTCGCAGCTCTCCGCGCATCCCGGCGCCGGCTACTTTCCGCTCGGCCTGGCGATCCTGCTGGCGATCCTCGGCGCCCTCGTCCTCTTCAAGTCGCTCACGATCGAGAGCGAGGGCGGGGACCGCATCGGCACGATCGCCTGGCGGCCCTTGCTCGTCATCGTGACGGGAATCGCGATCTTCGGCGTGATGCTCGAGCCCGTCGGGCTCGCCCTGACCGTGCCGGTGCTGATCATCGTCGCCAGCCTGGCCGGCGACGAGTTCCACTGGAAGAGCGCGCTCCTCAGCGCTTTCGTCCTGACCGCGTTTTCCTGGCTCATCTTCGTCTACGGGCTGAAGCTGCCGATTCCGGTCTGGCCCGCCTTGCTCCGCTAGCGCCGACGCGCCCGGAACGGGCCGACCCACTCAAGGAGAAAGCGGCCCGCCATGGATCTCGTCCACAACCTCGGTATCGGCTTCGGCGTGGCCTTCACGGCCCAGAACCTGATGTACGGGTTCTTGGGCTGCCTGCTCGGAACGCTGATCGGCGTGCTGCCCGGCATCGGCCCGGTGGCGACGATCGCGATGCTGCTGCCGTCGACCTACGCGCTCGACGCGACGCCGGCGCTCATCATGCTGGCCGGCATCTACTACGGCGCGCAGTACGGCGGATCGACGACAGCCATCCTGATCAACGTGCCGGGCGAGTCGTCGTCGGTCGTCACCGCGATCGACGGCTACCAGATGGCGCGCCAGGGCCGCGCCGGCGCTGCGCTCTCGGTGGCTGCGCTCGGCTCGTTCTTCGCCGGCTGCGTCGGCACCGTCGTCATCGCCGCGTTCGCGCCGTCGCTCACCGAGCTGGCCTTCAAGTTCGGTCCGGCCGAGTACTTCTCGCTGATGGTGCTCGGCCTGATCGGCGCCGTCGTCCTCGCCTCCGGGTCGCTGCTGAAGGCGATCTCGATGATCATCCTGGGCCTCCTGCTGGCGCAGATCAACACCGACGTCATCTCGGGCACGGCGCGCTACAGCTTCGACATCCCGCAGCTCACCGACGGCATCAGCTTCGTCGTCATCGCGATGGGCGTGTTCGGCTTCGGCGAGATCATCGCCAACCTCGGCCAGCCGGTCGAGCACCGCGAGGTCTTCACCAGGGAAGTGAAGGGCCTGTGGCCGGACCGGCGCGATTTCCAGGAAGCATGGCCCTCGGTCCTGCGCGGCACCGCGCTCGGCTCGATCCTCGGCGTCCTGCCCGGTGGCGGTGCCTTACTCTCGTCGTTCGCGTCGTACACGGTCGAGAAGAAGATGGTCGTCAAGCCGCGCATTCCGTTCGGCAAGGGCGCGATCCAGGGCGTCGCCGGTCCGGAGTCGGCCAACAACGCCGGTGCCCAGACCTCGTTCATCCCGATGCTCACGCTCGGCATCCCGCCCAACCCGGTGATGGCCCTGATGGTGGGCGCGATGATGATCAAGGGCATCCAGCCCGGCCCGCAAGTGATGACGACCAACCCACAGCTGTTCTGGGGCCTGATCGCCTCGATGTGGGTCGGCAACGCCATGCTCGTCATCCTCAACCTGCCGCTGATCGGCATGTGGATCAAGCTGCTCACCGTTCCCTACCGGCTCCTGTTCCCCGCGATCACGCTCTTTTGCTGCATCGGTGTCTATACGCTCAACAACAGCACGTTCGACGTCTACATGACGGCGATCTTCGCGCTGGTGGGCTATCTCTTCTACAAGCTCGGCCTCGAGCCCGCGCCGCTCCTGCTCGGCTTCATCCTCGGGCCGATGATGGAAGAGAACCTGCGCCGCGCGCTCCTGCTCTCGCGCGGTGACTGGGGCACCTTCGTCACCCATCCGCTGTCCTCGGGCCTGCTGATCGCCGCGGCCCTCCTGATCCTGATCGTCACGCTGCCGTCGATCAGGAAGAAGCGCGACGTCGCGTTCTCCGAGGACTGAGCCGGCCCCTGCGGCGGGGCGCCGAAGCGCCGATACTTCGCGGATGAACTTCGACTGGAAGGCGGCCTATCCGTCCACGCGCGTCCCCGTCTTCGCGCGCAACATCGTCTCGACCTCGCATCCTCTCGCCGCCCAGGCGGGGCTGCGCATGATCCAGCAGGGCGGCAATGCCGTCGACGGCGCGATCGCCGCGGCGGCGGTGATGACGATCGTCGAGCCGTGCAGCAACGGCCTGGGCTCGGATGCGTTCTGCATCCTCTGGGACGGCAAGAAGCTCCATGGCTTGAACGCTTCCGGTCCGGCGCCGGCGACCTGGAGCGCCGACTACTTCCGGCGCAAGTACGGCAACGACCCGAAGCGCCCGCCGATGCGCGGCTGGGATTCGGTCACCGTGCCCGGCGCCGTCGGCGCCTGGACCGCGCTTTCGGAGCGCTTCGGCAAGCTCCCCTTCGCCGACCTGCTCGCCCCGGCGATCGAGGTGGCCGAGCGCGGCTACGCGGTGCCGGTCATCGTCCAGCAGAAGTGGGTCGCGGCCGCGCCGCTGCTCGGCGCGATGCCTGGCTGGGCCGAGGCCTTCCTGCCGCACGGCCGCGCACCCGAGGTCGGCGAGCGCTTCGCCTTCCCTGCGGCGGCCCGGGCGCTGAAGTCGATCGCCTCGACGCGCGGCGAGTCGTTCTACGGCGGCGAGATCGCCGCGGCCGCAGAAGCGCATTCACGCGCGAACGGCGGCACGATGACGGCGAAGGATTTCGCGGCGTTCAAGCCGGAGTGGGTCGAGCCGATCGGCATCGACACCTTCGGCCATCGCCTGCACGAGATCCCGCCCAACGGCCAGGGCATCGCGGCGCTGATGGCGCTCGGCATCCTGCGCCACTTCGACCTCGAGTCGCTGCCCGTCGACAGCGCCGAGTCGCAGCATCTGCAGATCGAGGCGATGAAGCTCGCCTTCGCCGACCTGCACGTGCATGCGGCCGACCCGCGCGGCGGCATGCTCTGCAGCTGCGAAGAGATGCTCGACGAGGCCTACCTCGCCGGTCGCGCCCGCCTGATCGACCCGAAGCGGGCGCAGCGCTTCGGCGCCGGCAATCCGGTCAAGGGCGGCACGATCTACCTCAGCGCCGCCGACGAGGCCGGCATGATGGTGAGCTTCATCCAGAGCAACTACATGGGCTTCGGCTCGGGCATCGTCGTCCCGGAGTGGGGCGTGTCGATGCAGAACCGCGGCCACGGCTTTCACCTCGACGCGGCGAGCCCGAACTGCGTCGCGCCGGGGAAGCGCCCGTTCCACACCATCATTCCGGCGTTCCTGACCAAGGACGGCCGGCCGCAGATGAGCTTCGGCATCATGGGCGGCAACATGCAGCCGCAGGCGCACCTGCAGACCCTCGTTCGCATGCTCGGCCATCGCCAGCAGCCGCAGGCCGCCTGCGACGCGCCGCGCTGGCGCTTCAACGATGGCCTGGCGATCAACGTCGAGGCGACGATGGACCCGAAGACGGTGAGCGGCCTCGCCGCGCTCGGCCACGAGGTCGAGGTGATCGAGGACAGCTATCAGGACTTCGGCGCCGGCCAGTTCATCTGGCGACTCGGCGACCCGTCGATCGAAGGCTATGTCGCCGCCAGCGACCCGCGCCGCGACGGACTGGCCGCCGGCTTCTGATGCCGGCAAGCGCGGTCGCGGCGTCGCCGCCGGCATCCGAGTCGAGATCGCGCGCGGCCTGGCCCGGCCTGGCGCTCGCGATGGCGGGCTCGATTGCCTTCTCCGGCAAGGCGATCATCGTCAAGCTCGCGTACCGGTATGGCGTCGACGCCGTGACGCTGATCATGTACCGCATGCTTTTCGCGCTGCCGCTCTTCGTCGTGCTGGCGTGGTGGGCGGGGCGCGGCCGGCCGGCGCTGGCCCGACGCGACTGGCTCGTCGTCACCGGCCTGGGCTTTTCCGGCTACTACGTGGCGAGCTTTCTCGATTTCGCCGGCCTGGTCTACGTCACGGCCAGTCTCGAGCGGCTGATCCTCTATCTCAACCCGACGCTCGTGCTCGCGCTCGGCGTCGTCCTGTTCAAGCGCAAGGTGAGCGTGCGCAAGGTCCTGGCGCTCGCGGTGAGCTACTGCGGCGTGCTGCTGGTCTTCGGCCACGAGGTGTCGTTCCAGGGCGCAGACGCCGCGCTCGGCGCCGGCCTCGTCTTCGCCAGCGCGGTGAGCTACGCGGTCTACCTCGTGGCGAGCGGCGAGGAAGTCAACCGACTCGGCGCGGTGCGCCTCACCGGGCTCGCGACGAGCGTGGCCTGCTTCTTCTGCATCGCCCAGTTCCTCGTCCTGCGTCCGCTTTCGGCGGCCGCGGTCGACCCGGCGGTGATCTGGCTCTCGGTGCTGAATGCGACGCTGTGCACCTTCGCGCCGGTGCTGATGGTGATGATGGCGATCGAGCGCGTCGGCGCCACTGTCGTCGCGCAGACCGGGATGATCGGCCCGCTGTCGACCATCCTGATGGGCATCGTCATCCTCGGCGAGCCGTTCACCGGCTGGATCGTCGCCGGCACGGTGCTGGTGCTGACGGGGATCTGGCTGCTCGCCAGGGCAAGATGAAAGGGAAGACCCAATGGACCTCGGACTGACAGGCAAGTGGGCGCTCGTGTGCGCGGCGAGCAAGGGGCTCGGCAAGGGCTGCGCGGTCGCGCTCGCGAAGGAGGGCGTCAACGTGGTGATCACCGCGCGCGGCGCCGAGGCGCTCGAGGCAACGCTGCAGGAGCTGCGCGCGCTCGGCGCGGGCGGCGAGGCACGCGCCGTCGTCGGCGACATCACCACCGAGGCCGGCCGCGCGGCCGCGCTCGCGGCCTGTCCGCAGGTCGACATCCTGATCAACAACGCGGGCGGCCCGCCGCCGGGCGATTTCCGCGACTGGAACCGAGACGCCTGGATCAAGGCGGTCGACGCCAACATGCTGACGCCGATCGAGCTGATGAAGTCGACGGTCGACAAGATGGCCGAGCGCGGCTGGGGCCGCGTCGTCAACATCACCTCCGGCGCGGTCAAGGCGCCGATCGATATCCTGGGCCTCTCCAACGGCGCGCGCAGCGGTCTCACCGGCTTCGTCGCCGGCCTCGCCCGCAGCAAGCTGGCGGCGCGCGGCGTGACGATCAACGGCCTGCTCCCGGGCGCCTTCGATACCGATCGCCTGCGCGCGACGATGAAGGGCGCGTCGGCGAAGACCGGCAAGTCGATCGACGTGCTGGCCGAGGAGAGGAAGCGCAACATCCCGGCGCAGCGCTTCGGCAGCGCCGAGGAGTTCGGCGCGATCTGCGCCTTCCTGTGCAGCGTCCAGGCCGGCTACATCACCGGTCAGAACCTGCTGGCCGACGGCGGCGCCTATCCGGGCACGTTCTAGCGGCGGAAGCGACCCGCACCGCGCCTCACGACGGCGGCATCACCGCGCCGCAGTTCCAGCACTCCTCGAACGGTCCGTCGACGCGCTCGCTGCAGGCGGGGCAGATCCAGTGCCGGTGCACCGGATGGCGCAGCTCGTGGAGCAGCGTGCGGGCCCGCTCGAGTTGGTCGTCGTCGCTGACCCACACCTCCGGGAGCGCCTGATCAGGGGGCAGCTCGCCGGCGATGCTGCTCGCGTACATGCGCTGCACCGTCGCCGCGATGCCGCCATGGGTGAGCATGTCGGCCCACAGGGTGGCGATCGCCAGATTGGGGGCCCGGGTAAGGCGCTTCATGGTCGGGTCTGGCACGATAGCGCACTGCACCTGCCACCGAGAAAGACACCATGACTTCCACCACGACCAGCAAGACCGTCCGCATCGACAAGGCCGGCGGCCCCGAGGAGATGAAGCTCGTCGACTTGCCCGTGGGCGAGCCGGGCGCGGGGGAGGTCCGCATCCGCCATCACGCCTCGGGCCTCAACTACATCGACGTCTACCAGCGCTCGGGCGTCTACGCCTTGCCGATGCCGCTCACGATGGGCAACGAAGGCGCCGGCGTGATCGAGGCGGTGGGGGCCGGCGTCACGCATCTGAAGGCCGGCGATCGCGCGGCCTACTGCAGCGGGCCGCCAGGCAGCTATTCGACTGCGCGCGTGATGCCGGCCAAGACGGTCGTGAAGTTGCCCGACGCGATCTCCTTCGAGACCGGCGCGGCGATGATGCTCAAGGGCCTGACGGTGCAGTACCTGCTCAAGCGCGTGCGTGCGCAGGACGCGCTCGAGGCCGGCGATTTCATCGTCTGGCACGCGGCCGCGGGAGGCGTCGGCCTGATCGCCTGCCAGTGGGCGAAGGCGCTCGGCCTGAAGCTGATCGGGACGGCGGGCAGCGACGAGAAATGCGCCCTGGCGCGCGACAACGGCGCCGCCCACACGGTCAACTACCGCACCGAGGACTTCGCCGCCAAGGTGAAGGAGATCACCGGCGGCAAGGGCGTGAAGGTCGTCTACGACTCGATCGGCAAGGACACCTGGGATAAGTCGCTCGACTGCCTGCGCCCGTTCGGCCTGATGGCGAGCTTCGGCAACGCTTCCGGCGTCGTGCCGCCGATCTCGCCGGTCTCGCTCGGGCCGAAGGGCTCGCTCTACCTGACGCGACAGACGCTCGGCACCCACATCGCCACTCTCGAGGCGATGCAGTCGATGGCCGCGGAGCTCTTCGCGGTGGTCGCGAGCGGCCAGGTGAAGATCCACATCGGCCAGCGCTTCGCCCTCGCCGACGCGGTGCAGGCGCATCGCGATCTCGAGGCGCGCAAGACGATCGGCTCGAGCGTGCTCCTGACCTGAGCGGCGCGCGCGTGTCGACGCTCTACGGAACCAAGGGCTCCGGCTCGGCGGCTGCCGACGCGGCCTTGACATCGCAGGGCTCGCCTACCGCACTGTCGAGGCGGCGTCCTGGCAGGCGTCGCCGGGGCTCGACGCGCTGAGGCGCGTCAACCCGATCGCCCAGATACCGACGCTCGTTCTCGACGACGGCAGCGTCCTCACCGAGAGCGCGGCGATCCTGATCCATCTCGGCCTCGCGCACCCTGCGAGCGGCCTGCTCGCGAGCGAGTCGTCGCAGCGGGCGCAGCAGATTCGCGGTCTGATCTACATCGCCGCCAACTGCTACGCCGGCATCGGCATCCTCGACTTTCCCGATCGCTGGTATCCCGAGTCCGACGATGCCGTCAGGCAGGCGATGCAGACGCGAGGCCAGGGGCGCCTGCACGAGCTCTGGGAGATCTTCGCCGACCAGTTCCAGGCCACGCCGTGGCTCTCGGGCGACCGTCTCGGCGCGCTCGATATCCTGGCCGCGACGGTCTCGAAGTGGGGCAGGGCACGCAAGGCGCTGGCCGGCTCGCGGCCCGAGTTCGCGGCGCTGCTCGCCCGCATCGAGGCCGATCCGCGCATCGCCGCGGTCTGGGCGCGGCACTGGCCGCCGACGTGAGCGGCGCAGGCCGCGGCGTCAGCGGCCGCGCCGCACGCGCAGCAGCTCGTCGAGGATGAGGAGCCCGGCGCCGACGGTGATCGCGCTGTCGGCGACGTTGAACGAGGGGAAGTAGGCGCCGCCCCAATGCACCTGGATGAAGTCGACGACGTAGCCGTGCAGGAGCCGGTCGACGACGTTGCCGATCGCGCCGCCGAGGATCAGCGCGAGCGCCCAGCCGAACAGCCGCTGGCCGCCGTGACGAGCGAGCAGCCAGACGATGAAGCCGGCCGCGGCGATGCCCAGGCCGATGAAGAACCAGCGCTGCCAGCCGCTCGCGTCGTTGAGGAACGAGAACGCGGCGCCGCGGTTGTGAGCGCGCACGATGTCGAAGAACGCCGTCACGCGGTGCGCGCCACCGAGCTGGAACGCCGACAGGATCATCGCCTTGGTGATCTGGTCGAGCACGATGACCACGGCGGCGACGCCGAGCCAGGGCGCAAGCGCGCCGCGTCTGGCAGCCATCAGGCGGCCGTCCGCGGCTCGCCCGCGCCGAAAAGGTTCGCGGTGCAGCGTCCGCACAGGCCCGGATGCGCGGGGTCGTGGCCGACATCGGCGCGGTAGTGCCAGCAGCGCTCGCACTTGGGCTGCGAGAGCGGCTCGGCCTCGACGAAGAACTCGTTCGCGTCGGCCGCCGCCGCGAGCGGCACGACCTGCGCCGACGAGGCGATCAGGACGAAGCGCAGGTCGTCGCCGAGCGAGCCGAGCAGGTCGACCATCGCGGGACCGGCCTTCACCGTCACCGCGGCCTGCAGCGACGAGCCGACCTTGCCGTCCGCGCGCAGCGCTTCGATGGTCTTGTTCGACTCGGCGCGAACGGCGGCGATGCGCGACCACTTCGCCCGCAGCGCGGCATCGTCCCAGGCGCGCGTGTCGCTGAAGGTCTCGACGAAGATCGACGGCGATCCCTTCGGCCCGAATATCTTCCACGCCTCCTCGGCCGTGAAGCTGAGGAACGGCGCCATCCAGCGCAGCATCGCGTGGGCGACGTGGAAGAGCGCCGTCTGCGCCGACCGGCGGGCGTGCGAGCCCGCTGCCGTCGTGTAGAGGCGGTCCTTGAGGATGTCGAGATAGAACGCGCCGAGGTCCTCGGAGCAGAACACCTGCAGCTTGGCGACGACCGGATGGAATTCGTAAGCACCGTAATGGCCGCCGGTGTAGAGCCCGGTCGCCGGATCGAGAGTGCCGACGATCTCGGCCTGCAGCTCGGCCGTGCGGGCGAGCGCCCAGCGGTCGATCTCGAGCATGTCGGCGACGGAGACCGCGTCCTTCGCCGGATCGAAGTCGCTCGTGTTCGCGAGCAGGAAGCGCAGAGTGTTGCGGATGCGGCGATAGGCATCGACGACGCGCGCGAGGATCTTGTCGTCGACGCCGAGGTCGCCCGAGTAGTCGGTCGAGGCGCACCAGAGGCGGATGATCTCGGCGCCGAGCTTGGCCGTCACTTCGTTCAGGGCGACGAAGTTGCCCAGGCTCTTGCTCATCTTGCGCCCCGAGCCGTCGACGGCGAAGCCGTGGGTGAGCAGCCCGCGATACGGCGCGTGGCCCTCGATCGCACACGCGATCAGGAGCGACGAGTGGAACCAGCCGCGATGCTGGTCGTGGCCTTCGAGGTAGAGGTCCGCCTCGGGGCTCTTGCCATCGTCGTCGGGAATCGTCGTGCCCGGATGGCTGCCGCGCAGGACGTGGAAGAAGGTCGAGCCCGAGTCGAACCAGACGTCGAGGATGTCGTTCGACTTGGCGTAGTGCGCGGCCGAGCCTTCGCCCTCGGCCCCGAGCACGTCCTCTGCCGTGAGGCGCGACCAGGCCTCGACGCCTCCCTGCTCGACGATCCCGGCGGCCCGGTCGATGAGCGCCAGCGTGTCGGGGTGCAGTTCGCCCGTCACCTTGTGCAGGAAGAAGGGCAGCGGCACTCCCCAGTTGCGCTGCCGGCTGATGCACCAGTCGGGCCGGTGCGCGATCATGTCGTGCAGCCGTGCGCGGCCGTTCTCGGGATAGAACGCGGTCGCATCGATGGCGGCGAGCGCGCATTGGCGCAGGGTCTGCGGCGCGGGGTCGACGGCGAAGACGCCGCGGGTCGAGTCGTCGGCCTCGTCCATGCGCACGAACCACTGCGCCGCGGCGCGGTAGATCACCGCCGTCTTGTGGCGCCAGCAATGCGGGTAGCTGTGCATGAGCGTGCCGCTCGCGAGAAGGCGACCGGCGTCGCGCAGTGCGTCGACGATCGCCGGTGTCGCCTTCCAGATGTTCTGGCCGCCGAAGAGCGGCAGCGCGTCCTCGTAGACGCCGTTGCCCTGCACCGGGTTGAGGATGTCGTCGACCGCCAGTCCGTGGGCGCGGCAGGAGTTGAAGTCGTCGAGGCCGTAGGCCGGCGACGAGTGGACCAGGCCGGTGCCGTCCTCGGCGGTGGCGTAGTCGGCAAGGTAGATCGGCGCGAGCCGTGCGTAGCCGGCGTCGACGGCGGCAAGCGGGTGATGGAACATCAGCCCGTCGAGCTTCTCGCCGAGCGCCGTCGCGACGACCCTGCCTTCCAGGCCGAAGCGCGCGAGGCATTTCTCGACCAGCGCGCTCGCCAGCACGAGCAGGCCACGCTCGGTGTCGACGAGCGCGTACTCGAGCTTCGGGTTCAGGTTCAGCGCCTGGTTCGCCGGGATCGTCCAGGGCGTCGTCGTCCAGATGACGGCGAAGGCGTCCTTGTCGATCGACTGCAGCCCGAACGCCGCGGCGAGCGCGTCGCGGTCGGCGGCGAGGAAGGCGATGTCGACGGTCGTCGACTTGCGGTCGGCGTACTCGATCTCGAACTCGGCCAGCGACGAGCCGCAGTCGAAGCACCAGTACACCGGCTTCAGGCCGCGGTAGACGAAGCCGCGCTCGATGACGCGCTTCAGGACGCGGATCTCGCCGGCTTCGTTGCCGAAATCCATCGTCAGGTAGGGATGCTCCCAGTCGCCGAGCACGCCGATGCGCTTGAAATCGGCCATCTGCTGGGCGATCTGCCCGGTCGCGTAGGCGCGGCTCTTTTCCTGCACCTCGGCGCGCGGCAGGGCGCGGCCGAAGGTCTTCTCGACCGCGTTTTCGATCGGCAGGCCGTGGCAGTCCCAGCCCGGCGTGTAGCGCGAGTCGAAGCCGGCGAGCTGGCGCGCCTTGACGATCATGTCCTTCAGGATCTTGTTGGCGGCGTGGCCGATGTGGAGCTGGCCGTTGGCATACGGCGGCCCGTCGTGGAGGACGAACCGGGGTCGGCCGTGGCGCGCCTCGCGCAGCCGCTGGTAGGTGCCGTCTTCGCTCCATTGCTTCACCCATCCGGGCTCGCGCTTGGGCAGGTCGCCCCGCATCGGGAACGGGGTGTCCGGGAGGTTCAGCGTCGGTCGATAGTCGACCGGGGCGGTCGAGGCAGCAGGCACGTCAGCCATGGCGGCGGGTCTTTCGAAGGGGTGGCCGGCGCGGCGTGCGGTCGGCCCGGGAGGACGAGGATTCGGCGAAGCTCGCGATGCGTTCGGTCGCGACGAGGTCGCGGCAGGGCGCGACGCCGGCGCGGATCAAATTCGGTCGCGGGTCGTCTGCCGGCCGGTCGCGGCGTGCTCGGCCAGGTCGGCGGCGAGGAAACCGCGGGCCGCGACCGCATCGCTGCGGATCGCGTCGGCGAGGGCGGCGAGCGATTCGTAGCGAGCCTCGTCGCGCAGTTTCTTCAGCAGTTCCACGGCGACGAGTTTACCGTAGCCCCCTTCGACGCCGAGTGCGCTCGGCCACTCGAAGCAGTGAACTTCGAGCAGGACGCGGCCGCTGTCGTCGACGGTCGGACGCCGGCCGAGGCTGGCGACGCCGTCGAGCGGAAGACCAGCGAGTCCGTGCACGCGGACGACGAAGATGCCCGTCGCCGCCGGGCGCGCATGCGCAAAGCGCAGGTTGAGGGTGCGAAATCCATCGCCTCGCCCGGGCGCGCTCGCGCCCAGCTCGCGACCGAGACGCGCGCCGTGGATGACGCGACCGCTGATGCTGTAGGGCCGGCCGAGCAGCGCTTCGGCGCGCCCCATGTCGCCGTCGGCGAGGGCCGCGCGCACCGCCGAGCTGGACACGCGCACCCCGTGAACCTCGTAGCTCATCATGCGGGCGACGTCGAAGCCGCGCGCCTGGCCGGCGCCGTCGAGCATCGCGTAGTCGCCGGCGCGACGGGCGCCGAAGCGGAAGTCGTCGCCGACGAGCACGTAGCCGGCGTTGAGGCCGTCGACGATCACGTCGTCGATGAACTGGGCCGGCGTCTGCGCCGCGAAGGCGGCGTCGAAACGCGCGACCACGACCTGCTCGATGCCGCAGCGGCCGAGCTCGACCACCTTGTCGCGCAAGGTCGCGATCCGTGCCGGCGCCGCTCCGGGCGTGCCGGCGCGGCGTGCGAAGTAGTCGCGCGGATTGGGCTCGAAGGTGAGCACGGTCGCCGGCAGGCCGCGATGCGAAGCCTCGGAGACGAGCAACGCCAGCATCGCCTGGTGGCCGCGATGGACGCCGTCGAAGTTGCCGATCGTGAGCGCGCAGTGCGGCGCGAGCCCGGGGTCGCGAACGCTGCGGAACACGTGCATGGCGGCCAATTATCGGCGCGGCATGCGGCGGCGCCGCCGCGGGTGGCGCTGGCGTGTCCGGCGACTGCGGACTGCGCGCGGCTGGCCCTTCGCCGCCATCCGGTGCCACCTTCTTGTATTCCTCGCGCAGGACGTCCGAGATGTTTGTCACCGACGACGTCCGCGGATCGCTGAGTGGACCTCGACGTATCGCCCGAAGGGTTCGTTTTGAACGATGGCCGGCGACGGATCGAAGGCGCGTCTGGCGAAAATCCCCTGCACCGCGGGAAGGAGACGGCAATGGCGTTCGGCGTTCTCTTCGTGTTGCTGATGGGGGTGAGCGGCTGGTGGCTCTACAGCCGCTGGGCGGAGATGCGCGATTCCCAGGATCGCCGCCGCGAGGCCGAGATGATGGTCATCTTCGAGGCCAGGGGCGCATTAGGTGCACGCGAACCCACGAGCGAAGAAGCCGGGCCCGTGGGCGGATTCCACCCCACGCTGCCCGGCGATCGCTGAATCGTTCAGAGAAGGTGCGTCACCACGTAGATGCCGACCAGGACGACCGCCGGAACACCGAGGATCCAGCCGAGGAAGTACTTGCCCATCTCGATCTCCTGAAAAGTTGCAGTGGGGCGAAGCGTAGAGCCGGCGCTTTCGTCCGGCGGCCGGCACACGGCCCGTGCGCATGTAGGAAGGGCCCCCAAGCCCGTGTATGCAATTGCCCGAAGCACGCCGGGTTCAGCCGGCGACCTTCGCCGCGGCTTGCGCGTCGGCCCATCGCCATGCACCGGGCGCGAGGTCATCAACGCGAACGTCGCCGAACGAACTGCGATGGAGCGCCTCGACGCGGTTGCCGACGGCAGCCACCATGCGCTTGACCTGGTGGTATTTGCCTTCGACGAGCGTGAGGCGAAGCTCGTGCTCGCCGGTCGCCTCGCATGCCGCCGCCCGCACCGTCCGGTCGTCGTCGTGCAGGAGAACGCCGGCGAGCAGTCGCTCGACCTGGGCCGCGTCGACCGGGTGCCTGCAACGCACCTCGTAGACCTTGGCGACGTGACGCCGGGGCGAGGTGAGACGGTGGACGAGGGCGCCGTCGTCGGTGAAGAGGAGCACGCCGGTCGTGTCCTCGTCGAGCCGGCCGATCGGCTGCAGCCCGCGCTGGCGCAGTGGCGCCGGCAGGAGCGAATGGACGCTCGCGTGGTGGCGGGGCTTCAGCGAGCACTCGTAGCCCGCGGGCTTGTTCATCGCGATCAGCGCGTGCTCGTGGTACGGCCAACGCTCGCCGCGCACGCGAAACCAGCGGCCGGTCGGATCGCCGAGCTCGAGATCGACGTCTTCGACGGTGCGGCGGCCCCCGGCCGGGTCGACGCCGTCGCGTGCCTCGGACCCCTCGGCTTCTTCGATCTCGACGAGCCCGTGGGCGACGAGCGCGCCGCACTCTCGCCGCGTGCCGAAGCCCTGGCTGAAGAGCAGCTGGCCGAGCTTCAACGCGGTGCCGCGTCGAGGTCGATGCTCGCCGGCAGGTAAGGCACGTCTGCGCCACCGATGCCGCGCGCCGCGCGCACGGCGCGCACGACGGCATCGGCGAGCACGTCGGCGGCGAGCGCGCCGACCAGCGTCGTCGCGGCCGGCGCGCCGCTGGCGCCCGTGGCCAGTGCGAAGACGACGTCGCCGTCACCCATCGTGTGGACCGGATCGATGCTGCGCGCCAGGCCGTCGTGCGCCATCTGCGCGACCTTGGTCGCCTCTGCCTTGGTGAGCACGGCATCGGTCGCGACGACGGCCAGCGTGGTGGCGGCGCCGGCCGCGGCGCGCAGGTCGAGACGCGGCGGCAGATCGCCCCGCCTCAGGCTCGCCATCGTGCCGAGCAGCGCCTTGCCGTCGACGCTGCGCGCACCGGCCACGACCGTGCCCGAGCGCGGATCGACGACGTCGCCGATCGCGTTGACGGCCACCAGGGCGGCGACCGTCACGCCGCCGACCTCGATCGACGCCGTGCCGATGCCGCCTTTCATGGCCCGGCCGATGCCGAACAGCTTGCCGACGGTCGCGCCTGCACCGGCGCCGACGTTGCCTTCGGCGGGAGCATCGCGCGACGCGGCGTCGCAGGCGGCGTAGCCCGCGTCGGCGTCGGGCCGGATGCGCGGGTCGCCCACCCAGAGATCGAAGAGGATGGCTGCCGGCACGATCGGCACGACGAACGGCGGCGGCATCCCGGGCTCCGGGCCCGCGCCGATCGAGAAACCGATGCCGCGTTCCTCCAGCCAGCGCATCACGCCGCCGGCGGCATCGAGACCGAACGCGCTGCCGCCGGCGAGAACGACGGCGTGCACGGAGTCGATCGCGTTGACCGGGTCGAGCAGGTCGGTCTCGCGCGTGCCGGGCGACGCACCGCGCACGTCGACGCCGGCGACGGCGCCGGCGCGCGCCAGGATCACGGTGCAGCCGGTCGGGCGGCGCGGATCGGTGAAGTGGCCGACCTCGATGCCGGCGACGGCGGTCAGGCCGCGGCTCATCGCAGGAAGCGGGCGGGCATCACCCCGTCAGGCGAAGACGCCGGCCGTCGACTGCATGCGCCTGGAGACTTCCCCGAGCTGGAACAGCGTGTCGCCGAAGCTCATCTCGATCACCGTCAGGCGCTTGAAGTAGTGGCTCGCCGAATACTCGTCGGTGACGCCGATGCCGCCGTGCAGCTGGATGCACTGCTGGCCGACGAAGCGCATCGACGTTCCGAGCTGGACCTTCGCCTGCGCGAGCGCGCGCCGTCGGGCCACCGGCTCCTCGCCGAGCTTGAGGGTCGCGAAGAAGCTCATCGAGCGGGCCAGCTCGAGCTGCATCTTGACGTCGGCGATGCGGTGGCGCAGCGCCTGGAAGCTCGCGATCGCGACGCCGAACTGCTTGCGCGTGTTCATGTACTCCACCGTGATCGCGACAAGCCTGTCCATCGCGCCGACGGCTTCGGCGCAGAGCGCGGCGATGGCGACGTCGGCGGCGTGCTCGAGCGCCACGATGGCCGCGCCCGGAGCGACGAGCTCGATGCCGGCGGCGTCCTTCAGCACGAGGTCGGCGGCGCTCGCGCCATCCTGGGTCGGGTAGGCGCGCACCTCGACGCCCGGCTGGCCCGGCGAGACGAGGAAGAGGCCGACACCGGCGCCGTCGTCGACGCCGCCGCTCACGCGCGCCGAGACGATGAACGCGCCGGCGGCGCCGCCCGCCGGAACGACGATCTTGGTGCCGTTCAGGCGCCAGGCGTGGCCGCTGCCGTGCGCCGTCGTCTCGACGTGCGCGAGACGGTAGCGCGAGCGGCGTTCCTCGTGGGCCAGAACGGCGATCTCCTTGCCTTCGGCGATGTGCTGGAGACGGGGCGCCGCGGCAGCCTCGTGGCCGGCCTTGAGCAGCGTCGTCGCGACGAGCGCCACCGCCGCGAAGGGCTCGAGGACGAGGCCGCGACCGAGCTCCTCCTGAACGACCATCGCCTCGACGGGCCCGAGCCCGAGCCCGCCCTGCGCCTCGGGCACCTGCAGGCCGCAGATGCCGAGATCGGCGATCTCCTGCCAGGCGTCGCGCGCGAAGCCGCCCGCCTTCACGATCTTCCTGCGCCGCTCGAAGTCGTAGCCGCGCTCGACCCACCTGCGCACCGAGTCGCGCAGCATCTCCTGGTCATCGGAAAAGTCGAAGTCCATGGTCAGCTCCCGAGCACGGTTTGCGCGACGATGTTGCGCTGCACTTCGTTCGACCCGCCGTAGATCGTCGTCTTGCGCATGTTGAAGTAGGTGCCGGCGAGAGGCGCGACGAAGGCCGCTCCGGCCTGGTCGCCCTGCCAGCCGGCGGCCATCGCCTCCTTCACCAGGGGCACCGTCGCCGGGCCGGCGGCCAGCATCATCAGCTCGGTGTAGCGCTGCTGGATCTCGCTGCCGCGGATCTTCAGGAGGCCGGCGACGTCGAGGGCCGCCTTGCCGCTTTTTTCTGCGGAGAGCACGCGCAGCACCATCATCTCGAGGGCGACGACGTCGACCTCGAGCAGGGCGATCTGGTCGCGGAAGCGCCCGTCGTCGTAGACGCCTTCGGACTCGGCGATCCGCTTCACCCGCTCGAGCTCGCGCTTGGCGCGGTTGACGTCGGCGATGTTGGTGCGCTCGTGCGCGAGCAGGTGCTTGGCGTAGGTCCAGCCCTTGTTCTCCTCGCCGATCAGCTGGTCGGCGGGCACCTCGACGTTGTCGAACCAGACCTCGTTGACCTCGTGCTCGCCGTCCATCGTGATGATCGGCCGCACCGTGATGCCGGGGCTCTTCATGTCGATCAGGAGAAAGCTGATGCCGGTCTGCGGCTTGCCGTCGCTGCTGGTTCGCACGAGGCAGAAGATCCAGTCGCCGTACTGGCCGAGCGTGGTCCAGGTCTTCTGGCCGTTGACGATGTACTTGTCACCACGCCGTTCTGCCTTGGCCTTGAGCGACGCGAGATCGGAACCCGACCCCGGCTCGCTGTAGCCCTGGCTCCACCAGACGTCGCCGCTCTGTATGCCCGGCAGGAAGCGCTTCTGCTGCTCCGGCGTGCCGAAGGCCATGATCACCGGGGCGACCATCACCGGCCCGAACGGAATCACCCGCGGCGCGCCGGCGAGAGCGGTCTCCTCCTCGAAGAGATGCTTCTGGATCGCGTTCCAGCCCGGGCCGCCGAACTGCGCTGGCCAGCCCCAGCCGTGCCAGCCCTGCTTGCCGAGGATCCTGGCCCATCGCTGAAGCTCGTCGCGACTCAGGTGGACCGAGTTCCTGACCTTGTCGCTGATCTCCTTCGGCAGATTGGCGGCGACCCAGGCGCGGATCTTTTCGCGAAAGGCCTGTTCCTCAGGCGTGAAGGCGAGGTCCATCGAAGTCTCCGGGCGTGCAGGCGGTGAGGGGGAACGCGACGTTTTAGCACGACCGTTCGCTTCGCCCTGTCTGCATTGCGACAAGGCGACGTCGCGATCAATAACGCATGTCGAGCGTGAGGACGTCGTTCTCGCGCTTCATCTGGAAGCGCGTGAGGAAGCTGTTGCCGAGCAGGACCTGGCCCATCGAGACCGGCAGGATCGAGGCCTCGACGTTGTACACCTGGACATCGCCGATGCGCACCGAGGTGAGCGTCGTGCGATAGAAGGGCACGACACCATTGGCCGTTCGGCTCAGGCCGCGCGGCCCGCTCTTGTAGTCGAGGCCGAGCCGGTCCGCCTCGTCCTGGCCGATGGCGACCGTCGTGGCGCCCGTGTCGACCACGAAGCGAACGCTCTTGCCGTTGATCGAGCCCGCCGTGTAGAAGTGGCCACCGCCGTCGGCGGTGAGCACGATCTGCTTGCCGCTGCCTTCGCTCTGCTTGCCGCCGAGGTTGACCTGCGCGCCGCCGAGGTGAAGCGTCGCTCGCTTGCCGGCGATCTCGACGACCGCATCGTCGCCGGCCAGGCTGACGAGCTTGACCCCGGCCACGGTCGCGCCGACGGCGACGTTGCGCGGCTTGCCGTCGATGACGAGCAGGGCGTTGTGGCCGAGGCTGCCGCTCATCGACACCGATTGCGCGGACGCCGACGCCGCGGCCAGCGCGACGAGGAGGACAGCGAGCCCCGGTGAGCGCACCGTCGCGCCCTAGTCCCGGAAGTTGTCGAACGAGAGCGGCTGGTCGGCGACATCCTTCCTGATCAGCGCCATCGCGGCCTGCAAATCGTCGCGCTTGGCGCCGGTGACGCGCACCGTGTCGCCCTGGATGGAGGCCTGCACCTTGAGCTTGCTCTGCTTCACGAGGTTCTGGAGCTTCTTGGCGGTCTCGGCCCCGATCCCGCTCTTGATGACGACGAGCTGCTTCACCTTGTCGCCGCTGATCTTCTCGACCTTGGCGGTCCGGTCGAGAAAGCGCGCGTCGACGTTTCGCTTGGTGAGCTTGGCGATCAGGATATCGAGCACCTGGCCGAGCTGGAACTCGTTGTCGGCGAAGAGCGTGACTTCCTTGTCCTTCAGCTCGATTCGCGACGACGAGCCCTTGAAGTCGAAGCGCGTGCCGATTTCCTTGCCGGCCTGGTCGACGGCATTCTTGACCTCGACCAGGTTGGGGTCGAGCACGGTATCGAAGCTGGGCATCTCAATCTCTCCTGCGGCGTGCGGACACTGGCCGCGCACGTCGCCAATCGGCGAAAATTCTCCCATGCAAATCGATGCGGGGGTCAGCCTCAAACCCTACAACACCTTCGGCCTGCCGGCGGTGGCGAAGACGCTCGTTCACATCACGAGCGACGCCGACGTGCGCGGCGTCGTCGACGACAAGGTGCTCGGGCGCGCCCCCAAGTTCATCCTCGGCGGCGGCAGCAACATCATCCTCACCCGCGACATGCCGCAGGTCGTGCTGAAGGTCGAGGTCAAGGGCATGCGCCTGGTCGAGACGCGGGGCGACGCCTGGATCGTCGAGGCGGGCGCCGGCGAGAGCTGGCACGAGCTCGTCGACTTCACGCTGAGCGAAGGGCTGCCGGGCCTCGAGAACCTGGCGCTGATTCCCGGCACCGTCGGCGCCGGGCCGGTGCAGAACATCGGCGCCTACGGCGTCGAGCTGTCGGACCGCTTCGAGTCGCTCGACGCGGTCGACCTCGTCACCGGACGCAGCATCACGCTCGGGCCGCACACCTGCGCCTTCGGCTATCGCGACAGCATCTTCAAGCACGCGCTGGCCGGCCGCAGCGTCGTCACCCGGGTGCGCTTTCGCCTGCCGCGGCCCTGGCGGCCCGTGCTCGGTTACCTCGAGCTGCAGAAGAAGATCCAGGAGACGGGCATCGAGACGCCCGACGCGCGCCAGATCTTCGACTGGGTGTGCGCCATCCGGCGCGCCAAGCTGCCCGACCCGGCGGCCATCGGCAACGCCGGCAGCTTCTTCAAGAACCCGGTCGTCACGCCCGAGCAGTGCCGCGACATCATCGGCCGCGACCCGGAGATCGTCCATTACCCGATGCCCGACGGCAGCGTCAAGCTGGCCGCCGCCTGGATGATCGACGCCTGCGGCTGGAAGGGGAAATCTGTCGGCGAGGCCGGCGTCTACGAGAAACAGGCGCTCGTTCTCGTCAACCGCGGTGCGGCGATCGGCTCGGAGGTGATGACGCTGGCAAGAGCGATCCAGGAAAGCGTCTACGGCCGGTTCGGCATCCGTCTGGAGCACGAGCCGGTCGTCGTCTGACGCCGGCCCGGCTGGCCCGCTACTCGGCCTCGCCCTTCAGGCGCGGCAGCGACGAGCCGGGCCCTGCCGAAAGCAGCCCGACCCTGGCGTAGGTCATCAGCTTCTCGCGCGTGTCGGCAATGTCGAGGTTTCGCATCGTCAGCTGGCCGATCCGGTCCTGCGGCGAGAAGCTCGACTCGCCCTTTTCCATCGTCAGCCGCTCGGGCCTGTAGCTGAGGTTGGGCGACTCGGTGTTCATGATCGAGTAGTCGTTGCCGCGGCGCAGCTCGATCGTCACCTCGCCGGTGACGGCGCGCGCGACCCAGCGCTCGGCCGTCTCGCGCAGCATGATCGCCTGCGGGTCGAACCAGCGGCCCTGGTAGAGCAGGCGGCCGAGGCGGCGGCCGTGGTCGCGGTACTGCTCGATCGTGTCCTCGTTGTGGATGCCGGTGATGAGCCGCTCGTAGGCGATGAAGAGCAGGGCAAGCCCGGGGGCCTCGTAGATGCCGCGGCTCTTGGCCTCGATGATCCGGTTCTCGATCTGGTCGCTCATGCCCAGTCCATGCCGACCGCCGATGCGGTTCGCTTCCAGGAAGAGCTCGACCAGGTCCGGATAGGCGACACCGTTCAGCGCGACGGGCCGGCCCTCGTCGAAGCGGACGGCGACCGATTCGCGCTTGACGACCACGTCGTCCTTCCATGACGCGACGCCCATGATCGGCTGGACGATGGTGATGCCGCTGGTCAGCTGCTCGAGGTCCTTGGCCTCATGGGTGGCGCCGAGCATGTTCGAGTCGGTGGAATATGCCTTCTCGGCCGACATCTTGTAGGCGAAGCCGGCCTGGGCCATGAACGCCGACATTTCCGCGCGGCCGCCGAGCTCGTCGATGAAGGCCTGGTCGAGCCAGGGCTTGTAGATACGCAGGCCCGGGTTGACGAGCAGGCCGTAGCGGTAGAAGCGCTCGATGTCGTTGCCCTTGTAGGTGCTGCCGTCGCCCCAGATGTCGACGCCGTCCTCCTTCATCGCCGAGACCAGCATCGTGCCGGTGACGGCCCGGCCGAGCGGCGTGGTGTTGAAGTAGGTGACGCCCGCCGTCGAGATGTGGAAGGCGCCGCATCGAAGCGCCGCCAGACCTTCGGCCGCGAGCTGGGCCCGGCAGTCGATCAGGCGCGCCTTCTCGGCGCCGTACTGCATCGCCCGGCGCGGGATGTCGTCGTAGTCGGGTTCGTCGGGTTGACCGAGGTCGGCGGTGTACGCGTAGGGAACGGCTCCCTTGCCACGCATCCAGTGCAGGGCCGCACTCGTGTCGAGGCCGCCGGAGAAGGCGATGCCGACGCGCTCGCCGACGGGAAGGTGCTGCAGGATCGTCGCCATGTGTGTTTTGTCGCAACCTTGGGGATGCTTTTCGCGGGAAAGGACGCTATTTTCATCTTCGGCGCCACCCGCGCACGCGGGAGAGGTCCGCGACCGCCCCTGCGTTAAGCTCCGGGGTCGTGGGCAGCGCCCGGTAGACGACGCATGAGCACCCATCCTCCCACTCTCGCCAAGCCGCGGGTCGCAGCCGCCACGATCGAGCACGACGCGCTGCCGGCAGGCACGCGGTTCGGCGAGTTCGAGATCCTTCGCGTCCTCGGTGTCGGCGGCTTCGGCATCGTCTATCTCGCTCGCGACCACTCGCTCGAGCGTGATGTCGCGCTCAAGGAATACATGCCGGCGTCGCTCGCCGCGCGCGGCGCGGGGCCGCAGATCACGGTGCGCTCGAGCTCCTTCGCCGAGACCTACGCGATCGGCCTGCGCTCGTTCATCAACGAGGCGCGGCTGCTCGCCCGCTTCGACCATCCGTCGCTGGTCAAGGTCTACCGGTTCTGGGAAGACAACGCCACGGCCTACATGGTGATGCCCTATCTCCAGGGCACTACCTTGCGCGACATGCGTCGCGCCATCTCGCATCCACCCGACGAGGTCTGGATCCGCAGCGCCCTGATGCCGATCCTGTCGGCGCTCGAGCTGCTCCATCGCGAAGGCGTGTACCACCGGGACATCGCCCCCGACAACATTCTGCTGCCGCCCGACGGCCCGCCGGTGCTGCTCGATTTCGGCGCCGCGCGGCGCGTCATCAGCGACCGCACCCAGTCGCTCACCGCGATCCTGAAGCCGAGCTACGCGCCGATCGAGCAGTACGCCGAGATGACGCAACTGCGCCAGGGTCCGTGGACGGATCTCTACGCGCTCGGCGCCGTCATCCACTACCTGCTGTTCGGCGTGCCGCCGGCGCCGGCGACGGCGCGCGCGGTGCAGGACGACGTCGATGCGATCGAGCGCCGCACCGTCCCGGGCGTCTCGCCGCGCTTCGTGGAAGCGATGTCGTGGATGCTGGCGATCCGCCCCAACGGGCGTCCGCAAAGCGTCGAGCAGCTCCGTGCCGTGCTCGACGGCAACGCGGAAGTGCCGGCGCGCGGCCAGCCTGGAATCACCCTGCCAGGCGCGATCGGGCGAGCCGTCGCCGAAGGCGCACCGACGCAGCTTCACGTGCGTCCGGGCGCCGATCCCACGAACATCCGCACGGCCTATCTGCCGACGTACATGCCGACCGCGCTCGACCCGTCGCATGGCGAGGCGAAGTCGACCAGCTTCAGCCCGGTGACGCAGATGCCGACGGCTCGCCAGGTCCCGGTCGCGCCACGCGATCCCGTCACCGGCGCCGGACCGGCGACCGGGCCGGGTCCGGTCACCGCAACGGTGCCGCACGCCCACCCTTCGCAGCCGGCAACGGTCCCGGCTGAAACGTCGGCCGTCCTCGCGACCCGGCCGATGGCGCCGACGGTCGCAGCGCCCGGGGTCGCGATTCCGGTGCCGCCCCTGCGACCGCAGGCGTCGCCCCCGGTCGCGACCCGGATGTCCTCGCCGGCACCGCTGGCCGCAGCCGTGCCGGCCGCCGGCACGACGTCGGCGCCGTCTCGCCGCCCGGCACCCGCGGCGTCGACATCGAAGACCTGGATCGCCGCGGCGGTGGCCGGAGGCATCGGCGTTGTCGCGCTCGCCGTCCTAGGGTGGCAGTATTTCGGCAAGCCGCGCGCGGCTTCGCCGGCCGATGCGGCAGCGCCGGCCGCGATGACGGCGCCCGCGCCCCAAGTCGACCCCGCGAGGGCGCCGAGCCCGGTGGTCGCCCAGCCGAGGTCGGCCCCGGCGCCTGTCGCCGAGAGCCCGGTTGCCGAGCGGACGGCGCCGGCGTCGATCGGCACACCCATGGCGACGGCGCCCGTCGCGCGCACCGGCGTGCCGCCTTCGCCGAGCGCGACCATCGCCGCCGGCATGGCCGCCTCGCTGCTGAACGGCACGACCGCGCGACCATCGCCGCCGGCGGAAGATGGATCGCTCCGCCGGTCGGCCACGTCGCGCAGCGGCACCGAGATCTACCTCGACCGCGGCATGACGGTCGAAGGCTCGCGTGTGCGGCCGGCGCCACGACCGACCGGCGTCGAGGATCGCTCTTCGCCGACCTCGCCCCCGACCTTGCGGCCGGTCGACCGCGCTGCGATCGCCGTGAGCCCCGGGCTGGGCGACGGCCGGACCGTGCGACCGGGCGCGTCGGCGCGCGACCTCGTCGCATCGCCGCGCGGTGAAGTTGCCGCAGACAGCGCGCCGACCGCTCGCGAGGCCTGCGGCAACCGCGGCTTCTTCTCGATGGCCGTCTGCATGGACGAGCGTTGCGAATTGCCGCGCTACCGCGCGACGCAGGAATGCGTCCCCATCCTCGCGCGCAAGAACGCGCGGGCCAACCGCTGACCGGCCGACACGCGGATCACCGGCCACGGAGTCGGGCCTCCGACCGAAAGTCGCGAGGCGCTCCCTCGGCCGCCAAACGCCGACAGGGCTTGACGAGCCCGGCGATCTTCCTGCTTGCGGCGCGGCGCCACCGTGCCACCCGGGAAGGTGCCGTGGGCGGCGACGGTCGGCTCGGCTATACCCGAGCTTCAGTCTTTGCAGCCCCGATGGAGCGAATCTTGGCAACGGAAAATTTCGAAGTGCCCGCGGATCGACCGCACCTCGAGGTCTGGCCCAAGCGCCTGCCGCGCGCCCTCGTCATTCCCCAGACCTCCCTCTGGTTCAACCTCGAGGTCGCGGCGACGCGCTTCCCCGACCGGGCCGCCTACCTCTTTTTCGGCCGCGCCCTCGGCTACCGGCAGCTGCGCGACGACGCGATCGCGCTGGCCGGCTGGCTCCAGCGCGCCGGCGTCGAGAAGGGCGACCGGGTCGCCGTCTTCATGCAGAACTGCCCGCAGTTCCCGACCGCGCTCTACGCTGTCCTTCGCGCCGACGCGGTGGTCGTGCCGGTCAACCCGATGAACCGCGAAGAGGAGTTCAAGCACTACATCGTCGACCCGGGGACCAAGGTCGTGATCTGCAGCGCCGACCTCGCCGAGATCGTCGCCAGGGCGAATGCAGCCCTGCCTGAAGCCGAGCGGCTCCGCGCGATCGTCGTCACGCGCTACAGCGACGCGATGCCGCCCGGCGCGATCGGCGAGGCCGACGCGCCGCCGCCGGCGATGGAGGCCTGGCTGCGCGCCGATCCGCCGCTGCCTGCGGGCAGCACGTCCTGGAGCGATGCGATCGCCGAGCAGCTGGCGCCGGGTCCGCACACCGCCAAGGTCGACGACCTCGCGCTCCTGCCTTACACCTCGGGAACGACCGGGCTGCCCAAGGGCTGCATGCATACCCATCGCACGCTGTTGTCGAACACCGTCGGCGGGCAGTGGGGCTACGCCGCGGGCGCCGAGCCGGTGTCGCTCGGCGTCGTGCCGATGTTCCACATCACCGGCATGCTCTACAGCGTGCTCGGCTCGGTCTACTCCGGCAGCACGGTCGTGATCATGCCGCGCTGGGATCGCGAGCTCGCCGGTCGGCTGATCTCGAACCGCGGGATCACGCACTGGGTCTGCATCCCGACGATGGTGATCGATCTCTTCGCGAGCCCCAACTACAAGAGCTTCGACCTGTCGAGCCTGCGCAGCATCAGCGGCGGCGGCGCGGCGATGCCGCATGCCGTCGCGCAGCGACTGCTCGACGAGTTCGGCCTCACCTTCGCCGAGGGCTACGGCCTGACCGAGACGGCCGCCCCGAGCCACGCCAACCCGCCCGAGCGCGCCAAGCTGCAGTGCCTCGGCATCCCGATCTACTCGGTCGATTCGCGCGTGGTCGATCCGCTCACGCTCGAGGAGCTGCCGGTCGGCGAGGTGGGCGAAATCATCACCCGCGGGCCGATGGTCTTCGCCGGCTACTGGAAGCACCCCGAGGCGACCGAGGCTGCCTTCGTCGAGTTCGACGGGCGCCGATTCTTTCGCACAGGCGATCTCGGCCGGATGGATGAGGAAGGCTACTTCTTCCTCACTGATCGGCTCAAGCGGATGATCAACGCGAGCGGCTTCAAGGTCTGGCCGGCCGAGGTCGAGATGCTGCTCTACAAGCATCCGGCGGTGCAGGAGGCCTGCATCATCGCCGCCCGCGACGCCTACCGGGGCGAGACGGTCAAGGCGGTCGTCGTCCTGCGCGCCGAGGCCCGGGGGCGGACGACCGCCGAGGACATCATCGGCTGGTCGCGCGAGAACATGGCAGCCTACAAGGTGCCCAAGCTCATCCAGTTCGTCGACGCACTGCCGAAGTCCGGCTCCGGCAAGGTCATGTGGCGGCTCCTGCAGGACGAGGAACGCTCCGGCTGAGCCGCCGTCTGCCGTCGCGGCCGCTGCCCGGCTCAACGCCCGATCCAGCGCCGGCCGTCGCGCAGGAAGCGCTCGATGCCCGCGACCTCGAAGGTCGATGTCGCCGGCTCCCAGGTGCGGCGCTCGACGCTCGCCTCGTCGCTCGTCACGCGCAGCACGTTGAAGGAGTTCTCCTCGCCGCGCCCGCGGGTCGACGTCGCGGTGCCGGCCTGGACGACGAGCGCCGCGTAGCCCGAGAGGTCGTGCCGCGCCGAGGTGTCGCCGGCCTGGCTGGTGTGGAAATGCCCGGCCAGGAGGATGTCGACGCCGCAGCGGGCAAACACCTCCATCGCCTCGTGTGCGCGGCCAACGAGCTTGACGTCGCCCGGATCGTCCGGCAGGTCGAAAGGGTGGTGGGTGACGACGATCTTCATCACCGCCTCCTCGACCGGATCGAGCAGCCGATGGATCTCGGCCATCTGCTCGTCGTTGATGCGCCCACTCTTGAAGGTCAGCGAGCGCGCGGTGTTGATGCCGATCACGGCGATCTCCTCGTCGACGAAGGACGGCGTGAGATCGCCGCCGAAGTGCCGCTTGAACTTGCCGAGCGGGCTGAGGAAGCGTTCCCACACGCGATAGAGCGGCACGTCGTGGTTGCCGGGAACGATCACCTTCGGGGTCGTGATGCGCTGGAGAAACGTGCGCGCCTGCCGGAACTCGTCGGCCTTCGCGCGCTGCGTGAGATCACCCGAGACGACGACCACGTCGGGCGCGATCGCAGCGATCGTCGCCAGCAGCGGCTCGAGGACGGCCGGGTCGGTACGACCGAAGTGCAGGTCCGAGAGGTGGGCGACCGTGCGCATGCTGCCCTCAGCCAGCCTCGGCGCGGGCCGGATCGGCGCCGACGACGACCAGGACCGCCGGCCTGACGGCGAAGCGCAGCGGCGGCGTCATCATCGTGATCTCGCCGTCGGTGGCGACACGCAGGCGCTTCTTTCGGCTCTCGACCACGATCTCCGTCGCGAAAGTGACCTCGAAGTCGCGCTCCTGGTCGAGCCGCCCGACGAGCGCGCGCAGCGCCAGCTGCATCAGGCGAAAGCGCCCGGCACGCTGCACGACGTAGAGGCTCAGCCGCCCACGGTCGATCGCCATGCGCTCGCCGATCGCGAAGCCCTGCATCACGTAAGCGTTGTTGCCGACGAAGACGAAGGGCGTGCGGCGAAGCCGCTGCCGGCCGTCGACCGAGAGTCGCACATGCATGAAGGAAAAGCGGCGCAGCGCGGCGAGGCTGGCCCAGACGAGCGCCAGCCACTTGCCACGCCCGAGCCGCTTTCGCTGCCGCTCGCGGTCGTGGACGATGTCGGGATAGAGGCCCAGGCTCGCATTGTTGATGAAGACGCGCCCGTTGACCTCGCCGACGTCGACGCGCGTCGGCTGGCCGCCGACGATGCGCGCCACCGCGCCCTCGAGCTCGAGCGGCACGCCGAGGTCCTTCGCGAAGTGGTTGAGCGTGCCAAGGGGCAGCACGCCGAAGGGCAGCTCGCTGCCGGCGAGGACGGCCGCGACGCTGCTGACCGTGCCGTCGCCGCCGCCGGCGACGACCATGTCCGGCCGACGCTCGAGCGCGTCGCGTGCGAGCGTCGCGATCTCGCTGCCGGATCGCGCCAGGTGCACCTCGGCGCTTGCGCCGTAGCGGGCGAAAAGGTCGGTGAGACGCGCAACCTGGTCGCCGTCGTGGCCGCCGCCCGAGCCGGCGTTGACGATCACGTAGGCGCTCTTCATCGCGTGCGGTCCTTGCGGCGCCAGTACGCGTCGAGCGCCGTCAGCGACACGGCAAGCCAGGCGACGCCTTCGGCGAACGCGGCCGCCACGTCGCTGAGGTAGTGGACGCCGAGATAGGTGCGAGTGAAGGCGACGACCGTGATCGCGATCAACGCGACGATCGACGCGGCGACCCGCAGCGGCCAGCGACGAGTCCACTTGAACACGAAGACGACGCCGAGGCCGTAGAAGATCGTCGCGCCAGCGACATGCCCGCTCGGAAAGCTGTAGCTCGACAGCGTGAGCAGCGGGTGGTCGAAGACCGGTCGGGCGCGATGGAAGGCGAGCTTCATGAGGACATTGAGCGCCAGGCCGCCGGCGAGGCAGACGAAAAGCGCCACGACGCGCCGCCAGTGTCGCGCGAATGCGAAGCAGAGGGCGGCGACCGCACCGTAGCAGGAGACCGCGACCGTCGAATGCAGGTTCGTCACGATCAGCACCCAGCGCGTCAGCGCCGGCGTCGCGTGCTCGTGCAGCCAGCGCGCGAGCTCGATGTCGACGACCGTGAACCGGTCGCCCGTGACGACATCCTCGGCGATCGCGCCGAACAGCCAGGCGGCCGCGATCAGGATCAGCGCGCCGGTGGCGAGCTGCACGCCGAGCCGGACGGGCGGGGTGATCGGATCGGACATCGCGGCCCGCTGCTTCGTCGGCGACCGCCGACGAAAGCGGAAAGCTCAGTACGTCGCCCGACCGCCGGAGAGGTCGAAGACGGAGCTCGTCGTGAACGAGCAATCCTCCGACGCCAGCCAGGCGACCATCGCCGCCGCCTCGCCGACCTCGAGGAATCGTCCCATCGGAATCTTCGAGAGCATGAAGTCGATGTGCTGTTGGGTCATGGTCGCGAACATCGCGGTCTTGGCCGCCGCCGGCGAGACGGCGTTGACGAGGACGCCCTTGCCGGCGAGCTCCTTGCCGAGCGACTTGGTGAGGGCGATCAGGCCGGCCTTCGACGCGCTGTAGTGCGACGCGTTCGGATTGCCTTCCTTGCCTGCCACCGAAGCGATGTTGATGATCCGCCCGTACTTGTTCTCGACCATGTGCGGCACGACCGCGCGACAGACGAGGTAGGGCGCGATCAGGTTGACCTCGATCACGCGGCGCCACATGTCGGGCGCCAGCTCCCAGGTCGTGCCGTTGCCGCCGGTGATGCCGGCGTTGTTGACGAGGATGTCGATCTTCTTCGCGGCGGCGATGCTGCGACTCGTCGCTGCTGCGACGTCCTTCTCGTCGGTCAGCTCGACCTGCTCGACGAAGACCTTGCCGGCCGCTTTGCCGACGTTCCCGAGCGAGGCCTTGGCCTCGGCGAGCTTGCCGGCGTCGGCGTCCCAGAGAACGACCGTCGCGCCCGAGGCGAGCATGCGTTCGGCGATCGCGTAGCCGATGCCCTGGGCACCTCCGGTGACGACGGCGACGCGGCCGGCGAGATCGATCTGGTTCATGAGCGGCGCTCCTCGAGTTTGAGCCCTTTCAGCGTCTGCGCCGAGTCGGGGCCGGCGCGGCAGTCGGCGATGTACTGGCGGATGATGTCGGCGAAGCTCTTGTCGGCGGCCAGACCGAGCCGCGCCGCCCGCGCCGCGCTCGCCCCGCGCGACCAGTTGCCGACGATGCCAGCGATCACCTCGTCGCGCTCGAAGCGCACCAGCTTTCGCACCGCCGGCCCGGCGACTTCCTCGAGCGCGGCGAGCATGTCGCCGACCGTGGCGTTGATCGACGGCAGGTTGAGCGCGAGGCGCCCGCCGAGCTCGTCGACGCTCGCCTCGTAGACGGCGATCAGGCCCTCGACCGTGCGCGCCACCGACGTGAGCGGATGCGAGACCTCCGGCGACACCGGGCAGATCGCCTCGATGCCCGCGAGCGGCTCGCGGATGATCCCGGAGAAGAACGACGAGGCTGCGCCGTTCGGCTTCCCGGGCCGCACGGTGACTGTCATCAGGCGCGCCGAGCGGCCGTCGACGAAGCCCTTGCGCGAATAGTCGGCGATCAAGTGCTCGCAGACGAGCTTGTGCGTGCCATACGACGTCTTCGGCGCGGGCAGCGTGTCGTCGCCGACCAGGTCGGGGAGCGGCTTCGACGGATCGGGGCCGTAGACTGCCACCGAGCTCGAGAAGACCAGCCGTGCCGGCGTGCCGCCGCGGGCGGTCGCGGCGCGCAAGGCATCCAGCAGCGCGCGCGTCGTGTCCAGGTTGGAGCGCAGGCCGAGGTCGAAATCGGCCTCGCATTCGCCCGAGACGGCCGAGGCGAGATGGAACACGCCGTCGAAGCCTTCCTGGCCGAGCGCTTCGCACTGCGAAAGGAGCGGCCCGACGCGCGCCTCGACGCGAGGGTCGCTCGTGAGCGACGGCCGCGGTGCGACCTGGTCGGCGAGGACGATCTGGTCGATCGCGGCGCCAGCCAGTCGTCCGCGCGCGAGGAGGGCGCCGGCGAGGCGGGAGCCGACGAAGCCGCCTCCGCCGGTGATCAGGATCTTCATCGGCGGGTTCTCCTCGTGAGGGCGACGATCGGCTCGGCGGTTCGCATGCGCCGGTCGCCGCGACGCATGTGCTGGATCGCGCAACGCCGCGCCGCGGCCGCATCGCCGGCGGCGATGGCGTCGACGATCGCGGCGTGCTCCATGCGGACGGCCTCGACGAATTCGGCGCGAGTCGCGTCGTTGCGACGCGTGACGCGCATCGCCTCGTGGGTGTACTGCTCGAGAAACTCGAGCAGGCGCGAGAAGTGCGGATTGCCGGCGGCCTCGCCCAGCAGGCGATGGAAGGCGAGGTCCTCGACGACACCGTCACGCCCCTCGGCGGCACTGCGATCGATCGCGCGCAGTGCCTTGCGAAGAGCCGCGACCTGTGCGCGGGTCGCGCGCTCGGCGGCAAGCGCGGCCGACTCGGCCTCGAGGGCGCGGCGTACCTCGCGCACGCGCAGGACGTCTTCGACCGAGCCGATCAGCGCGAGATCGAGGGTGAGCGCCTCGCCCGGCGGCGCCGCCGTGACGAACATGCCCGATCCCTGGCGCGAGCGGACCAGGCCACGCGAGCGCAACTGGTGAACGGCCTCGCGCACGACCGTGCGCGACACCCCGTGCGCCTCGGCCAGGCGCTGCTCGGTCGGCAGGCGATCCCCCGGACGCAGCGAGCCGGCGTCGATCTGGCCGCCCAGGCGCGCCGCAAGGCGGTCCGACAGCCGCTCGGTGACCAGCGGCGACGGCCATTCTCCGGCTCCGGCCGGGGCCGGAGGGGCAGGGGCGGCGCTGGCGCGATTCAACATGGTGATCGGATCATCATACGAATCGCCCTGTCGGCTGGTCTACCGGTTTGCCCTCATGGCGGCGCAACGCGGGCGTGTCCGATACTTCGTCGGCGCGGGCTTGCCGCGCTTGCGACCCATCCCATGGCCAGCGTCACGATCCAGTCGGTGAGGAAGAGCTTCGGCGAGACCGCCGTGCTGCACGGCGTCGACATCGACATCGCCGACGGCTCGTTCACCGTGCTGGTCGGCCCCTCGGGCTGCGGCAAGTCGACGCTGCTGCGGATGATCGCCGGGCTGGAGGAGATCACATCGGGCGAGATCCGCATCGGCACGAAGCGGGTCAACGACGTGCCGCCGAAAGAGCGCGACATCGCGATGGTCTTCCAGAACTACGCCCTCTATCCGCACATGACGGTGCGCCAGAACCTCGCCTTCTCGCTCATGCTCGCGAAGAAGGACAAGGCCACCATCGACGCCAAGGTCGGCCGCGCTGCCGAGATCCTGGCGCTCAGCACGCTGCTCGATCGCTTTCCGCGCCAGCTCTCGGGCGGCCAGCGCCAGCGCGTGGCGATGGGTCGGGCGATCGTGCGCGACCCGCAGGTGTTCCTCTTCGACGAGCCGCTCTCCAATCTGGATGCCAAGCTGCGCGTGGCGATGCGCGGCGAGATCAAGGAGCTGCACCAGCGACTGAAGACCACGTCGGTCTACGTCACCCACGACCAGATCGAGGCGATGACCATGGGCGACCGGATCGTCGTCATGAAGGACGGCCGGATCGAGCAGATCGGCTCGCCGCTCGAGCTCTACGACCATCCCGCCAACGTCTTCGTCGCCGGCTTCATCGGCTCGCCGTCGATGAACTTCGTTCCCGCCACGCTGCGCCGCAACGGTGGGGCGGCCAGCCTCGTTCTCGACGACGGCACCGCCCTCGCGGCGCCGCCGGGCGCGGGCGGAACCGACGGCCAGCCGGTCGTTCTCGGCACGCGTCCAGAGCACCTGCAGCTCGCCAGCGAAGGCGGCATCGCGTCGCGCGTCGTCGTCATGGAGCCGACCGGCGCCGACACGCTGGTCGCCTGCCGTCACGGCCAGGCCGAGATCGCCGCCGTCTTCCGCGAGCGCCACGACTTCGCGCCCGGCAGCACCATTCACCTGATGCCCGACCTCGCTCGGGCCCATCTCTTCGACGCCGGCAGCGGCGCCCGTCTGGCCGCGTGACCGTCGCGCGCGCGAACCCTTCCCTGATGACGACTCTTTCGACGACACACCCGAAGACAGGAGACCCACGATGACCCAGCCCCCCTTCAATCGCCGCAAGTTCCTCGAAGGCTCGGCCGGCGCGGCCGCCGTCGCTGCGGTCGGCACCGGCAGCGCCCTCTGGTCGCCGCTGGTCTCGGCGCAGACGCTCGCCTACAAGCCCGAGAAGGGCGCGACGCTGCGTGTCCTGCGCTGGAGCCGCTTCGTGCAGGGCGACATCGACGCCTACATGGCGAACGTCAAGAAGTTCACCGAGAAGACGGGCATCCCGGTGCGCGTCGACAACGAGGGATGGGAGGACGTCCGTCCGAAGGCGGCCGTGGCTGCCAACACCGGCGCCGGCCCCGACATCATCCTGTCCACCAACGACGACGCGAACCTGTACCCGGACAAGCTGCTCGACGTCACCGATCTCGCCAACTACCTCGGCAAGAAGTACGGCGGCTGGTACTCGGCCGGCGAGCAGTTCAACCGGCCCGACGGCAAGAAGTGGATCGCCATCCCGCTCGGCGCCGCCGGATCGATGATGGTCTACCGGCAAAGCGTCGTGAAGTCGGCCGGCTTCGACACCTTCCCGAAGAACACCGACGATTTCTTGAAGCTCTTCAAGGCCGTCAAGGAGAAGGGCATGCCCGGCGGCATGGCGCTCGGCAACGCGACCGGCGACGGCCTGTGGTGCAACTGGCTGGTCTGGGCGTTCGGCGGCAAGCTGGTCGACCAGAACAACAAGGTCGTGATCGACAGCCCCGAGACGAACAAGGCGCTCGAGTACGGCAAGGAGCTGTACGCGACCTTCATTCCGGGCACGCTGTCGTGGCTCGATCCGAACAACAACAAGGCGTTCCTCGACGGACAGATCTCGATCACCAACAACGGCATCTCGATCTATGTGGCGGCGAAGAACTCGACCGACCCGAAGCTCAAGGAGATGGCGCAGGACATCCAGCACGCGTCCTTCCCGATCGGGCCGGTCGGCGTGCCGACCGAGTCGCACCTGTACTTCAACCAGATGGTCATGAAGTACACGAAGTACCCGCAGGCCGCGAAGATGTTCCTGCAGTTCATGATGGAGAAGGACCAGTTCGACCCGTGGCTCACGGGCGCGCAGGGCTATGTCGCGCCGCCGCTGGCGGCCTACGCCCAGAGCGCGATCTGGACCTCGGACCCGAAGAACGAGCCGTATCGCGATGCGGTCAAGAACCTGCGCCCGGCTGGCTACGCGGGCAAGCTCGGCTACGCGTCGGCGGGCGCTGCCGCCGACTTCATCGTCGTCAACATGGTCGCCGAGGCGATCAGCGGAGCGAAGACGCCGAAGGAGGCGATGGAGCGGGCGCAGAAGCGCGCCGAGCGCTACTACAAGGTCTGATACCCGGACGCGCGTCCGGCCGATCTCGCCTCGTTCGAGGGACGGGGCCGCCTGAACGGCGGCCCCCGTCCCTCAACTCGGCGGGGCTCGCTCTTCGCTTGGCCCGTCGACGCCGTCGGCGTCGACATCGTTCGCTGTTTGCTTCTTCTATGACGTTTCTCGAGCGGCTGCAGAACAACCGGAATGCGCTGGGCGTGTTGTTCATGCTCCCGGCGGCCGCGCTGCTGATCGTCTTCCTCACCTATCCGCTCGGCCTGGGCACCTGGCTCGGCTTCACCGACGCCAAGGTCGGGCGTCCCGGCGAGTGGGTCGGGCTCGACAACTACCAGTACCTGTGGGGCGACAGCGTCGTCCGGCTTGCGCTCTTCAATACGCTGCTCTACACGATCGTCGCAAGCATCTTCAAGTTCTTCCTCGGTCTCTGGCTCGCGGTCCTGCTCAATCGCAACATCCGCTTCAAGACCTTCTTTCGCGCCGTCATCCTGCTGCCCTACATCGTGCCGACGGCGCTCTCGGCGATCGCGTTCTGGTGGATCTACGACTCGCAGTTCTCGATCGTCAGCTGGCTGCTCGTGAAAATGGGCCTCATCGACCACTACATCGACTTCCTCGGCGACCCGTGGAACGCGCGCTGGTCGGTGATCGCGGCCAACGTCTGGCGCGGCGTGCCGTTCGTCGCCATCACGCTGCTGGCGGGGCTGCAGACGATCTCGCCCTCGTACTACGAGGCCTCGGCCATCGACGGCGCGACTCCCTGGCAGCAGTTCCGCCACGTGACGCTGCCGCTCTTGACGCCGATCATCGCGGTCGTCATGACCTTCTCGGTGCTCTTCACCTTCACCGACTTCCAGCTGATCTACGTCATCACCCGCGGCGGCCCGCTCAACGCGACGCATCTGATGGCGACGCTCGCGTTCCAGCGCGCGATCAACGGCGGCGCGCTCGGCGAAGGCGCAGCCATCGCGATCACCATGGTGCCGTTCCTGCTCGCCTGCATCATGTTCAGCTACTTCGGCCTGCAGCGGCGGGCCTGGCAGCAGGGCGGGTCGGACTCGTGAGCAAGGAGGCGGCGGTCGATTCGGCCGGCATGGGCTACCTCGAGTCGAGGCGACGGAAGACCGTCGTCGTCTACCTGCCGCTTGTCGTCTTCCTCATCATCCTGCTCTTCCCGTTCTACTGGATGGCGATCACGTCGGTGAAGCCGGATCAGGAGCTGCTGTCGCGAACCGGCAATCCGTTCTGGGTCGTGAACGCCACGCTCGAGCACTTCCATCACCTGCTCTTCGAGACCCAGTTCCCCCAGTGGGCGTGGAACACGATCCTGGTGTCGGTCGTGTCCACTGCTGCGTCGCTCGTCGCCTCGGTGATGGCCGCCTACGCGATCGAGCGGCTGCGGTTCCAGGGCTCGAAGCGGGTCGGCCTGGCGATCTTCCTCGCCTACCTCGTGCCGCCGACGATCCTCTTCATCCCGCTCGCCAACGTCGTCTTCCAGCTCGGCCTGTTCGACACGCGCTGGGCGCTGATCCTCACCTATCCCACCTTCCTGATCCCCTTCTGCACCTGGCTGCTGATGGGCTACTTCCGCTCGATTCCGTTCGAGCTCGAGGAGTGCGCGCTGATCGATGGCGCGACGCGCTGGCAGATCCTCACCAAGATCATCCTGCCGCTGGCGGTGCCGGGACTGATCTCGGCCGGCATCTTCGCCTTCACGCTGTCGTGGAACGAGTTCATCTACGCGCTCACATTCGTGTCGTCGTCGGAGATCAAGACGCTGCCGGTCGGCGTCGTCACCGAGCTGGTGCAGGGCGACGTGTACCAGTGGGGCCCGCTGATGGCCGGCGCATTGCTCGGCTCGCTGCCGGTCGCCTTCGTGTACTCGTTCTTCGTCGAGTACTACGTCTCCGGCCTGACGGGATCGGTGAAGGAGTGAGCCTGCAAGGGGCGGAAACGAGCCCAAGGAGACGGGATGAGTGAGGTGAAGAAGCCACGCCGAGAGGCCAAGGACATGCGCAGCCAGCAATGGTTCGGCCGCCAGGATCGCGACGGCTTCAATTACCGCAGCTGGATGAAGGGCAAGGGCCTGCCGCACGACCAGTTCGACGGTCGCCCGGTCATCGGCATCTGCAACACCTTCAGCGAGCTCACGCCCTGCAACTCGCACTTCCGCACCCTCGCCGAGCAGGTGAAGATCGGCGTCTACGAGGCCGGCGGCTTCCCGCTCGAGTTCCCGGTGATGTCGCTCGGCGAGACGCTGCTCAGGCCGACGGCCATGCTCTACCGCAACCTCGCGTCGATGGACGTCGAGGAGTCGATCCGAGGCAATCCGCTCGACGGCGTCGTGCTGCTGATGGGCTGCGACAAGACGACGCCGTCCCTGGTGATGGGCGCGTCGAGCGTCAACCTGCCGACGATCGGCGTGTCGGGCGGGCCGATGCTCAACGGCAAGTGGCGCGGCCAGGAGCTCGGCTCCGGGACGGGCGTGTGGAGCATGAGCGAGCAGGTGCGCGCCGGCACGCTCAAGCTCGAGCAGTTCTTCGACGCCGAGAGCTGCATGCACCGCAGCCACGGCCACTGCATGACGATGGGAACGGCGTCGACGATGGCCTCGATGGTCGAGGCGCTCGGTCTCGGTCTGCCCGGCAACGCCGCCTATCCGGCAGTCGACGGGCGGCGCAACGTGATCGCGCGATCGGCCGGCCGGCGCATCGTCGAGATGGTCCACGAGGACCAGACGATCTCCGACATCCTCACCCGCGAGGCGTTCGAGAACGCCATCGTCACGCTCGCCGCGATCGGCGGCTCGACCAACGCCGTCATCCATCTCATCGCCATCGCCGGCCGACTCGGTGTCAAGCTGAACATCGACGACTTCGACCGGCTGGCGAGCCATCTGCCCTGCCTCGTCAACCTGCAGCCCTCGGGCACCCACCTGATGGAGGACTTCTGCTACGCCGGCGGCCTGCCGGTGGTGATGAAGGAAATCTCCTCGCTGCTCCATCTCGACGCGGTCACGGCCAACGGCCAGACCCTCGGCGCGAACATCGCGAGCGCGGAGAACTTCAATACCGAGGTGATCAAGCCGTTCAACGCCCCGTTCAAGGACAACGCCGGCATCGCCGTGCTGCGCGGCAACCTCGCCCCGCGCGGGGCCATCATCAAGCCGAGCGCGGCGACGCCGGCGCTCATGAAGCACCGCGGCCGTGCCGTCGTCTTCGACACCATCGAGGACTTCCATCACCGCATCGACGACGAGAACCTCGACATCGACGAGACCTGCGTCATGGTGCTGCGCAACTGCGGCCCGAAGGGCTATCCGGGCATGGCCGAGGTCGGCAACATGCCGTTGCCGCCGAAGGTGCTGAGGAAGGGCATCACCGACATGGTCCGGATCAGCGACGCGCGCATGAGCGGCACCGCCTACGGCACGGTCGTGCTGCATACCGCGCCCGAGGCGGCTGCGGGTGGGCCGCTCGCGGCCGTGCGCACCGGCGACTTCATCGAACTCGACGTGGCCAGGCGGCGCATCCACCTCGACATCAGCGACGCCGAACTGGCTGAGCGCATGAAGTCGTGGAAGGCACCGGCGCCGCCGCTCGGCAGCGGCTACTGGAAGCTCTACGTCGATACGGTGCTGCAGGCCGACCAGGGCGTCGATCTCGACTTTCTCGTCGGCCGGCGCGGCGCCTTCGTGCCGCGGCCCGACCATCCCGAGCCCGAGGGCGAGGGAGGTCCGCTCGGCGCGTTCGTGCCGCGCGACAACCACTGAGTTGTCGTCGTTGACACGTGGCAAGAGATCGCCACGAAACTTCACGCGCCGGCAAGTCGGCCGACAGGGGTCGTTGTCCGTTTCCGACGCGGGCCGCCGTCGAATCCCTCGATGATGCGGAGGTCATCGATTCAGGAGACAGACGAATGTCCTCGACCTTCAAGAAGCTGGCCGTAATCGCGGCTGCCACCGCCTCGCTCGCGGCCATCGCTCCCGCGGCCCAGGCGGCCGATGTCTTCATCCGGATCGCGCCGCCGCCGCTGCGCACGGAGATGGTCCCGGCGGCGCGGCCGGGATACCTCTGGACCCCGGGCTACTGGAACTGGAACGGACGGCGCCACGTCTGGGTGAACGGCGTGTGGGTGCGGGCGCGTCGTGGCTACGTCTACAACGCTCCGGTGTGGGTGCAGGACGGTGACCGCTGGCACTTCCGCCGCGGCGGCTGGGGTCACGGTGATCGCGATCGCGACGGCATTCCCAACCGCGTCGACCGCCACCCGAACAATCCGCATCGCCGTTGAACGGCAGCGTGCCGGTCGCGTCAGAAGCTTGATCCGGGCTGCTGGAGGAAGTCGATTTCCTCGGCCGTCGACTGGCGCCCGAGGATGGCATTGCGGTGCGGGAAGCGGCCGAAGCGCTCGATCACGGCGCGATGCTTGTGCGCGTAGTCGAGGACGGTTTGCTGCCCCGGGTCCTCCGCGAGGAGGCGGGTGAAGAGGCGCACTGCCTCGTCCTGCATCGCCAGCCCCTCGGCATGCTCGAACGGCAGGTAGACGAACGGCCGCATGAAGCTCGGCAGCGCCTCGTCGGACCGCTCGCCCACCATCCGGCTCGCCGCGGCCAGGGCGCGCGCATCGCCGGCGAAGGCGCGCGGCGTGCCGCGAAACGCGTTGCGCGTCAGCTGATCGAGAAGAAGGATCTGCGCCAAGGCCGGCTCGGGTGCCTCGGCCCAGGCGGCGAGTTCGCCGCGCAGGGCCTGCTCGATCGTCGCGCCGAAGCGCTCCCGCACTTCGGCGTCGAAGGCGTCATCCTTCGCGAACCACGCCGTGCGGGTCTGGCCGTGCTCGGGATTTCCGGCGGCGCCGAACCAGAAGTCGAGCACCGACTGCGCGTCGGCCGCCATCGTCTCGCTCATCGCGGTTCGGGCGACAGGCGGACGGGCGTGATCTCGACCGAGCGCGATCCGTCGGCGACGAAGACGACGCCGTCCTGGCGATTGACCTGCAGCCTCATGCCGCGCTGCGCGAGCGCCGCGAGCTCGCGGCTTTGCTCGAAAGGAATCTGCCAGGCCTCGACATTGCCGGCTCGCCCGACCCGGTTTCCGAGGCCGGCCCACCACACCGGTGCGCCGTGACTGAAGGCGTAGACGCTCACCTTGTCGGCGCGACCGCTGGCCTTCACGAGGCGCCTTTCCTCGGGCTGGCCGACCTCGATCCAGTGAAGGAGCCTGCCGGTGAGGTCCTTCTGCCAGAGCTCGGGCTCCTCGGGCTCCCACATGCCCTTTGCGAACTCGAGCGCGCCGCCGTGGTCGTCGGCGGGTACGTTGAGGGCGAAGGCGAGGAGGCGGATCATCATCCGCTCGTCGTTCTCGGAGGGATGTCGGGCGAGGGTGACGAGGTGATCGGCGTAGAGCGACCGGTCGATGTCGGCGATCTGGAGCTCGGCCTTGAAGACGGTTGCTTTCTGGGCCACCCGCGGACTGTGCCACAGCGCGCGACAATCGAAGCCCTGCACGAAAGGCGACGGCTATGAGCATGAAGAAGTCCGACCTCGACAAGATGATGGCCAAGAAGGTGGGCGGACAGATGAAGGCCGCGGGCGTCGCCGGCCGCTTCGGCCAGGGCGTGGCCGACGTCGTCGACCGGCGCGAACAGCGACGGGCGGACGCGGCGGCAGGTCTCGTGCCATTCGCCTGCAAGCTGCCGGCCGATCTCGCCGCGAGGCTGCGCGAGAAGAGTGCGGCCCACGAGGGCGGCCTCAACGGGCTGGTCGCCGAGCTGCTCGGCAAGGCGCTGAAGTGAGCGGGGAGCGTCGACGCCCATGAGCCGCGAGCCGGCCTTCGATCTCTTCATCATCGGCGCCGGCAGCGGCGGTGTGCGCGCCGGCCGCCTCGCGGCGACGCGCGGCGCCCGTGTCGCCGTCGCCGAGGACGCCGCCCTCGGCGGCACCTGCGTCAACCTCGGCTGCATTCCCAAGAAGCTCTACAGCTTCGCTGCCCACTACGCCGACAGTTTCGAGGAAGCACACGGCTTCGGCTGGACCGTCGTGCCGCCGGCCTTCGATTGGGCCACGCTGAAGGCCAATCGCGCCACGGAGATCTCGCGGCTCAATCGCATCTATGGCGATCTCCTCACCGACGCCGGGGCGACGATCCTGCGCGGGCGCGCGCGCATCGTCGGTGCGAAGGAGGTCGAGGTCGCCGGCGTGCGCCATCGGGCCGAGCGCATCGTCGTGGCCACCGGCGGCTGGCCCGTGCCGCCGGGCGTGCCGGGTGCCGAGCGGGCGATCAGCTCGAACGAGATCTTCGACCTCGAGCGTTTCCCGCGCCGACTGGTCGTCGTCGGCGGCGGCTACATCGCGTCGGAGTTCGCGTCGATCTTCAACGGCCTCGGCGCCGAGGTGACGCAGCTCTATCGCGGCGAGCAGATCCTGCGCGGCTTCGACGACGACATCCGTCACTTCGTCGCCGCCGAGATGAAGAAAAAGGGCGTCGACATCCGCGTCGGCACGACCGTCGCCGCGCTCGAGGCAGGCCGCGAGCCGGCGTCGACCCGCGTCGTCCTCGGCGACGGCAGCGAAATCGAGGCCGACACCGTCCTCTACGCGACGGGCCGGGCTCCCAACACGGCCGGTCTCGGCCTGGAGGCGATCGGCGTCGCGCTCGACCTCAACGGCGCCGTCGTCGTCGACGAACGCTACCGCACCAACGTCGAGGGCATCTTCGCCGTCGGCGACGTCATCGATCGCGTCCAGCTCACGCCGGTCGCACTCGCCGAGGCGATGGCGCTGGTCGACGATCTCTTCGGCGGCTCGGAGCGGACAGTCGACTACATGCACATTCCGACCGCCGTCTTCACCCACCCGAGCATCGGCACGATCGGCTTCTCGGAGCGCGACGCGCGCGCGCGCTTCGAGAAGATCCGGGTCTATCGCTCCGAGTTCAAGGCGCTGCGTCACACCCTGTCGAAGAGCAGCGAGCGCACGTTGATGAAGCTGGTCGTCGACGACGCGAACGATCGTGTCGTCGGCCTCCACATGGTCGGCGCCGACGCGGGTGAAACCATCCAGGGATTCGCGGTCGCGATGAAGGCGGGCGCGACCAAGGCCGTGTTCGACGCGACGCTCGGCATCCACCCGACCGCGGCCGAGGAGTTCGTGACGATGAGAACGCCCGTGGTGGCATGATTCCGCATGGACATCCGACACACCTCCGCTCCGTCCTCGCACTCCCGGTGCGTGGGCTCCCCGTTTCGCCTGCTGGTCGCCCTGGCGGTGGCCCTGGGACCGCTGGTCGCCGAAGCGGCCGGCGCTGCATCGGCGCCGCGCCCCAAGGACTCGGTCATGACCCAGGCCGAGCTGCGCGAATGCCTCTCCCAAAAGGACAGCCTGGGCCAGAAGAACGAGGCCGCCGTCAAGTCGAAGGCCGATCTCGTGGCGATGAAGGCCGAGCTCGACCGCACCGCCGCCGAGAACACCAGCACACAGGCCACGCTCGACCGGTCCAAGAAGGACGACGTCGACGCCTTCAACGCCAAGGTGGTCGCGCGCAATGCGATGGTGGAGAGCTACCAGGCCAAGGCGGCGGCCTTCAACAAGGACGTCGACGTCATCCAGGCGGCGCAGGCGAGCTACACATCGGCCTGCGGCAACCGGCGCTACGACGACCGCGACCTCGCCGACATCCAGCGCGCCAAGAAGTGACCAACCCGCTGGTCGCGCCCTGGACCGGGCCGTTCGGCCTGCCGCCGTTCGCAGCAGTTCGCGCCGAGCAGTTCGCTCCGGCGATGCAGGAGGCGATGGCGCGCCATCTTGCCGAGATCGAGGCGATCACCGGCCAGACCGCGCCACCGACCTTCGAGAACACGATCGTCGCGCTCGATAGCGCCGGTCGCCTGCTTGGCCGCATCTGCTCGCTGTTCTACAACCTCGCATCGAGCGAGACCTCGCCCGCGCTGCAGGCAGTGGAGCGCGAGATGGCGCCACTGCTCGCTGCGCACGACAGCCGGGTTTGCAACGACGCCGGACTCTTCGCCCGCATCGATACGCTCCACGCCGCGCGGGACCGGCTCGGCCTCGACGATGAGCAGCGCCGCGTCCTCGAGCGGTTCCATCTCGACTTCGTGCGTGCCGGCGCCCGGCTCGCCCCAGCCGATCAGGCGCGCCACGCCGAGGTCATGCAGCGGCTGGCCGAGCTGACCACGCGATTCGGGCAGAACGTTCTCGCCGACGAGTCGTCCTTCCAGCTCCGCCTCGAAGGCGAGGTCGATCTCGCCGGCCTGCCGCATTTCGTGCGCGCGGCGGCGCAGCAGGCCGCGGTCGAGCGGGGCCTCGAGGGCGCGGCGACGATCACCCTGTCGCGCTCGCTCATCGTCCCGTTCCTCACCTTCTCGGAACGGCGCGACCTGCGCGAGAAGGCCTGGCGCGCCTGGACGTCGCGCGGCGAGCATCCGGGCGCGAACGACAACCGCGCCGTCGCGGCCGAGATCCTCGCCCTGCGCCTGGAGCAAGCGCGCCTGCACGGCCATGGGAGCTTCGCCGATTTCGCCCTCAGCGACACGATGGCCCGGAGCCAGGCGGCGGTGACGGCGCTCCTCGAGAGCGTCTGGGCGCCGGCGAAGGCGCGCGTCGAGCAGGAGCGCGTCGCGCTGGCTGCGCTGGCGCTGTCGTGCGGCGAGTCGTCGCGCATCGAGGCCTGGGACTGGCGCTTCTACGCCGAGAAGGTGCGTCAACTGCGCTACGACCTCGACGAGGCCGAGATCAAGCCCTACTTCGCGCTCGAGCGGATGGTCGAGGCCGCCTTCGACTGCGCCGGTCGGTTGTTCGGGCTCGTCTTCGTGGCCCGTCCGGACATCCGCGTCTACCACCCCGACGTGCGCGTCTACGAGGTGCGCGACGCGGTGGGCCGGCAGGTCGGCGTCTTCCTGCACGACAACTTCGCCCGTCCGAGCAAGCGCAGCGGCGCGTGGATGAGTTCGTACCGGCAGCAGGCCAGGAACGGCGAAGGCGGCACTGCCGCACTGCCGATCATCGTCAACAACAACAACTTCGCCAAGGCCGCGCCAGGCCAGCCGACCCTGCTCAGCTTCGACGACGCCCGCACACTCTTTCACGAGTTCGGCCACGGCCTGCACGGGCTGCTCTCGAACGTCACGTACGAGCGGCTGTCGGGCACGAGCGTGCTGCGCGACTTCGTCGAGCTGCCGTCGCAGATCTTCGAGCACTGGCTCGAGCAGCCCGAGGTGTTGAGGCGTCACGCGCGCCACTTCGAGAGCGACGAGCCGATTCCCGATGCGCTCATCGCCCGCCTGAACGAGGCACGCCTCTTCAACCAGGGCTACGAGACGGTGCGCTACGCGGCGTCGGCCCTCGTCGACATGGCGGCGCACGCGTGCACGGGCAGCACGCCGGTCGACGTCGTCGCCTTCGAGCGCGAAGAGTGGGAGCGACTCGGACTGCCGGACGGCGTCGGCGTCAATCACCGCCTCGTCCACTTCGGGCATCTGTTCGCAGGCTCGTCGTACGCCGCCGGCTACTACGTGTACCTGTGGGCCGAGGTGCTCGATGCCGACGGCTTCGAGGCCTTTGTCGAGGCCGGCAATCCCTTCGATCCGGAAGTCGCGAAGCGCCTCGCGGGCTTCATCTATGCGTCGGGCAACTCGATCGAGCCGGGCGCCGCCTACCGGGCCTTTCGCGGCCGCGGGCCCACGCCCGAGCCGATGCTGCGCCGGCGCGGCCTGCTCGAGCCGGCGACCTGACTCTTCACGCGCCCGCCGCGCCCTGCTTCCTTTCGGCCGGCGCCTGAGCGAGGGCTTGCGCCGGGAAGAAGCGCTGCAGCGCGGCGATGAAGACGCCGAAGTCGATCGGCTTGGTCCAGTAGTCGGCGAAACCTGCCGCAAGGCCGCGCTCGATGTCCTCGCGCATGGCGTTGGCGGAGAGGGCGACGCACGGGATCGTTTGCGTCGCCGGGTCGGCGCGAATGCGCCGGAGCACCTCGTAGCCGTCGAAGTCGGGCAGCTGCATGTCGACCAGGACCAGATCGGGTTGCAGGGTGGTCGCGCGCGCGACGCCGGCAGCCCCGGTCGTCTCCGAGACGACGTTGAAGTCACCCAGGCTTCTCACGAGCTCTTCGACGAGGAGCACGTTGACGTGGTTGTCCTCGATGTAGAGCACCGTGCCGCCGAGGGCGTCGAAGCCCGTGTCGGCGAGCGCCGCAGGCGCAGAGGCCACGGCCGATCCCTCCGCGAAGGAAGCCGAGGACAGCGCCGACAGGGTCACGTCGAACGTGGTTCCGCGTCCAGGCTCGCTCTCGACCGCGATCCGGCCACCCATCCCGTCGACGAGCGCCTTGACGATCGTCAGGCCGATGCCGGTGCCTTCGATGCCTTCGTGCTCGACGCCGAAGCGGTTGAAGGGCTCGAACAGGTCGACGATCTGCGCCTCGTTGAGGCCGCGCCCGGTGTCGCTCACCCTGAGCGTCGCCTCGCTGTCGTCGGCCCAGGTCTCGACGACGACGCGGCCACCGCGCCGGTTGTACTTGATCCCGTTGGAAAGCAGGTTGATGAGCACTTGCCGAAGTCGGGTCGGGTCGCCCCGCGCGACGCCCTCGGCCCGTCTCGTCTCGATGACGACGTCGTGCTGCAGCGCGAGCGAGTGCAGCAGCGGCAGCGACTGGCGCACGAGCATGCCCAGATCGACCGGCCGCAGCGAAAGCTTGATCTCGCCGGCTTCGAGCCCCGACAGGTCGAGCACGTCGTTGATGAGCGACAGCAGGTGGTCGCCGGCGGCCCGCACGTGCTCGAGCTTGGCGAGCTGCTCGGCCTGACCCGACTTGCGGGCCTCGATCTGGAGCAGCTGGGTGAAGCCGAGCACCGCGTTCAGCGGCGTGCGCAGCTCGTGGCTCATGCGAGAGAGGAACTGCGACTTGGCCTGGATGCCGCGCTCGGCGAGCGCCGCCTGCTGGCGCACCATCTCGGCGTTCTTGCTCTCGGTGATGTCCCAGTTGACGCCGACGCGCCGCGCCGGGCGTCCGGCCTCGTCGAGCACGTCGGCGGAGCGCGACGCGAGCCAGCGGTAGCTGCCGTCGGGGAGGCAGACGCGGAACTCGTACGCCGACGCGAGGTGGGCCTCGGGAGTGCCGGCGAGCGAGTCGATGAGAACGGCGACGTCGTCGGGATGGACGAGCGCGAGCCGCTCCTCGCGTGTCAGGGCGGCTTCGCGGGGCTGGAGTCCGCGCAGCTGGAACATCTGCGCGTCCCAGTGCTGCCCGCCGCCGAGATCGCTCTCCCAGGTGCCGATGCCGGCGTGGCGCGTGATCAGGGCCGCGCGCTGGCTCGCCTCGCGCAGCGCCTCGAGCGCGCGGTGGTGCTCGGTGACGTCCATGGCCACGCCGAGGATGCGGCGCTGGGCGACGTGGACGCGATCGACGTCGGCGCGCATCACGATCCAGCGCACGCTGCCGTCGCGGCGCAGGGCCCGGAACTCGAGTTCGAACGGGCCCTCGCCGGAGAGGAAGTAGGACCGCGACATCTGCTTGACGCGATCGCGATCGTCTGGATGCACAGAGCTCGCGATCCACTCGCCGAAAGTTGGCGGGTGCGGCGGCGTGCAGAGTTCGAAGAGCTCGAACATCTGCGCGTTCCAGTCGGCGCCGCCCCGTCCGATCGTGGTGGTCCAGATGCCGACGCCGGCCGCCCGCGAGGCGGCTTCGAGGCGGCGCGCGAGCTCCTCGGCGTGGCGCAGGTGCTCGACCCGCTCGGTCATGTCGAGAGCTACGCCGACGAAGGCGAGCGGCTCGCCGGTGGCGCTGCGCTCGACGACGCGGCGCGACAGCACGTAGCGCCAGGTGCCGTCGATGCGGCGATAGCGCGCCTCGAGGTCGGTCGGCTCGGTCGACGCGAGGGCCTGCTCCGCCGAGGCGATCACGCTCGGGATGTCGTCGGGGTGGATGAAGGAGCGCACCTCGTCGATCGACAGGCCCTCCGGCCGCGGCGGCATGCCGAGCAGATCGAAGGCGCGATGGCTGTAGTACATGCGACCGGTACGAAGGTCGTGGCGCCAGATCGCGATCTTGCCGAGCTCGACCGCCATCTTGAGCTGGGCGTTGACGTCACTCAGGGCCCGCGCCGCGTCGTACGCCTCGGTGTCGTCGAGCATGACGCCGAGCGCCCGATCCGGCGTGCCTCGCGGACCGTTTCGCACTTCCCACTGCGAGTGGATCCAGCGCGTCGAACCGTCGCGCTGCATCACCCGAAAGCGCTGCGCATAGCGGCCCGCGCGCCGGGTGGACTCCGGGTAGATCGTGCTCTTGCGGTCTTCGGGATGCATCTGCTCGATCGCGTCCGCGAAGCTCGGCGTACCAGCCGACGGGTCGAGGTCCCAGAACCTGAACACGTGCTTGTCCCAACGCCCTTCGCCGGAGGGGATCTGTCGCTCCCAGATGCCGAGCCGACCGAATTCCTGCGCCGTCTCGAGCAGCTCGTCCTGCCGGGCCGCGCGCTCTTCGAGCGCCTTCTCGTGAGTGACTTCGATGAGCGTCCAGAGAATGCATCCCGAGAACCACGACGAGTGCGCGTCGACCCATACCGGTTCTCCTGCCGCGCTGCGCAGCTCGAACCTGCCGGAGTCCGGCCCATGCGCGCTCAGCATGCGTGCGATCGAGAGGCGGCTGGCCGAACCGGCCGCGCCGGCCGGCGTGAAGTCCAGCAGCGTCGCCTCGGGTCGACCGATCGCGCCGGTCGTGCCCGAGAAGCGCTCATTGCTCCAGAGGACGGCGCCGCTCGCGTCGCTGACGACGAGCAGGTCACGGCTCTGCGCGACCAGCGCCTGGAGGAAGTCGGCAGGCAACTCAGCCACGCCGCGATCCTACGCGCGCCCGCGCCCGCAGCGAACCCGCGAGTGAGGCGCCCGCGCGCCGGATGTCAGTCTTTCGCGACCTGCAGCACGAGCTTTCCGAAGTTCTCGCCGCGAAACAGCTTGAGCAAGGTCTCGGGAAAGGTGTCGAGGCCCATGACGACGTCCTCACGGCTCTTCATCCGGCCGTCCTTCAGGTAGCCGGCGAGTTCCGCGATCGCGGCCGGGAAGCGCTCGGTGTAGTCGAAGACGACCATCCCTTCCATGCGTGCGCGGTGGACGAGGAGCGAGAGGTAGTTCGCCGGGCCTTTCACCGCCTCGGTGTTGTTGTACTGGCTGATCGCGCCGCAGATGACGATGCGCGCGTGGCGGCGGATCTTCGCGAGGACCGCGTCGAGGATCTCGCCGCCGACGTTGTCGAAGTAGACGTCGACGCCGTCGGGGCAGTGAGCCTTCAGGCCGTCGCGGATCGGGCCGGCCTTGTAGTCGATGCAGGCGTCGAAGCCGAGCTCGTCGACGACCCAGGCGCACTTCTCGGGCCCGCCGGCGATGCCGACGGCGCGGCAGCCCTTGATCTTCGCGAGCTGGCCGACGGTCTGGCCGACAGCGCCCGCAGCGCCCGAGACGACGACCGTCTCGCCGGCCTTGGCCTGGCCGACCTCGAGCAGGCCGAAGTAACCGGTCATGCCCGGCATGCCGAGGACGTTCAGCCACTGCGTCAGTGTGCCCAGGCGCACGTCGATCTTGGCGAGCTCTCCCCGGCCGAGCTGCTGGCTGGTGAACGAGGCGTACTCCTGCACCCCGAGCGCTCCGCTGACGCGGTCGCCGACGGCAAACGCCGGGTTGTCCGACGCGGCGACCGAGCCGATGCCGCCCGCGCGCATCACTGCGTCGATCGCGACCGGCGGGATGTAGCTGCGCGCCTCGTTCATCCAGCCGCGCATCGCCGGATCGAGGGAGAGCGACAGGGTCTTGACGACGACGCCGCCGGGCGGGGTCGCCCCGACCGGCTCGGCGGTGAAGCTCCAGTCGGCGCGCGTCGGCAGGCCGACAGGGCGGCGGGCCAGGCGGACCTGGTGGTTGGTCAATGCGGCGGAGGAATTCATCGGCAGTCTCGCTTCAACGGGGGACGAAAACGCGGCCGAAAAAAAACCGCGGCAGGTGCCGCGGCATTTTCTCCGGAGAAGCTCCGGTTCGAATAGCGAATCAGGCGAGGACGCGGATGTTCGCGGCCTGCAGGCCCTTCTGGCCCTGCTTCACTTCGAATTCGACGCGCTGGTTCTCGGCGAGCGTCTTGAATCCGTTGCCCTGGATGTCACGGAAGTGGGCGAAGAGGTCGGCGCCGCCCGCGTCTTGCGCGATGAAGCCGAAGCCCTTGCTTTCGTTGAACCACTTCACGGTTCCGGTTTGGGTCGTCATAAAAAATATCCTGTCTACGATTGAAATGAATGCGCAGCAACATGCGGCGCATGCAGCGACACTCAAGAACCGATCAGGGGGATTTCAGGTGGCCCGCCGCGAGGACCGCGGGGGTAGAACGAGAATCACGAACAACCACTGTCTTGCGTATAACTGTGCCGCTAATGTACACGACCCTGCATCGCAGCGCTCGCTCCAGGAGTATCCAGAAATGACCGGGAAGACCACCGCCACGACAGACAAGCGCTGGCAGCACGATGGCGTTCGCGTCATCGCCGCCGACCAGCTCGATGCGAACACGGCCCAGACGGCCGGCATGGACCGCAAGGCGGCCATCAACTTCGCACGGGTCGGCGCGCAGAAGCTCTGGGCCGGCACCGTGCACATCCACCCCGACGCCAAGACCGGCGCGCACCACCACGGCCCGCTCGAGAGCGTGATCTACGTCGTCAAGGGCAGGGCGCGCATGCGCTGGGGCGATCGCCTCGAGTTCGTCGCCGAGGCCGGACCGGGCGACTTCATCTACGTGCCGCCCTACGTGCCGCACCAGGAGATCAATGCGAGCGCCACGGAGACGCTCGAGTGCGTGCTGTGTCGCAGCGACGGCGAGGCGGTCGCCGTCAACATCGACATCGAGCCGGTCGAGAAACCCGACACGGTCCGCTGGATCGATCCCACGCATCCCGAGGGCTGACCATGGCACTGAAGCTCTCCGTCCTCGACCAGTCGGTGTCGCTCGCCGGCAGCAGCGAAGACGCCGCCATCCGCGATACCGTCTCGCTCGCCGAGCATTGCGAGCGGATCGGCTACTCGCGCTTCTGGGTCAGCGAGCACCACGGCCTGCCGACGATCGTCGGCAGCGCGCCCGAGATCCTGATGGCGGCGATCGCGGCGCGCACGTCGTCGATCCGCATCGGCAGCGCCGGCGTCATGCTGCCGCACTACAGCGCGCTCAAGGTCGCCGAGCAGTTCCGCGTCCTCGAGGCACTCGCGCCCGGCCGCATCGACCTCGGCGTCGGCCGCGCGCCGGGTGGCGACATGCGTACGGCCCGAGCGCTCAATCCCAACGCGTCCCATGCCGCCGACGACTTCCCGGTCCAGGTGCGCGACCTGCTCGCATGGACGGGTGAGGGCCGCCATGCCGGCATCACTGCCCATCCGCTCGGCCCGCACGCGCCGGAGATCTGGATCCTCGGCAGCTCCGACTACGGCGCGCAGCTCGCCGCGCACTTCGGGCTGCCTTATGCCTTCGCCTACTTCTTCACCGACGGGCAGGGGGCGGAGCAGGCGCTGGCGCTCTACCGGCGCCTCTACCAGCCGAGCGAGCGCCACCCCAAGCCGCAGGCCACGCTCTGCATCTGGGCACTCGTCGCAGGCAGCGACGAGGAGGCGCAGCACCACGCCCTGTCGCGCGACCGCTGGCGCATCGACCGCGGCCGCGGCGTGCTTGGGCCCTTGCAGTCGCCCGACGTCATCGCGGCTCGCGGCTTCGATGCCGCCGAGGAGCAGGGGCTCGCGTCGATGCGCCAGCTCGCTTTCGTCGGCTCGCCGAAGACAGTCGCCGAAAAGATCGATCGGCTGGTCGATGCGTTCGGGCTCGACGAGGTCGTCGTCAACACCTGGGCCCACGATCCCGCGGTGCGGCGGACGTCGTACGCGTTGCTCGGGCAGGCATTCGACCTCGAAGCGCCGTCCACGCCCCGGTGAAACGGAGCCGGCCAAGGCGCCGGCGACCGACAACGACGATGTGGGCCTGTTCAATAATGAAGACGACACGGCACGCAGCCGCGCCTGACGCCGCACCGCACGCAAGGAGTCATTGATGTTCGAGACCGCGATCGCAGGCAGCCTGCCGAAACCCTCCTGGCTGGCCGAGACCGAGAAGCTCTGGCCGGAGTGGAAGTCGAGCGGCGCCGAGCTCGATCGCGCCAAGGCCGATGCCACGCTGGTCTGGCTGAAGGTCCAGGAGGACGCGGGCATCGACATCGTCGGCGACGGCGAGCAGTCGCGCCAGCACTTCGTGCACGGCTTCCTCGCCCGCGTCGAAGGCATCGACTTCGAGCACAAGGTGAAGATGGGCATCCGCAACAACCGCTACGACGCGATGGTGCCGCAGGTCGTCGGGCCGTTGCGCCTCGCGGGCCGCGTCCACCAGGCCGAGGCGAGACTCGCGCGCGCGCATACCGCCAAGCCGCTGAAGTTCACGCTGCCCGGGCCGATGACGATCGTCGACACCGTGGCCGATCGCTTCTACGGCGACGGCAAGGAAGGCCGCATCAAGATGGCTTTCGCCTTCGCCGAGCTCCTCAATCAGGAAGCGCGCGCGCTGCAGGCCGACGGCGTCGACATCGTCCAGTTCGACGAGCCGGCGTTCAACGTCTACATGGCCGACGCGGCCGAGTGGGGCGTCGCGGCGCTCGAGCGCGCGGCCGAAGGCCTCGCGTGCAAGACCGCCGTCCACATCTGCTACGGCTACGGCATCCGCGCCAACATCGACTGGAAGGAGACCCTCGGCGGCCAGTGGCGCCAGTACGAGCAGGTCTTTCCCGCCCTCGCCAAGAGCTCGATCGACCAGGTCTCGCTCGAGTGCTTCCACTCACACGTGCCGGCCGAGCTGATGCGCCTGCTCGACGGCAAGGACGTCATGGTCGGCGTCATCGACGTCGCCTCCGACGTCATCGAGACGCCCGAGGAGATCGCCGACACGATCGGCAGCGCCTTGCGTTTCGTGCCGCGCGAGCGCCTGTTCCCGTGCACCAACTGCGGCCTGGCGCCGATGCGCCGCGAGGTGGCTGAGGCCAAGCTTGCCGCGCTGGCCAAGGGCGCGCAGCTCGCGCGCGAGCGCTACGGCCGATGAGCTCGGCGCCGCTCGGCGTGCCGACGACCGAGCCCGCCGCTCTCGTCGAGACGCTCAAGGCGAGCGGGCATGCCCTGCTCGCGCCCGCCGCGTTCGCGCGCTTCGCCGGGGCGACCCTCGGCGCGCTCGACGCGCTGCGACCTTCGTGGGATTCGTTGCCGCCCGACGCCCACCTGCGTGACGGCGGCCACTATCGCCGGCGCCGCCACGCCAGCCTCGTCATCGACGGCGATTCGGTGCAGCTCGTCGAGCAGCGGGCGCACTGGCAGCCGGTCGAATACAACGCGCTGCACGGCGGCATCGAACGGTGGTTCGATCCGGTCGACGAGGCGGTGCTCGCGGCGCCGGCGTGGCGGCGGATGCTCGTGTCGTTCGCGAAGCTCGCGTCGTCGTACCGAGGCCAGCAGAAGTGGTACGTCGAGGCGCACCAGTTCCGCATCGATACCACCGACGGCATCGGCCGGCCGACGCCCGAAGGTGCGCACCGCGACGGTGTCGACCTCGTCGCCGTCGTGCTCGTCGATCGCCTGGGCATCAAGGGGGGCGAGACCCGCGTGTTCGCCGCCGACGGACCCCAAGGGCTGCGCTTCACGATGCTCGAGCCGTGGACGGCGCTCGTTCTCGACGACGCCCGCGTCGTCCACGAGAGCACCCCGATCCAGCCGATCGCTGCCGACGGTCACCGCGACACGCTCGTCCTCACCTATCGGGCGCGCGGATTCCAGGGACCTTCGGCGCCCTGAGGCTGTGCTCGCCCCTGCGTCAGCCGCTCTGCAGCGCGGCGCGCACCCGGTCGCGATGCGGGATCGGCGCCACCGCGCCGAAGCCTTCGGTCGAGAGCGCCGCCGCGACGGCGGCGTAGCGCCCGGCGGCCTCGAGGTCGTCGCCGGCGACGATCCGGGCGACGAAGGCGCCGCCGAACACATCGCCGGCGCCGGTCGCGTCGACCGGCCGGCAGGGATGCGGCGCGATGCGCACGCGCCGCTGCGCGTCGGCGACCCACGCGCCTTCGGCGCCGAGCTTGAGCGCCACGGTTCGCGCCCCGAGCCCGAGGCAATGGTCGACGATCGCCTCCGGCTCGACGAGGCCGGTGATCGCCGTGATGTCGTCGAGGCTCGGCAGGCAGATGTCGCTGCGCGCGATGACCGCGCTCATGACGCGGCGGGCGCGCGCGACCGGCCAGAGCTTCAATCGCAGGTTGGTGTCGAACGAGACCCGCACGCCGGCTTCGCGCGCGATCTCGATGGCGGCCAGGCCCGCGTCGCACGCACTCTTCGAGATCGCCAGCGAGATGCCCGACAGGTGGAGCACGCTCGCCTGCGCGATCGCCTCGCGCGGCAACTGCGACGCCGCGAACCGGCTCGCCGCCGAGCCGCGGCGAAAGAAGCTGAAGTGGTGGCCCGCACCGTCGTGCGTGACGAAGTAGATCGCGGTGAACGCCTTGGCGTCGGTGAGCACGTGGCTCTGGTCGACGCCTTCCTGGCGCCAGAGCGCACGCAGCATGGCGCCGTGGATGTCGTCGCCGAGGGCCGAGACATAGCCGACGCTCGCACCCTGGCGTGCCGCCGCGATCGCGAAATTGGAGGTGTCGCCGCCGAAGCCCTGGAGGTAGAGCGTGCCGCCCTCGGCGCCGGTCTGGTTGAACTCCACCATCGGCTCGCCGTAGGCGAGGATGCGAGGCTCGCTCACCGCCCGGGCGCGCGCTCGCCGAGGAGCGTCTGGCGCATGAACATCACCTGGGCGTAGAACTGGAAGTCGGCGTTCTCCTTGCGCGCGAAGCCGTGGCCTTCGTTCTCGGCGCGCAGGTACCAGACCGGCGTGCCGGTCCCGCGCACGCGGGCGACGATCTGCTCGGCCTCGGTGTAGGGCACGCGCGGATCGTTCTTGCCCTGCACGACGAACAGCGGCCGGGTGATCTTCTCGGCGTTGTTGAGTGGCGCCGTGCGCAGCATGAATTCGCGCATCGCCGGGTCGCGCTCGTCGCCGTACTCGACGCGGCGCAGGTCGCGACGGTAGCTCTCGGTGTTCTCGAGGAAGGAGACGAAGTTCGAGATGCCGACGATGTCGATCGAGCCGGCGATCCGGTCGGAATACCGTGTCGCGACCGCCAGGCTCATGTAGCCGCCGTAGCTGCCGCCCGTGACCATCACGCGCGACGCGTCGAGGCCGGGCTGCGTCGCGATCCAGTCGAAGAGGGCGCCGATGTCCTTCACCGAGTCCTCGCGCTTCATGCCGTCGTCGAGCGAGAGGAAGGTCTTGCCGAAACCCGCCGAGCCGCGCACGTTGGGCTGCAGGATGGCGATCCCGAGCTCCTCGACGAAGTACTGGTTGCGGCCGAGGAAGCCGAAGCGCGCCTGCTCCTCCGGTCCGCCGTGGATGGCGACGAGCACCGGCCTCGGCCCGGTGAAGCGCGCCGGCGGCCGCGTCAGGAGGCCGGAGATCTCGCGCCCGTCGAAGCTCTTCCAGCGCACGATCTCCTGGCGTCCGAAAGTCGACGGGTCGACGCCGGCGGGCGCGGCCGGCGCCGTCCAGCGCCGTAGCGCGCCGTTGCTCGGGTCGACCACCGCGATCGTGCCCGGGCTGGCGCTGTCGACGAAGGTCACCGCCAGCAGCGGCAGGCGCGGATGAAAGCTCGCCTGCACGACGCTGCCATCGACGTCCGGGCTGGGCAGCTCGTCGAAGCTCTCGGCATCGAAGAAGCGCAGCTCGCTGCGGCCCTCGACGTTGGCGCGCACCGCGAGTAGCCGCCCGCCGGCGTCGAGGCTCACGCTCTCGATGTTCCACGGGATGGCGCGGCTGATGCGCACGAGGCGCGCGTCGGCGAGGCGATAGAACAGCAGCTCGCGGAACTCGCCGCTGCGATCGCCGAGAACGAAAAAGCCCGAATCGTCCTTCTTCCAGAGCTGCGCCAGGTGGGTCGCCGCCGGCTGACCGGTGGCGGGCAGCACCTGCTTCAAGGCGCCGCTGGCCATGTCGAGGAGCCAGACCTGCGACTCGGTCGCCGACAGGTAGCGCGTGAGGGCGATCTTCCGGTCGCTCCAGGCGACGCCGCCGACCTCCCAGCCGCCGCCGGGAAGCTCGGCAAGGCGACGACGCTGCTCGGGCCGGAGCGGATCGACGAGGGTGAGGCGCTGCCGGACGTTCTCGCGCCGGCCCGAGGAGGCGGTGCGGTCGAGTGGCAGCGACAGATACAGCAGCGCACTCGAGCGATGCAGCCAGCGCTGGAGGTCGTGGCGCTCGTCGGGCTCGGTGATCTGCGTCGTCTGGCGGGTCGCGGGATCGACGCGGTAGAGCTGTGCCGCTTCGTCGCCGCCGTGGCCGCGCGCGATCACGATGTAGCGGCCGTCGATCGGCTCGTAGCTGGCGGCGAGGATCCGCTCGTCGGCGTCGGTGAGCGCTTGCGGCTCGGCCAGCGGCGAGGCGAGGCGGAAGATCTGCGCGGTGCTCGCGCCGGCCTGCCGGTACGACACCAGCATCTCGCGCTTGGTCGGATGCCAGTCGACGAAGCGATGGCCGCGAAAGTCGTTGTAGCGGGCCACGTCTTCGGCGATGCGGGCCGGCACCGGCGGGATGCCCTGGACGACGAGATTCGCATTCGGTGCGATGACCGGGCCCGATGGCGCAGCGGCTGCTGCCGACGCGATGGCGACCGCCCCCGGATCCGGCGCCGTCATCGGCGCGCAGGCGCCGAGCAGCGATGCCGCGAGAGCGGCGAGCGCCGTGGCGAAAGAACGTGAATCTCGCGTCATCGAGAGCTGCGCCGTCGAGCGCCGGGAATGCGGCGCGTGATTGTGGCGCAGTGCTTCGTCGCGGCGAGACCGCGGCGTCGTGGGCGGTCGAGACCGCGGCGCGCGTCCAGGCGCGCCGCGTGCGTTCAGGCCGCCTGTGCGAGCGCTGGCGCCGTCGTCGGCTGGATGCCGGCGATCGCCCACTCGCGGCTGCCGTCGGCGGGCTTGACGAGGTGCCAGACCTCGTCGAACGGCTGCCCCGGCGCGCCCGCGTCCTCGCGGATGGAGCCGTGGAAGCGGACGCTGACGATCTGCCGCTCGTCGTCGCGCACGACGTCCAGCACCTCGGCGTCGACGCGCTCGACGTCGGTCTGCTGCGTTGCCCGGCCGCGCTCCTGGAGATCGAGCTTGAGGTGGGCGAACATTTCCGGCGTCGTGAAGGCGCGCAGGTCGCCGAGGTCACCACTGTCGTTGGCGGCCTGGAGCCGGATGAAGATCATCTTGGCGATCCGCTCGAAACCGGCCGCGTCGAAGTCGGCCGGCAGGTGCGTCGGCACAGCGACCGGGTCGACGCGCGGCGCGCTGAACGTGTTGGCCGGGCTGCCGAACGCAGCGGCCGAAGACGGCGTCGCCGCGGCGAAGCTCAGGTCGGAGCGCGGCGCGGCCGGCGCGAAGCGTCGCATCAGGAAGCGGATCGCGACGATCGCGACGACACCGAGCAGCAGCAGCATGACGAAGTGGCCGAACTCCGCGCCGAAGCCGAGGTGGCTCATCAGCGCGGCGATGCCGAGGCCCGCGGCGAGGCCGGCGATCGGGCCGAGCCACGAGCGCTTGGGTGCGACGGCGGGCGCGGCGGCGGCCGGCGTGGCGGCGGGCTGCGCGGTGGGCGCTGCCGGGCGGGCGGGCACCGCCTGGGGAGCGGCGCGCGGCGGCAGGCTGCGCTGCATGCCGATGGCGCCGCCACCGCCGATGCGGCGCGCCTCGGCGACCAGCGGAAGTGTCGCCGTCGTGGCGAAGACGAGAGCAATGGCGATGGCGAGTGATCTCAATCTATTCTCCTGCGAGCCCGCCCCTTGCGGGCCCGATGCGCGGCGATGATACGAGGCGTGAATGACCCCTCTCGCGATGTGCGGGTGGAGTGTCGCGTTGCAAGGGTCGCGCGCCGCCGTCGACAGCGCCTCTCGGCGCGCTCGTCGCCGGTCGGCGTGGTCAGGTGCGCCGGGACTGCATCTCGCCCGACGAGAGGCGCTGGATGCCCGGTCGGGCCTTCGCCAGCGCCGCGACCAGGCTCGCGGCGACAGCGTCGGCACGGATCGGTCGCACCGAGCGCGGGATCAGCAACGACAGCGGCGCGCCGAGCTTCATCGCGAGCCGCTCGATCCGGCGCTCGGGCTGGCCGAGCGCGGCACGGTCGCCGAGCAGCAGGGAAGGCTGCGCGAAGGTCACCGACGCAAAGCCCAGAGACGCGATGTCGGTCTCCATCTCGCCCTTGACGCGGTTGTAGAAGACGCTCGACTTCGCATCGGCGCCGAGCGCGGAGACGACGCCGATGCGGGTGGCGCCAGCCGAACGGGCGGCGCGCGCGACCGTGACCACCAGATCGTGGTCGATCGCCTTGAACGCTGCCTGCGAGCCGGCGACCTTGATCGTCGTGCCGAGGGCGATGAAGACGTCGGTCACGCCGGCCGTCGCACCGGCGAGCGTCGATGCATCGCCGATGTGGACGGTGAGCCGCTCATGGCGGGCGACGTCAGCCGGCAGCGGCCGGCGCGCCAGCACCTCGATGCGCTCGTAGAGAGCATCGTCCAGCAGCCGGGAGAGGAGCGCACGGCCGATCAGTCCGGTGGCGCCGGCGACGAGGGCCACGCGGCGCTCGGCTGGGACAACGGACGCCATCGTCTGAGACGCTCCGGGCGCCCGTGATCAGCGCTTGAAGGTCGGCCGCGGCGAACCGCTGCCGGCCGCCGATTCGCGCCGCGGTGCGGACGAGCCGGGTCGGTCGGACGGTCGCGCGGCGCCGCCCTGGCCCTGGCCCTGTCGACCGCTGTTGCCGCCGCCGTGGCCGCGACCACCGCCACCGCCGCCATGCCCGCGACCGTTGCCGCCGCGACCGGCGCCGTCACGGTTGGGACGCATGCCGCCGCGGGCGGCGCCTTCGCCGATCACCATCCGGCCGAGCACGATGGGCTCGGGCCGCTCGTGCGACGGCGGCTCGAAGCCGGGAACGATTTCCTTCGGGATCTCGTTCTTCGTGAGCCGCTCGATCTCGCGCAGGAAGCCGTTCTCGTCGACGCAGACGAGCGAGATCGCCTCGCCCTTGGTGCCGGCGCGGCCGGTGCGGCCGATGCGGTGGACGTAGTCCTCGGGCACGTTCGGCAGCTCGAAGTTGACGACGTGGGGCAGCTGGTCGATGTCGATGCCGCGCGCCGCGATGTCGGTGGCGACGAGCACCTGCAGATCGCCCTTCTTGAAGTCGGCGAGTGCCTTGGTGCGAGCCGTCTGGCTCTTGTTGCCGTGGATCGCCATCGCGCTGATGTCGTGCTTGAGCAGATGCTCGACCAGGCGATTCGCGCCGTGCTTCATGCGCGTGAAGACGAGCACCTGGTGCCAGTCGTTGTCCTTGACGAGGTGGACCAGCAGGTCCTTCTTCATCTCGCGGCCGACCGGATGCACCTTCTGGGCGATCAGCTCGGCGGTCTGGTTGCGGCGCGCGACCTCGATCAGCACCGGCGCGTTGAGCAGGCGATCGGCGAGGGCCTTGATCTCGTCGCTGAAGGTGGCCGAGAAGAGCAGGCTCTGCTTCTTCTGGGGCAGCACCGCGAGCACCTTCTTGATGTCGTGGATGAAGCCCATGTCGAGCATGCGGTCGGCCTCGTCGAGGACGAAGATCTCGACGTGCGAGAGGTCGAGCGTGCGCTGGCCGTGATGGTCGAGCAGGCGGCCCGGCGTGGCGACGAGGATGTCGACGCCGCGGCGCAGCTTGTCGACCTGCGGCTGCATGCCGACGCCGCCGAACATCACCATGCTCGTCAGCTTGGAGTGCTTGCCGTAGGTGCGCACGCTCTCCTCGACCTGCGCCGCGAGCTCGCGCGTCGGCGTGAGGATGAGGGCGCGGATCGGGAGCCGCCCCTTGGCGTCGCGCACAGCTGGCTTGTCCATCAGGCGCTGCAGCATCGGCAGCACGAAGCCGGCGGTCTTGCCGGTGCCGGTCTGGGCGCCGCCCATGACGTCGCCGCCGGAAAGCACGGCGGGGATGGCTTGCGCCTGGATCGGGGTGGGCGTGGTGTAGCCCGCTTCGTGCACGGCACGCAGCAGCGACTCGGCCAGGCCGAGGGATTCGAAACTCATTGGAAGTTCTGCCAAATTCATCGGCCTGCTGCTC